>DASWCJ010000116.1:0-14418 GCA_036390155.1 Anaeromyxobacter sp.
GAGGGCGTCCGGAATCTCTCCCTCGAGGCCGCCGCCCACCTCGATGCGGAACGCGCGATCCTGCAGCGCGACGACGACGAGGAGCCCGTTGTCCTTGCCGCGCGAGCCGACCCTCCAGGCCTCCGCGACGCGGATCGAGAACTCCTCGATGGGCTCGCCCTCGAGGGACGGGACGAGCAGGTACTGGAGCTGGACCCCCTCGCCCCCCTCGCGCACGCGGGCGCTCCGCGCGAGGTCGGCGAGCCGTCGCTGGGCGCTCGCGTCGAGGACGCGGGCCTCGTCCACCACCGGCCCGGTGAGGCGCGGGACCGGCACGGCCGCGGCGGCGGCCGCGGGCCACAGGACGGCGAGGGCGATCGCGCGGAGGGCGCTCACGTCGCGCCGGTCACTTCCCGAACTTCACCGCGGGCGCCTTCTCCGCGCTCTCCGCCGTGGCGGTGAACTGGGCCTTGGGCTGCTTGTGGTAGGTGAGCGAGTTCGTCCAGCTCGTGGGCGGGACGGTGACGAGGTCGTTGAACGACTGGACCTGCTCGATGTAGCGCCGCCGGGCGATCGCGATCCGGTTCTCCGTCCCCTCGAGCTGGGCCTGCAGGTCGCGGAAGCTCTCGCTCGCCCGGAGCTGCGGGTAGTTCTCGGAGACGGCGAGGAGGCGGCCGAGCGCCGAGCGGAGCTGCCCCTGGGCCGCCTCGAACCTCTTCACGTTCTCCGGCGTGAGCTCGTCCACGGTCAGCTTCACCTGGGTCGCCTGCGCCCGCGCCGCGATGACGGCCTCGAGCGTCTCCCGCTCGTGCGCCGCGTAGCCCTTCACGGTCTCGACGAGGTTCGGGACGAGGTCGGCGCGGCGCTGGTACTGGTTCTGCACCTCGCCCCAGGCGGCGGCGACGCCGTTCTCGGCGCGAGGGATCGCCTGGTAGCCGCAGCCGGAGGCCGGGAGGAGGACGGCGAGCGCGAGCGGGAGGACGCGGTTCGTTCTCATGGGAAGACGAAGCTAGCCCCGGTGGCGCCCGGCCGGAAGGAAGATCTCCGGCAGCGCGGGCCCCCGCCCCCGCCGGGGCGGAGGCGCGGTTCGGGGGCCGGCCGCCGATCGACCGCGGCTGCTACATTCCGCGGATGCCAGGTCTCCCCTCGGGCTGGGCGCTCTACTACCGGGTGATCCGGAAGATCCCCCGCGGCCGCGTCGCCACCTACGGCGGCGTCGCGCTCGTGGCGGGGAAGCCGCGCACCGGCCGCCAGGTGGGGTTCGCGCTCGCCGCGCTCCGCGGCGCTGCGCACGACGTGCCGTGGCAGCGGGTGTGCGGCGCGCGCCCGCGCGGCCGGGCCGCCGTCACGATCCTCGACCCCGTCGGCGCGGCGGTGCAGCGGCGGCTCCTCGAGGAGGAGGGGGTCGCGTTCGACGAGGGCGGGCGCGTCGAGCTCGCCCGCTTCGGCTGGCCCGAGGACGTGCGCGAGGCCGCGCGCGCCGCTACTCGCTCGCGATCGGGACCACGCCCCAGATCTCGCGCGCGTACTCGCGGATCGTCCGGTCGGACGAGAACTTCCCGGACCGGGCGACGTTGAGGATCGCCATCCTCGTCCAGCGCTCGCGGTCCTCGAACGCGCGCCCCACCTCTTCCTGGCAGGCGAGGTAGGCCGCGAAGTCGGCGAGGACGAGGTACGGGTCGCCGCCGTTCAGGAGCGAGTCCACGATGGGACGGAAGAGCCCGGGCTCGTCGGGCGAGAACGTCCCGGCGGCGAGCGCGTCGAGCACCGCCTTGATGCGCTTGTCGCTCCGGTACCACTCCCATGGTTCGTAGCCGCGCTTCTTGAGCGCGTTCACCTGCTCGACGGTGAGGCCGAAGAGGAAGAAGTTCTCCGGCCCGACCTCCTCGCGCAGCTCGACGTTCGCGCCGTCGAGCGTGCCGACGGTGAGCGCGCCGTTGAGGGCGAACTTCATGTTCCCCGTGCCGGAGGCCTCCTTGCCGGCGGTCGAGATCTGCTCGGAGACGTCCGCGGCGGGGAAGATCCGCTCCGCGAGCGAGACCCGGTAGTTCCGGAGGAACGCGACCGTCATCCGCCCCTGGAGGTCGACGTCGTGGTTCACGACGTCCGCGACGGAGCCCACGAGCTTGATGATGGCCTTCGCCATCAGGTACCCCGGGGCGGCCTTGCCGCCGAACAGGTAGGAGCGCGGGTGCGGCCGGTAGCTGCGGTCCTCCTTCATCCGCAGGTACTCCGAGGCGATCCGCAGGATCGCGAGCAGCTGCCGCTTGTACTCGTGGATCCGCTTCACCTGCACGTCGAAGATGGAGTCGAGGTCGAGGGTGATCCCGTTCTCCGCCTTCACGACGTCGGCGAGGCGGGCCTTGTTCTCGCGCTTCACGTCCCGGAACAGCCGGCGGAACCCGGCGTCGTTCGCGAGCGGCTCGAGGCCGCGCAGGAGGGTGGCGTCGGTGATCCACTCGGGCCCGAGCACCTCGGTGATCGCGCTCGCGAGCCCGGGGTTCGCCTGGAGGAGCCAGCGCCGCGGGGTCACGCCGTTGGTCTTGTTGTTGATCCGGTCGGGCCAGAGGGCGTGGAAGTCCTTCAGGAGATCGCGCTTCAGGAGCTCGGTGTGGAGCGCCGCGACGCCGTTCACCGAGTGCGAGCCGATCACGGCGAGGTTCGCCATCCGGACGTGCTTCACCGGCCCTTCCTCGATGAGGCTCATCCGCGAGGCGGACGCCTCGTCGACGCGGCCCCCGCCCCGCACCTCGGCGAGGAAGCGCCGGTTCACCTCGTAGACGATCTCGAGATGGCGCGGGAGCACGCGGCCGAAGAGGTCGACCGACCAGCGCTCGAGCGCCTCCGGGAGGAGGGTGTGGTTCGTGTAGGCGAAGATCGCGCGGCAGAGCTCCCAGGCGCGGTCCCACTCGAGCCCGAACTCGTCCACGAGCACCCGCATCAGCTCGGCGATGGCGATGGCCGGGTGCGTGTCGTTGAGCTGGATCGCGACCTTGTCCGGGAAGTCGTCGAAGGACTCGTGCACCTTGAGGTGGCGCGCGACGATGTCGTGGATGGAGCAGGCGACGAAGAAGTACTGCTGCTGCAGCCGCAGCTCCTTCCCCATCACGGTGAGGTCGTTCGGGTAGAGGACCTTCGAGATGTTCTCGGAGACGTCCTTCTCCGCGACCGCGGCGAGGTAGTCGCCCGCGTTGAAGTCCGCGAGGTCGAGCTCCTCCGACGCGCGCGCCCGCCAGAGCCGGAGCGTGTTGACGGTCCCGTTGCGGAACCCCGCGATGGGGACGTCGTAGGGCATCCCGAGCACGTGGCGCGCGTCGACCCACTGGACGCGCAGCTTCCCGTTCGCGTCCATCCGATGCTCGGTGCGCCCGTAGAACCCCACCGGCACGACGTACTCCGGCCGCGCGATCTCCCAGGCGCTGCCGAAGCGGAGCCACTCCTCCGGCCGCTCGATCTGGAAGCCGTTCCGGATCTCCTGGTCGAAGATCCCGAACTCGTACCGGATGCCGTAGCCGTAGGCCGGGTACTGCAAGGTCGCGAGCGAGTCGAGGAAGCAGGCCGCGAGCCGCCCGAGGCCGCCGTTCCCGAGCCCCGCGTCCGGCTCGGACGCGAAGAGGTCGGAGAGCTCGAGCCCGAGGTCCTTCAGGGCGGATCGGGTCGGATCGACCAGGCCCAGATTGAGGAGGTTGTTCTCGAGCGCCCGGCCCATCAGGAACTCGAGCGAGAGGTAGTACACGCGCTTCGCGTCGTTCCGGTAGTACGACTGCTGCGTCTCGATCCAGTTGCGCATCATCCGGTCGCGCACCGAGTAGGCGATCGCGAAGAACCGGTCGAGGGAGGTGGCGGTGTGCTCGTCCTTCCCCTGCGAGAACTGGAGGTGGTCGAGGAACGAGCGCCGGAGCGTCTCGACGTCGGACCCCGTGCGCGCGTTCGGGAGGTACCGGGCGCGCTGGAGGGCCTTCGCCTCCTCGCCTCGTGCGGTGCTCGCCTTCCTGGGGGGACCCATCCGCTCTCCTCGCCGTCCGGCGCGGTCCGCGCCGTCCCGGCAGGGGCCGGGGCTCCATCATAATCGCCCGCCGCCGCCGCGCGCGTCGCGGGGCCAATGGGATGCCCGGCCTGCCGGCGCGGGGCCGGGCTATTTACGGAGCGCGGGCGCGAGCTCCGCGTACATGTGGATCGCGGAGCGGATCGCCCGCTGGAAGTCGGCGAGGCCGAGGCTCTCGTTCTCCGAGTGCGGATTCGAGCGCGGATCCTCGACGCCGATCAGGAGGGCGGGCACGCCGCCGAGCGCCTTCGCGAAGGGCTCGACGAAGCCGATCGAGCCGCCGCAGCCGATCGCGACCGCGGGGCGGCCGAAGCCGCGCTCGAGCGCCCGGAAGGCCGCCGCGAACGCAGCGTGGCCCACGTCCGTCGTCCAGGGCGCCCCGGCGGTCTCGACGTGGAAGCTCGCCTCGAGCCCCCACGGGACCGCTTGCCGGAGCGCTGCGACGAGCCGCTCCCTCACGTCGGCCGGGTCCATGTCGGGGACGAGCCGGACGCCGACCCGCGCCCACGCGGCGTCGTTGATGATGTTCCGGGCGTCGCGGCGGTTGGATGCCTGGATCGCGTTCACCGCCAGCGAGGGCTCCCACCAGTTGAGCTCGAGCGGGTGGCGCCCCTTGCCGAGGAGCTCCACCCCGGGCCGGAGCCGCGCCTGGGACCGGAACTCCGCGGCGCCGACCGGCAGCTCCGCGATCGCGCGCCGCTGCGCCTCGGTGATGGGGCGCACCCGGTCCGTGAGGCCCGGGACGGCGATCCGGCCCTCCGCGTCCACGAGCGTCGCGAGTATCTTCGCGAGGGCCATCGTGGGATCCGGGATCGGCCCGCCCCACATGCCGGAGTGGACCGACTGCTCGAGCGCACGGACCTCGACGTCGACCGTGACGAGGCCGCGCAGCGCGACCGTGACGCTCGGGACGCCCACGTCGACGTTCCCGGTGTCGGTGAGGATCATCGCGTCCGCGTCGAGCCGGGAGCGGTAGCGGCCGATGAAGGCGGCGAGGTGCTCCGAGCCGATCTCCTCCTCGCCCTCCACGACGATCTTGAGGTTGAGCGGCGTGCCGTGCGCGCCACGCACCCAGGCGTCCACTGCCGCCGCGTGGACGAGGATGCCGGCCTTGTCGTCCGCCGCGCCGCGCCCGAAGAGCCGGCCGTCGCGCTCGGTCGGGTCGAACGGCGGCGAGCGCCACTGCTCGACCTCGCCCGCGGGCTGCACGTCGTGGTGGGCGTAGAGGAGCAGGGTCGGGAGGGAAGGGTCCTCGATCCGCTCGCCGAAGACGTACGGGTGGGCGCCGTCCACCCGGAGCACCTCGACGGTCGGGAACCCACGGCGCCGCAGGAGCTCCGCGACCGCGTCCGCGCTGCGCCCCACCTCGACCTCGGGGAAGCCCGCAAAGGAGACGCTCGGGATCCGGACGAGCCGCTTCAGCTCGTCGAGGTAGATGGCGGCGTTCTTCTCGTAGTGCGCGAGCGCGGATTCGACGGAGCCTGCGGGCATGGAGGCGATATAACCCCGATCGTGCCTGCGGGTCGTCCCCTTCGGGAGGGTTGGTCCCCGGACCTCCACCGCCCTGCGGAGCGGGGCCGGGGAGGGGATCCGGGCGCGGCCCTGGCGCGGGCGCTCGGCGTCACGCGCGTCGCGCGGCTCACCGGGCTCGACCGGACGGGCGTCGAGGTGGCGAGCGCAGTCCGGCCGCGGGGCCACGTCCTCCAGGTGACGAACGGGAAGGGCGAGACCGCGGAGGCGGCCGCCCTCGGCGCGCTCCTCGAGGCGGCGGAGCTCGCGGGGGCCGAGAACGCGACGCAGTCGGCCTGGGGGTGCGCCGCGGAGCTCGCGGCGGGCGGCGACGACGTGCTGGGCCCGCGCGCGCTCGATCCTGCGGGCGGCGAGGACGGCTGGGACGAGGTCCGGCTCGCCTGGCGGCGCGGGCGCGACCTCGCGACGGGAGCCCCCGTGCTCGTCCCTGCCCACGCCGTCCACGTGCCACCGCCGGGCGGCGCCTGGCTCGGGCCGGCCCTGCTCCGCTGGACCTCGAACGGCATGGGCGCCGCCCCCGCCCCTGCGGCCGCGCTCCTGCACGCGCTGCTCGAGGCGATCGAGCGCGACCGGGTGGCGCGGGCGCTGCCGGACGGATTCACGGATCGTGAACTCGCGCGGCGGCTTCTCGACCCGCGCACCCTTGCGCGGGCGGCGCCGCGCTCGGCGGCGCTCGCGGCACGGCTCGAGCGGGCCGGCCTGCGTGCCTACCTCCTCGACCTCTCGTCCCGAGAGCTCGGCCTCCCTGCCGCGGCGGCGCTGCTCCTCGACGCCGAGGGCTCGGCCGTCCCGGTCGCGGCGGGCTATGCCTGCCGCACGACGCGCGACGGCGCGCTCCACGCGGCCCTGCTCGAGGCGGCCCAGTCCCGCGCCACCGAGATCCACGGGGCGCGCGAGGACGTGGCGGTCTCCGACCGCGCCGCGGCCGAGCCGCTCCGCGCGCTGCTCGAGCGCGCCCGCGGGAGGCGGATCGCCGCCGCCCTTCCGACCGTCCCGGCCGTGGGCGCCGCCGCGGCGGTGCGCGAGGTCGTCCGCCGGCTCGGGCGCGCCGGGCTCCGCGCCGTGGCGGTCCCGCTCGCGGCCCCGCCCGGCATCTCGGTGGTGCGCGCGATCGTCCCCGGCCTCCTCCTCTCGGAGCTCCTCTGAGGGCCGCGCCATGACCGTCCGCGCCCGCGCCACCGACGTCGTCGCCTTCCTCGGGCCCTCCCTCCCCGCCGGCGTGGCCCGGCGCCTCGGCCCGTGCCGCGTCCTCCCGCCGGCCCGCGCAGGCGACGTGCTCGCGGTGCTCCCGGAGCGGCCGCTCGCCATCGCGCTCGTGGACGGCCTCTTCGACACGACGCCGTCGGTGTGGCCGCACGAGCTCCTCCTCGCCCTCGACGCGGGGGTCGCCGTGTTCGGCGGCGGCAGCATGGGGGCGCTGCGCGCGGCCGAGCTCGCGCCGCTCGGCGTCGTCGGCGTCGGCCGGATCTTCCGCTGGGTCCGCGACGGCGTCATCGACGACGACGGCGAGGTCGCGCTCCTGCACGGCGACGCCGAGCACGGGTTTCGGCCGCTCACGGTGCCCCTCGTCGCGGTCCGTGCCGCGGCGGAGGACGCGCGTGCCGAGGGGCTCCTCTCCGCGCGCGAGGCGCGGGCCCTCGTCGCGGCGGGCGCGGCGCTCCGGTACGGCGAACGGACCTGGCCGCGGGTGCTCGCCGCGGCACGGCTCGGCGGGCCGGCGCGCGAGCGCGTCCGCCGGTTCCTGCCCCGGGCGAAGGACCCGAAGGCGGAGGACGCGCGCGCCTGCGTCTCGGCCGCGATCGCGTTCGCCCGCGCGCGCCGGCAGGGCGCTCCTCCGCCGACCGCGCCTCGGGTCCCGACCCCCTCGCACGTCCGCCGCTTCCGGCTCCGGCACGCCCGCACGGTCGTGCCCGGCCGCGGCGCGATCCCCTCGGGCGACGTCCTCGAGGCGCTCGCGCTTCGGCCCGACGCCGGACGGCTCGCGGCCGAGGGGCTCCGCCGCGCGCTCCTCGCCGGGCTCGCCCGGTCTGCGGGGCTCCGCCCCGGTCCGGACCGCGGCGCGGCGGCGCTCGCGGCGTGGCTCGGGCGGCTCGGGGTCCCCGCCCGGCGTCGCGACGCGTTCCTCGCCGCCTGCGGCCTCGACGAGGCGGCCGCGCGCGTCCTCGGCGAGGATCTCGCGCTCGAGGCGGGCGTGCTCGCATCCGCGGAGCGGTTCGCGCCCGACGGCCCGTCCTGGATCGAGGGGCTCGCGCTCGCGGCGCGGCTCACCGGCGCGTGGGTGGAGGAGGCCGCGCGCCTCCCCCGCGGGGCGGAGGAAGTCCGGGGAGCCCCCTCCCCAGCCCCGCTCCGCGGGGCGGTGGAAGTCCGGGGACAAGCGCCGATCAGGGCGTCGCGGAGGGCGCGGCGCGGGCCCGCTCGAGCACGCCGCAGCCCTCGCGGTGGCCGAGGCGGCAAGCCGCCTCCGCGTCCGTGAGGGCGAGCGCCACCGCCCCGGTGCGCAGGCGCGCGAGGCCGCGGAGGTAGTGCGCGCGGCCGCCCTCGTCGGCGGGGGCGAGCTCGAGCACGCGCGTGTAGACCGCCTCCGCGCGGCCGAAGCAGCTCGCGCGGAGCGCCAGGGCGCCGAGGTGGTCGAGGGCGAGCGGCGCGAGGCGGGGATCGCCCGCCGCCGCCTTCAGCTCCTGCACCGCCTGCTCCGGTGGCCCCGACCGTCCGAGCGAGACGCCGCGGTCGAGGTGCTCGCGCGCGGGATCCGGCAGCTCCCGCTCGCACGCGGCGACGAACGACCTCGGCGACGGGTTCGTCGAGATACTCACCGGCGGCGTGCCGTTCGGGCGGAAGAGGAGCACGGTCGGGTAGCGGTTCACCCCGTACTTCCGCGCGAGCTCGCGGGCGTCCGCGCCGCCCTCCGCGTCCACCCTCACCTTCACGGCGGCGAGCCCCTGCACCTCGCGCGAGGGCACGACCTCCGCGTCGAAGCGGCGGCAGTGCGGGCACCAGGTCGTGAAGAAGAGCGCCACCACCGGCGCGGCGGCGGACTCGCTCTCCTCCATCGCGCGGCGGAACCCACCCGCGCCGACGTACCACTCCGAGGAGACGCGGGGCCGCGGGGGCGGCTCGGGGATGCCGTCCGGCGCGTACATCGCGCACGAGGCGGCCTCGGGCGGCGGGGTGGCCGGGCGGACGCCCCCGGGCGGCGCCGGGGGGACGGCCTCCACGACGGGCGGCTCGGGCGGCGCGTCCGCGGGTGGACGGGCCGGCCCGGGCGCCGCCGGGCGCGCCTCGGCGCTCGCCGGAGTCGCCAGGACCGGGACCGGGGCCGGGGCCGGCGCACCCTCGGAGTCGGCGGTCCGCGCGCGCATCGTGCGGACCGCCACCGCCGCGACGAGGACCGCCGCCGCGAGCGCGACGAGGATCGTCCCGGGGCGCGGGCCGCCTCGCGAAGGCTCCACGACGGGCGGCGACACAGCGGGCGCCGGGGCCGGCGGCCGCCAGCGCGCATACACGACGCCGCAGGCCGGGCACTCCGGACCGTCGACGCGCGGGCGGCCGCACTTCGGGCAGAGCATGACCATCAGTATAGACTGGCGCGGGCCTAACCCCGCAGCTCCGCCGCCGACAGCCACCCTGCCGCGGCGAACCCGCCGACGAGCTGCGCCTCCGCGACGTCGAGCCGGAAGAGCGCGAAGTCGAGCTCGAGGAGCCCCCGCGCCCCCGGGTGGCGCGCGAGGTACCGCGTGCGGGCCTCCGCCTCCTCGTCGCCGGCGAGCCGGCGGACACGCCCGACCACGGCGACCCGGGCGGCGGTGCGCGGATCCTTCACGGCCGCCGCCGCGTCGTGGACGAGGAGCGAGGCGCGCGGATCGGCCTCGAGGTTTCGGGTGTGCTGCGCGAGCGACGAGAGGAGCAGGATGGGCTCGCCCTCCAGCGAGACGGCGAACGGCACGAGCGAGGTGAACGGTGTACCGCCGTGCCGGACCGAGAGGGTCGCGAGCACCCCGACTGGCTGCCTCGCGAGGAGGTCGCGGGCGAGCGCGGCGCCGCCCCGCGCCTCCATCCCGGCCTGCGCCCGCCGCTCGACGTCGTTCCCGTTCCGGTCGGCCATGGCTCCCTCCGCTGCCCATGCTATCGAGCCGCGCGCCGGAGCACCGCGCCCGTCGGGGGATCGCCTACAGCGCGACGAGCCCGAGCCGCGCCGCCTTCACGATCGCCGCGGCCCGGCTCTCGGCGCCGAGCTTCGCGAGGATCGCGTTCACGTGGAACTTGGCGGTGTGCTCGGAGATCCCGAGCCGCGCCGCGATGGCCTTGTTCGCGAGCCCCTCGGCGAGGAGCCCGAGCACCTCGGTCTCCCGGGCGGTCAGCCCCGCCGCGGGAGCGTCCGCCGGCGGCCTGATCCAGCCGTCCGCCACCGCGGGATCGAGGACCTCGAGGCCTCGCGCGACGGCGACGAGCGCCGCTGCGACCACGTCGGCGGGCGCCCCACGCGAGAGCACCGCTCGCGCGCCCGCGCGGAGCGCCTCGGCGGCGGCCTCCTCTCCCGCGGCGAGCGCGACGACCGGAAGTCCGGCCGGGGCAGCGAGCGGGTCCGCCGCGCCCGCAACGCCGAGATCCCAGAGGATCGCCGCGGCGCCGGCTCCGGCGGGCTCGCCGTCGGGCACGACGGCGACGTCCTCCCGCGCCGCGAGCCGCGCGGCGAGCCCCGCGCGCGCGATGGGGTCGTCGGCGAGGACGAGGACGCGGACCGGATTCACCCCCGGGATCTAATCGGTCGCGAAGCCCGTTCGCCGCTCGACGGGCTCGGGACCTGACGAGACCTGCCCATTCGGCCAGGTCCCGAAGCCGTCCCTCCCGCCGATGTGGCGGGCGCGGCCGGCTCCTACGCTCTCCTCCGGAGGAATCGAAGCCATGGAAGACGCCCTCACCGCCCTGTCCCGCCGCACCGCCGCCCTCGTCGCCGAGCACGCGCCCCACGTCGTCCGCGTCGAGGGCCGCCGGCGCGGCCCCGCGAGCGGGGTCGTCTGGTCCGCAGACGGGCTCGTCGTCACCGCCCACCACGTCCTCGAGCGCGACGAGGAGGTCGAGATCGGCCTCGCCTCCGGCGAGCGCGCGACCGCCGAGGTCCTCGGACGCGACCCGACGACGGACCTCGCGCTGCTCCGCGCGTCCGCGACCGGGCTCCCGGTGCCCGTCTGGACGGACGAGGCGCCGGCGCCCGGCGAGCTCGTCCTCTCGCTCTCGCGGCCCGGGAAGAGCGTCCGCGCGGCGCTCGGGATGGTCGCCCGCACCGCGGGCGAGTGGCGCACGGGCGCGGGAGGCAAGATCGATCGGTACCTCGAGACCTCGCTCGACCTCGCCCCCGGCCTCTCCGGCTCGCTCGCGATCGGCGCGGGCGGCGCTGCGCTCGGGGTCGCGTGCGCCGGCCTCGTGCGCGGGACCGTGATGGTGGTGCCGCCCGCGACGCTGCGCCGGGTGGTCGGCGCGCTCGCGGCGCACGGCGCCGTGCGCCGCGGGTACCTCGGCATCGCGACCTTCCCGGTCCGGCTCGGCGCGCTCGCGGCGCGGGCCGGACAGCCGCACGCGCTGCTCGTCTCCGCCGTCGAGCCGGAGAGCCCGGCGGAGCGCGGCGGGCTCCTCGTCGGCGACGCGCTGCTCGCGCTCGGCGGCGAGCCAGTGACGGAGCCCGGGGACCTCCTGCCGGTGCTCGAGGAGGACCGGATCGGCCAACCCGTCGCGGCGCGGATCGTGCGCGGCGGCGAGGTGCGGGAGCTGACGGTCACCGTCGGCGCGCGCGGAGAGCGCGCGGGGAGGCGGCCGTGACCGCGCTCCAGTCCTTCTCGGCGGACCTCGCGGACCTCGTCGCCGCCGCGGCCCCGTCGGTCGTCGGGATCGAGCACGGGCGCGGCCAGGGCTCGGGCGTCGTGCTCGCGCAGGACGGCTTCGTCCTGACGAACGCCCACGTCGCCGCGGGCGGCGGGCCGCTGCGGGTGCGCCTCTCCGGCGCCCGGGTGGTCCGCGCCGAGCTCGTCGGCAGCGACGCGCGCACCGACCTCGCCGTGGTCCGCGCCTCCACCACCGACCTCCCGCCGCTCGCGCTCGCGGAGCGCAGGCTCCGGGTGGGCGAGGTGGTGGTCGCGATCGGGAACCCCCTCGGCTTCGAGCGGTCGGTCTCGCTCGGCGTCGTCTCGGCGCTCCACCGGAACCTGGGGGCGCCGCGCGGCGAGGTGCTGGAGGGGCTCGTCCAGACGGACGCTGCGGTGAACCCCGGAAACTCCGGGGGGCCGCTGCTCGACGCGCGGGGCGCGGTGGTCGGCGTCGCGACGGCGATGCTGCCCTGGGCGCGCGGCATCGGCTTCGCGGTGCCCGCGACGACGGCCGGGTGGGTCGCCTCGACGCTCATCCACGAGGGCGAGGTCCGCCGCCCGTTCCTCGGCGTCGCCGCGCGCGGCGAGGACCTGGATCCCTCCGAGGCGGCGCGGGTGAGCCGCTCGCGCGGGGTGCGGGTGCTCGAGGTGGTGGAGGACTCGCCCGCGTCCGCGGCCGGGCTCCGGCGCGGCGACCTCGTGATCGCCGCGGCGGGCCTCGCGGTCGAGACCCTCGACGACGTCGTGCGCGCGATGGTGCTCGGCCACCCGGAGGAGATCCCGGCCGAGGTGCTGCGCGGCGAGGAGCGGCTCGCGCTCCGCCTCCGTCCGCGCCCCGCCCCGGCGCGCCGAGCGGCGTAGGCGTCGGGACGCGAAGGGCCGGGCGCCCCGCGGACGCCCGGCCCCGGATCGCTCCCTGTCCTCCCCCGCTACTTGGACTCGCGTTGCCCCTGGCTGGGCTGGCTCGGCTTGGTCGAGTCGGCCGGGTTGGTCCCCGAGCCCGTCCCGCTCGACGCGGGGCCGGTCGCGGTCGAGCCGGCCTTCTCGACGGACTTCTGGACCTGCTTCGCCTGGTCGAGGTGTCCCTGCATGCCGGTCTGCGCGCTCTGGAGCAGGGCCGCGAGCTCACTGTGCTTCCCCTTCTCCGCGTCCTTCTGGGCGTCCTTGACCACCTTCAGGTCCTTCTCGTGGTCCTTCACCATCCGCGACATGTAGTCCTTGTCGAAGTCCTTGCCGGTCTTGGACTGGAGCTGCTGCAGGTCCTTCTGGTTGTCCTTCTGCGCCTTGTCGAAGTCCTTGCCCTCGAGCGAGGCGCCCATCGTCTGCAGGATCTGCTGGAGCTTGCCGTCCAGCCGCTGGTGATCGGTCTGCATCTTCTCCGCGAACTGCTTCACGTCGGGCGACTGCGCGTTCTGCGCCGCGAGCTGCCCGAGCTGGGCCTCGGCCAGGTTGTCGGCGTGGATCTTCTCGAGCTTGCTCTGGAGCTTCGCGTCGATCTTCTGGCCGGCGGACGGAGCGCCGGTCACGGTCCGGTCGGATCCGGCGGTCGGTCCGCCGCCGGTGTCGGACGGACCGGCCTTGGTGCCCGGCGCGGCGGAGGTGCCCGGCGTCCCCGTGTCGCTGCTCGAGCCCTGGCCGCCGCTGCTCGGCGAGGCGCCCGGGCGGCTCGTGTCGCCCTGGCCGACGGAGTTCGGCGCGCCGGAGCCCGTGCCGGAGCTGGGGCTGCCGGACGGCGGCGCGTTCTGCTGGGCGAGCGCGAGGCCCCCCAGCGCGAGCACGCCGGCGATGCCTGCGGCGAGCCCGCTGCGAATCAGGTTCCTCATCGAAGTTCCCCTTCCCGTTTGGTCGTTGTCGCCCCCCGAGGGGCACAGATGCGGAGCGCGGCGTCGCCGCGGGCGCGCATCACGGGGAAAGCTGCGGAGGGAGCGGGCGCATCGCACGGGGCGGGCGCCCCTGGGGCGGCAGGGCGGGCATCCCCCCCGCCCGCGGGGAGCGCAGCGCGAACCGCAGGTCGCTACGCGAGCGCCGCGTCGATGCCCCTCGATCTGCTCGGGCCGGGTCGCGCCGATGATCGGGAGGAGACCTCCGGGCGCCGGAGCACCCAGGCGAGCGCGAGCCGCGCGAACGGGAGGGCGAGCTCCGCGACCCGCGGCCGCGACGAGACGACCGGGACCTCGCGGAACCAGCTCCCTGCGCTATCCTGGCGTGGTGGACCGCCACAACCAGGAACTCCAGGCTGCCTTCGACGGGCAGGCGGAGCGCTTCGAACGTTCTCCGGTCCAGACCGATCCCGCGGCCCTCGCCCGGCTCGTCGGGTTCGCGTCGCTGCCTCCGGGCGCGCGGATCCTCGACGCCGGCTGCGGCCCGGGGCTCGTGAGTGAAGCGCTCCTCGCGGCTGGATACCGCGTCCACGGGGTCGATCTCTCCGGCGAGATGATCGGGCGGGCACGGAGCCGCTGCACTCGCTTCGGCGAGCGCGCCCGGTTCGAGCAGGCTCACTCTTCGATCTCGCGCCCGGGCTGCCCTACGATGCGGCGGTCTCCCGGTACGTCGTCCACCACGTGGATGATCCGCTGGCGTTCGTGCGCCGCCAGGCCGATCTGCTGCGCCCCGGCGACGTCCTGCTGCTCTGCGATCAAACGGGGGATCCCGACCCGGTGCGTTTTCGGTGGCATCAGGACATCGAGCGGGCTCGCGATCGCACCCACACGCGCCATCTCACGCTGGGCACGCTCGTCGATCTGCTCGCGGCTTGTGGCTTCGAAGCGATCCGCGTGGAGGAGGAGCCGTTCGAGCTCGACTTCGACGAGTGGTTCGACCGCGGGACGCCGGCACGCCCGAAGGCGGAGGTGCGGGACGCCGTGCTCGCGGGCAAGGCTCGCGGCTTCGAGCCCATCCCGCGCGAGGGCGGCGCGATCGCGATCCGCTGCTTCCGCACGCTCGTGCGCGGCGTGAAGCCTTGACCGCTCCGATCAGCGCACGATGCGCAGGATGCGATCCTTCTCC
>DASWCJ010000117.1:0-26234 GCA_036390155.1 Anaeromyxobacter sp.
GCCCGCCTTCCACTGCCGCCACCCCGACCTGCGCGCCTGCTCCGTCGATCGCCTCGCCATGTCTGGCCTCCGGCGCGCGAGCCTGCACGAGGCTGCTCAGGCATGCAGCCGGGAACTAGGTGCGGTCTGGCGGACGGACACGGATGCGGCGACCGTCAGGGCTCGGCTCGCCCAGCTCCGGCGGATGTCGCCCGAGCGGCGCAGCCGGGCGGACGGACACTGACTCCTGGTGCGAACGCAGGACGGTCACCGCGTCGTGGTCGCCGCCGCGAGCATGGAGGGCCAGAAAGACCGCGCTTCCCTGCACGCGGGCCGGCGCGCGGTTACCGATCGCAGATGGCCGGGAGCACACCGCCCTCGCTGGGGCTGCGCCACGCGGCGCTCCGCGTCCGCGACCTCGCGGCCGCCGAGGACTTCTTCGTGCGGGTGCTCGGCTACGAGGTGGGCTGGCGCCCGGATCCCGAGAACGTCTACCTGCGCCGCGCCGGCGACGACGTCGCGCTCCACCGCGACGTGGATCGCGCCGCGGGGGAGGGCCCGGGGATGCTCGACCACCTCGGGCTCTTCGTCGCCCGCGCCGAGGAGGTGGACGCCTGGGAGCGCCACCTCGACGCGTGCGGCGCGCGGATCCTGAAGCGCCCGCGCACGCACCGCGACGGGGCGCGATCGCTCTACGTCGCGGGGCCCGAGGGGCTCGTCGTCCAGGTGCTGCACCACCCGGCGGCGACGGGCGGGTGACGGAAGGGTCGACTCCGGGTCGAGGTCGCGTTCTCGGTCAGCTCTTGTGGCACGTCCGGCACATCGCGTTCCTCGACCGGTCCCCCGCGTCGTGCTTGTCGAGGAACTTCTTCGGGTGCGGGTTCCCGCCGGTGCCGCCCGTCGCGTGGCAGCCGACGCAGGTCTGCTGCGCGCCCTGCTGGTCGTGGCACGCGGCGCAGGAGGAGATGTCGCGGCGCGCGTCGTTCTTGTGTCCACCGGCGACGAACGCCGCCGTGTGCGAGAGCGGACGCACCAGCGTGCCCGTGACGGCGCTCGCCGAGAACCCGTTTGCCGTGTGGCAGGCGTCGCAGAACCCGGACCCGTGGCAGCGGCGGCAGGACGACGGGCTCGCCTGCGCCTCGACCGTGTGCCGCCCGACGTAGTTGCCGCGGTGGACGAACGAGCGGTCCACGCGCTCGGGGAACTGCACCTCGATGCGCGTCGCCGCGGTCGCGGGCGAGTGGCAGGCCGTGCAGTAGGTCTGGTCGTGGCACTGCGCGCAGCTCTCCGCGGAGGGCTTCGCGAGCTGGCCGTGCGCGTTCAGCCACTGGCCCTCGTGGCGGAACGCGGTCTCCGGCTTGAAGGCCTTGAGGTCGGTGTGGCACGGCGTGCACCGGGCCTCGGCGAACTCGCGCTGGTGGTAGTGGCAGGCGGTGCAGGCCGCCATCGGCGGCGCGGCCGCGACGAGGTCGCCCTGCTCCGGCAGCTTCTGGTGGCAGGACCGGCAGTCCTTCACGAGCTTCAGGTGGTCGGCGTGCGAGAAGGTGAGCCGGTGGTCGCGCGCGGGGCGCGAGGGGACGGCCTTCGGGTCCTTGTCGTGGCAGTCCGAGCAGGGCTTCTGCCGGGAAGCGCCCGACGGGACCCCGACGTGCCGGACGGCCGGGTCGAGCTTCTTCGCGCTCGCCACGTCGTGGCAGGCGGCGCACGCGACCCCGGCGTCCACGTGGACCGAGTGCGGGAAGGCGTAGGCCGGCTGCTTCGACGGGTCGGCCTCCGTCACCGGCTTGTATCCGCACGCCGCGAGCGCGGCGACGAGGACGAGGGCGCCGTTCCGGGCGTTCATCACAGCACCTCCGACTTCCGGTAGGTCGCTCCGTAGACGAGCTTCGCCATGGCCTCGAACGTCTGCTCCATGTAGGGGGTGACGCCGGCCTGTCCGGTGACGACCGCGGACAGCCCGCGCAGGAGCTCGTACCCGAGCGAGAGCGAGCCCGTGACCGCTGCGTCCTGGTTGTTCACCTTCTCCCGGAAGAAGTGGGCGAGGACGTCCGCCGTGACGAACGCGCGTCCGAGCTCGCGGCGGCCGAAGAGCCGCCCGCCGGCGTACCCGTTCTCGAACGCCTGGAGGAAGAAGCCCTCGACGCCCGCGAGCGTCGGCCCACGCTGCCACTCGGCGCGCGCGCTCCCTTCCTGTCCGACGTACTTCTTCGCGCCCTCGGTCGCGCCCGGCTCGAGCTGCAAGTGATAGGAGGCCGCGAGCGTGAGGCCGCGGAGGGCGCGCCAGCTGACGCCGCCGCCGAAGATCTGCCGCTCCTCCGCCGAGAACACCGACAGGATCGAGTTGCGCGCGAGGAGCAGGTCCGGCGCGACGAAGCGGTAGTCCGCCTCGACGAGGACCGAGCGGGTCACCGAGAAGGCCGCCCGGCCGACGACCTCCGCGAGCCGCTCGTCCCAGAGGCTGTAGGCGCCCGACCCGGTGAGGACGAGCGGGTCCCAGAGCTTCAGCCGCGCGTCCGCGCCGACCTCCTGCCGGACCGGGTTCCCCGCATCCGAGACGAGGGCCACCGACGCGCCGAGGTCGACGCCCCGACCCGCGCCGCCGGGGAGCGCGAGCGACCAGCCCACCCGACCACCCGTGGCAAAGTCGCCGCCGGTCGCGTTCCAGGAGAGGACGCCCGTGCGCGTCGTGAAGCGCTGCGACACCGGCGAGCCGACGAAGCCCGAGAGCCGGAAGCCCGCGGGGAGGACCAGGACCGCCTCGCCGCCGTCGATCTGCAACATCCGCGCGGTCCCCGCCGCGATCTCGGTGCGCCCGACGCGGAGCGTGAGCCGGCGGTCGAGGAGCCGACCCTGCGCGTAGGCGGTGGAGAGCTCCGCGTTGAGGTTCGAGGGGGTGCCCGCGTCCCAGCGGCGGTCCTGGATGTCCCAGGCGCCCCAGGTCCGGACCACGAAGGTGAGGTCGTCGATGCCGCCGCCGCGCAGGTCGCGCGCGGTGAGCGAGAGGATCTCGTAGGCGGTCGCGGTGCTCGCGAGCTCGAACGGCTGCTCCGGGACGCCGCCGCGCGTCTGCTGTTGCAGATTCAGGAGCGTGGTCGAGTCGACGTCGATCGTCCCCGCGGCCGCGAACCGCGGCGTGAGGGCCGCCAACGTCCCAACAGCGAGCAGTGTGTGAGCGCGCATCCCGCCTCCGGTGCGCGAACATCGCATTCCAACGCCGTCGCCGACTTGACCACGATCAGGAACAGGGCGGGAACGTCCCGTCCGGACTATCATCCCCGAGATGCGACGCGCTGCACTCGCTGCCACGCTCGCCGCCGCGCTCGTTTCCTGCGCGGGACCGCGCGCCTCGTTGCAGACCTCGCCTCTGCTGGGACGCTCCGTTTCCCTCGAGGCGAATCGCCTCGACGGGCGCGAGGAGCGGGTCCCCGCGCCCCGCGCGCAGGCGACCGTGGTCGACTTCTGGGCAACCTGGTGCGAGCCCTGCCGGGATCAGCTGCCGATGCTCGATCGGCTCCACGGGGAGCTCCGCGAGCGGCGCGTCGACGTGGTCGCGATCTCGTTCGACGAGGACCGCGCCGCGCTGGAGGAGTTCCTCGCTCGGATCCCGGTCGGCTTCCCGGTGCTCTGGGACAAGGGCGGGGCGGCGCTCGCGGTGAAGATGGAGATCACGCGGCTGCCCACGACCGTCCTGCTCGATCGCGAGGGGGTCGTGCGCGCGGTCCACCTCGGATTCGACCGGGGCGACGCCGACGCGCTCGAGCGCGACATCCGCCGGGTGCTCGACCAGCAGGATCAGGCGGACGCGTCCGCGCTGCGGTAGGCGAACCGGACGCGGTCGCGCTCCCGCTCCACCTCGCCCGCGTCGATCGGCGTCTCGCGGAGCCACGACACCATCTCGTCCGCCTCCCACGCGTAGGGCGCGCCGTCCATCGCGACCCGCCCCTCGTCGACCGCCTTCGTCGCCTCGATGAGCGGGACGTCCGCGAGGTCGCGGACGAGCGCCTCGAAGCGCCCCTGTCGCTCGGGGTCCACGAACTGGAAGGCGTGACGGGCGGCGTAGGCGGTGTGGAAGTGGGCCGGCCTGAAGACCACCGCGCCGAGGCCGAGGCGCGCCGCCATGATCGCGAGCACGGTCCCGACCTCGCGCGCGAGCCCGAGTCCGGGGACCTCCTGCCCGGGCAGGCGCGGGCGGCGCTCGCTGAACCGCGCGCGCGGGTTCCGGAGGGACAGCCAGTGCACGTAGAGCGCCTCGACGCCGGCCACGCGGCGCCGCTCGAGCACGACCTCGATGAGCAGGTGCTCGACGCCACCGGACTGCCCGAGGATGCGGAGCCGCTCGCCCTCGCCGGCCGCGTCGAACGCGGCGCGGAGCTGCCGGAAGCCGAGCCGCTCGAGGTGATCGAAGAGCCCGTAGCGATGGAGCGCCTGCTCGACCCCGGAGGCCGTGTAGTACCCGAGCAGCTGGCGCGGGCGGCGCGGGCGCATCCCGAGCTCCTCCTCGAGCTCTTCCGAGGTGAGCTCGCCCGACTCGGTGAGGTCGGTGGGCGAGAGCTCCCGCGACACGTCCGCGAAGCGCGCGGCGACCGGGTCGTAGCCGGGCGGGATCGGCCGGCGCGAGCCCTCCGCGACGGCCACCCCCGTGCCGGCGAGCACGCGCCAGGCGGGGCGGGAATAGCCGCCGGCGGGGAGCCAGACGGTGGGGACCCACTCCAACTCGGCCGCGACGAGGAGGTCGCGATCGCGCGCGCCCTCGAGCGAGAGCGCGAGCTTCCCGAAGCGGTCGCCGGCGAGCACGTCGCCGCCCGCCAGCACGAAGGCGAGCCTCGGGCGCGGCATGCGCTCGAGCAGCGCGCCGAGCGCGTCGAGGTAGGCGGCGTCGCCGGTCCCCTCGGGCAGGACGGTCTCGTCCACCCGGTCGAGCGGCCCCCAGTCCGAGCCGGACAGCGAGCCGATCCAGACGCGCTCGTCGCGGGCGAGGCAGGCGGCGATCCCGTCGGGCGGGTGGGCGTCGAGGTCGAGCACGGCGATCTGGCCGTCGAAGCCCTCGGCGCGGAGCGTCGCGACCGCCACGGCGACGTCGTTCACGGGGCAGTTCCCGCCCGCCACGGCGGGCCCGGCGTGGTGGAAGCCGCCGAGGAGGTTCAGCGCCGGCGCGCGCGTCCGGAGGCTCTCCCGCGCCCCCGCGAGCGTCCCGCCACAGGCGAGGCGCACGGTGTCGAGCACCTCGTCGACCGGCACGTCGCTCGGGTCCACCGCGAAGACGGAGGCCACGCTCTCCGGGCGCCCGAGCGACTCGAGGAGCGCCGGGTCGTGGACGCGCGCGAGGTTCTCCCAGGAGATCCGGTGCGGGCGCCGGAGCGCGTCCTTCGCGACCGCGCCGGTGTCGCGCAGCCACCACGCGGCGAAGTCGGCCCGCCGCGGATCGAGGCCGGACACCGCCTCGAGGCCGGAGATGGGGAGCCGGTAGCGCGGGTCGTACCAGACGGTCACGTCCCGGCGGTGGAGCCAGGAGCCGAGCCGTCCGAGGAGCGCCCCCAGGCCGAGCAACCTCCGCTCCGGAGCGCCGCTACCTCGCTGCCGGCGCGGCAGAGGTGGGCGCGTGGGAAGTCTTCTTGCGGCCGGCGAGAAGCCAGCCGATAGCGGTGTCGATCGCGACCCACGCCACTGCGATCCACGCCGCCCACGTCACGCTCGTGAGCGACGAGCGGCAGGTGTCGAAGGCCTGCGACGACCCAGTGGGTAGGCCAAATACCCACGGCATCGCACGCAACGTGTACCCGATGAGGAACAGCAGGACGATCGTGCGGACGACGGCGAGCGCCTTGAGCATGGCCGGAGTCTAGCGCGCTCGCGGAGGCGGCGGCGTCAGTACCTCGCGAGGTACCAGCGCACCGTGCCTGCGACCGTGGCGCGCAGGACGACGTAGCGGGCGTTCCCATCCGAGTGGACGAACGCGAAGACCGCCTCGCCCGGGTAGCCGGTCCCCAGGTAGCCGACCCGGGGGATCGGGAGCGTGCCGGCGGCGGCGTACGACGCGTCGAGCGCCTCGACCTGCGCCCCGCTCGTGCTCACCGCGAGCCCCTGGAGGACACCCGACGGCGCGATCGTGTCCACGTGACGGACGGGGAACGGGAGCGAGGCGCCCTGGGAGAGCGTGGTCGCGTCCACCGTGACGTCGCTCGAGAGCGCGACCTCGCGCGTGCCATGGAGCGCGGAGAGCCAGAGGTTCGACGGCGTGGAGAGCCCGCTCGCGTACGCGGGGGAGTCGAGGTCGCCGTTCGGCCACACCAGGAAGTGCCGCAGCGCCACGGGAGCGGAGAGGGTGTTCAGGAGCCAGAGGTGGTCGGTGGTCGCGGCCGCGCGCGTGCCGACGATGGCCGCGGCGGTGCAGGCGCTCCCGTTCTTGCAGGTCGCGGCGTTGCTCGTCGCCCCGACGCCGTTCACGAGCGTGTGCACGACGCCGGCACTCGAGACCGCGAACTCCCGCCCCCCCGCGTCGGCGATCGAGGTCGGGAACGCCGCCCCCCAGCCGGTGCCGAACGGGTTCGGGGCGGCGGAGGACGGCGTGGCGCCGAGGGTGACGCGCAGCCAGCGCGGCGAGCCGGAGACGTCGCCGCCGACGAGCGCGGAGCCGCCGTCGAGGGAGAGCCCGAGGCAGCTCGGGTTCATGAACACGCCGCTCGCGCCGACGACTGTGCTCGGCGCGAAGGTGGTCTGGATCGACTCGGGGTCGAGGTCCCAGAGCGTCGGGGTCCCGCTCACCGTCGCGCCCACGTAGACGAGGCGGTCGTCCGCGGCGCTCGCCGCGTGGAAGTACCCGGCGTCCACGAGCGTGCCGACGGGCAGCTGCGTGTAGCCGTCGATCGGGAGCAGCGGCCGGATCCACGGCTCGACCACCACCTCGACCGTGTCGTCCGCCGCTCCGCCGCGTCCGTCGTCCACGTGCAGCCGGA
The DNA here is from genome assembly GCA_036390155.1 of Anaeromyxobacter sp. GTDB lineage: Bacteria > Myxococcota > Myxococcia > Myxococcales > Anaeromyxobacteraceae > Anaeromyxobacter. The sequence continues at coordinate 6,933 of DASWCJ010000117.1, forward strand.
CGACGTAGGTCCCGGCGAAGTCGGGATCGAGCGACCCCGCGTAGGGCGCCGGCGCCGCGCCCGTCCCGGAGCCGAGGATCGAGTTCAGCGGAACTTGCGAGAGGCCGGGCCGCGCGTCGAGCCGCCACTCCCAGGTGAAGCCGGCGGTCGCCTCGTCGCCGTTCGCGTCGGTCGCGCGCCCCTGGAACGGGATCGACGGGTTGGCGCCGCCGGGCGGGCCGAGGTTGCCGACGTGGATCGCCGGGAGGCCGGTCCCGGGCGGCGTCTGGCACTCGTAGGCGCACGCGAACGCGACGGGCGGGGCGTTCACGACGGTGATCGTCCGCACGTCGGAGGCGTCGAGCTCGGTGTCGGAGGCGTGGAGCCGGAACGCCCACGGACCGTGCAGGGAGGCGATCGGGGTCCGGTACGTGAGGGACGGGTTCGCCGGGCACGGGGACCCGCCCGAAGACCAGATCTGCGTCTCGCTCCCGCCGGGCGGCGTCGCGTACCACTCGCAGGAGACCGGCATCGCCGGGTCGCCGTTCGGGTCGCGCACCGCGCCGAAGAGCGGGAAGTCCACGTTCCGGAGCACCGTCGTCGCGAGGAGGTTCGGGTCGGCGGCGACGACCGGAGGGAGGTTCACGGCCGTGATCGTCATCGTGTCCTGGCCGCTCAGCCGACCGGCCTGCGTCGCGGGGCCGTCCACGACCGTGACGCGGAACTGGTAGGTCCCCTTCGCGCGGAGGAACACGGACGGCGTGGCGAGCGAGGACGTCCAGCCGGTGAGGAGCGCGTTCGAGGGCGCGGAGACGACGTCCCACCGGTAGTACAGGGTGTCGCCGGGGTTCGGGTCGGTGACGGCCGCGTGCAGCGTGGTCGTGGAGTAGTACGGCTCGACGAATGGCCCGCCGAGCTCGACCGCCGGCGCGGTGTTCACGGTGCAGGTCCCGGGGACCGGCGGCGAGATGAAGTTGTCGAACCCGACGCAGTTACCGGAGCAGCAGGCGTTCTTCGAGGTGCAGCCGACGCCGTTGTTCGAGCAGATCGCGCCAGGATTGCAGCGTCCCGAGACGCAGCTCATCGTGAAGATGCAGTCGTCGCTCGTGCGGCAGATGCCGCCCGGGACGGTGTTCGCGATGCAGGAGCCGCCGAGGCAGGCGAACGAGCAGCAGCCGGCGTTCTCGCTGCAGGGGACGCCGACGGTGTTGCAGGTGGCGGAGGCGGCGTCGAACGTGGGGTCGCCCTTGATGCGGCAGCCCGCGACGGACGCGACGACGAGCGAGGCGAGGAGGAGCTTCTTCATGGTCGGTCTCCGCGGGGGCTAGAGCCGGTAGGCGAGGCCGAACGACGGCGTGAAGCCCGAGAACTTCGGGCCGAGCTGGAACGAGAACGCGACCGGCACGAGCAGGAGCCGCCAGCGCGGGGTGAGATCCGCCGCCATGCCGAGCGCGGTGTGCACCACGAACCCGGTCGCGTACTCCTTCCGCGTCGAGTTCCCTTCGAACATCTCCGAGCGCTCGTAGGACTCGAAGCTCTGACACAGCCCGAGCCCGCCGTCCGCGAAGAACGCGACCCCGCGGGTGACGGAGAAGAGGACGCGCGCGGTGGGCACGATCTCGAGCAGGAACGCCGAGACCTTCTCCTGACCCGCGCTCACCTCGACCGCGGTGGTCCCGCCGGGCGGGACCACGTTCGTCTTGAGCTCCGTCTTGCCGGAGGGCGTCGAGAGGCCGACGACGAGGTGCCACTCGAGGTCGAACCGGCGCCAGCTCGGCGGGGTGCGGAGCACGCCGTAGTCGAGCCGGACGGCGAGCGAGTCCCCGACGTCGAACGCCGAGAGCATGCCCATCGACACGCCGAGCCAGCGCGCATCGCCGCCGACGAACGCGGGCGCCGTCGCGACGGAGGTGGGCTGCGCGGGCGGCGGCTTCGCGGGCGGCGGCTTCGCGGCGAGCGCGGTCGAGGAGGCGGACGCGCTGCTCGAGCTCGCGGCCTTCGCCGACGTGGCGCTCGCCGTCTTCGGCGCGGCCGCCCACGACGCGGTGGCCGTCGCGGCGAGCGCGATCGCGGCCACGGTGCGCGCTGCGCATCTCCAGCGCCGCTCGACGCGGCGCAGAGTCTCGTTCCCTTGCACGGGTCCCTCCTCCCGGACCCCCCGCCAGGAGGGCCGGCCGCAATGTACCCGGAACGGGCTGCAAGGCAACACGTTTGGTGAATGGCCCGTGCGCGGCCGGGGAGGACGGGTGCGTGCGAGTGCGTCCCGGTGGGAGCGCGCCGCACCTGCGCCGCCGCCGTCCCTCCGCTATGGTGCCCGGGGCCCGAGGGCCGGGAGGTGGACGTGGCGGAGGTGGCCGAGCTTCGGGAGGCGTGCGCGGAGGCGGCCCGGCTGGGCGGCGCCGTGCTCCGCGAGAAGTGGGGGCAGGTCCGCACGGTCGAGCTGAAGGGCGGGATCGATCTCGTGACCGACGCGGATCGCGCGAGCGAGGAGGCGCTGCTCGGCTTCCTCTCGCGGCGGTTCCCGGGCGCGGCGATCCTCGCCGAGGAGTCGGGCGCGAGCGGAGGGCACGCGGGCGGCCTCCGGTTCTTCGTCGATCCGCTCGACGGGACGACCAACTACGCGCACGGCGTCCCGCACTTCGCCGTCAACGTCGGCGTCACCGACGCGGCCGGGATCGCCGCGGGCGCGACCTACGATCCGCTGCGCGACGAGCTCTTCCTCGCGGCGCGCGGGCGCGGCGCCACCCTGAACGGCGCGCCACTCGCGCACTCCGGCCGGACCGAGCTGCAGGGCGCGCTCCTCGTCACCGGCTTCCCCTACGACGTCCACCAGCGGTACGAGGAGCCGCTGCGGCTCTTCGGCGCGTTCCTCCGGAGGGCGCGCGCGGTGCGTCGGTTCGGAAGCGCCGCGCTCGACCTCGCCTACGTCGCCTGCGGCCGCTTCGACGGGTTCTGGGAGCAGCGGCTCAAGCCCTGGGACGTTGCCCCGGGCATCCTCCTCGCCCGCGAGGCGGGGGCGCTCGTCACCGACATGGACGGCGGAGACGGCATGCTCGAGAGCGGCGACATCGTCGCGGCGGTCCCGGCGCTCCACGCGCCGATGCTCGCGATCATCGCGGAGGCGCGTCGGGGCTGATCGGGGTCGCGCCCGGCGCGTCCGGGATCGTCTCCGGAACGGCCGCGGCCGGCTCCGGCCGCGGCCCCGCGCGACGCGGCGGCGCGGTGCCCGCGGCGAAGTCGATGGCGAGGAGCGACTCGGGGTCCACGTAGAGCGGGCCCACCTTCGCGCTCCAGTGGAGGTGCGGGCCGGTGGAGCGCCCCGTCGAGCCGACCGCGCCGAGCGTTTCCCCGCGCCGGACCTGCTGTCCGCGCTTCACCGCGAGTCGATCGAGGTGGAAGTAGAGCGTGAAGAGGCCCGCGCCGTGCCAGAGCACGACGGTCTTCCCGGAGTAGTAGCAGTTGCGCGCGAGCACCACCTCGCCGTCGTTCGAGGCGTGGACGGGCGCGCCCCGCGGCGCGCCGATGTCGATCCCGTAGTGCACCGACGCCTTCTTGCCGTTCAGGATCCGCTGATCCCCGAAGCGGCCGCCGGTCTCGTCGGGCCGCGGCCACTCGAAGCCGGCGGTGAACCGCGGCGGCGCGAAGGGCTGGCGCCACGCCACGGCGAAGGCGCGCCGGTCGCGCTCGATCCGGAGCCGCTCCTTCTCCGGCGGGACGACGTACTTCTCCGGCACGCGGATCGACTTCGAGCGGAACCCGGGCTCGACCACCGAGATCGTCGTCGCGAACGCCGGCTCGCCCGGGAGCGCGATCTCCACGGGCGCGGGCCCGGGTGGGGTCTCGATGGGCAGCGCCCCGACCGCCCACGCCTCGTCGCCCCGGCGCCAGAAGGCGAGCGGACGACCGGCGATCGTGCCCGCGGGTGCGCCCGGCGCGCGGACGCGTACGAGCACGGCATCCCCCGGGCGCGCGACCACCGGGCCGAGCGCGACCGGAGGCGGCGCGGCGTCGGCGAGGAGGGCGAGGAGGGCGAGGAAGGGGGCGAGCATGGCGAGGCGCCGCGGGCGCTACTCGGCGATGCCGAGCTCCGCCTCGAGCGACTTCACGATCCGGAAGTACTCGGACCGCGTGTACTTCACGTTCAGGATATGGAAGTCCTGCTTCGCGAGCCCGACGCACCCGAAGCAGTAGGAGCACTCGGAGCAGGACCGGCACATCACGAGGTAGTTCGAGCGGGTGCAGTTCTCGGACGCGACGCAGTAGGCGCAGTCGTGGCAGCCGGTGCAGTCGCGGCAGTGGGTGAGGTGGGTGGAGCTCCGGCACCCGGAGGAGTGCGTGCAGCGGTAGCACTCCTCGCAGTCACTGCAGAACATGCAGGAGACGCAGCGCCGGCAACCCTCGCACTTCATCGAGCCGGGGTTCTCCTCGTCCGAGGCGAACGCGCGGAGGAGCCGCAGGAGCTCCTGCTCGAAGTCGCGCCGGGAGAGGACGGGCGGGGGCGGAGGTCGCGCCGGCTGGAAGGTGCCCGACGCGGTGTCCACGAAGCCGGAGCTCGTCACGACGCGTACGCCGGGGCGCGGCGCGACCACCGCCGCCGCCGGCTCGACGACGTGCCGGTCGTCGCGCGCGCGCACCGGCTCGCGACGCAGCGGAGGAGCGGAGGGGCGCGCGGGCGGTGGCGGCTTGCGGCGGGGGCCGGACATCCAGGGAATCCTGCCCCGGAACGGCGGGGAAGGGAAATTGCGCGGCGCTACCCGAGCTTCCCGCCTTCCAGCGTGAGCACCCGCGAGATCCCCTCGGGCAGCTCGTCCCGGTGGTGGGTGACGGTGACGAGCGCCGCTCCCCGATCGCACGCGTCCGCGACCGCTCGCAGCACCCACGAGCGCGCGGCCGCGTCGAGCCCGGCGAGCGGCTCGTCGAGGAGGAGCGCCGCGGGATCCGGCGCGAGCGCGCGGGCGAGGAGGAGCCGCCGCAGCTCGCCGTAGGAGAGGGTGAGGAGGTGACGGGGTGCGAGGTGAGCGATCCCGAGCCGCGCCATCGCCTCGCGCGCCCGACGCCGCTCCGTCTCCGACGGCTCGTTGGCGAGGCCGACCGTCCCGTGGAAGCCGGAGAGCACCACGTCCTCTCCGGTGGCGTCGAAGCGGTGCCGTGCCTGGAGCTCCGGCGAGACGAGCCCGACGTGCCGCCGCAGCTCCTCGATCCCGGCGCGCGGCCCGAGGCCGAGGCGCTGGATCGCCCCGCGCGCGGGCTGCTCCTCGCCCGCGAGCAGCCGCAGGAACGTGGACTTCCCGGCGCCGTTCGCGCCGACGACGGCGACGCGCTCGCCGGGACGGAGCACGAAGTCGAGATCGCGGAGGACCGCGCGCGCGTCCACGAGGACGGTGACGCCGGTCACCTCGAATACCGGCTCCGTGGACGTGGTCGTGGACGTGGACGTGGACGTGGACGGACTCGTCTCGTTCTCGTTCGCGTTCGCGTTCGCGTTCGCGTTCGCGTTCGCGTTCGCGTTCGCGTTCACGTTCACGTTCACGTGACGGGTCCGCTCCGTCACGACCCCATCCTTCACCTCCACGAGCCTCGCGATCTCCGGGATGAGCTCCTCCGCACGGTGCGTCGCGAGCACGACCGCGGTCCCGCCGCGCAGCACCGCCGAGACATGCGCGAGGAAGTCCCGGCGGCTGCGGGCGTCGAGCCCCTCGCACGGCTCGTCGAGCAGGAGCAGCTCCGGCGCCGGCGCGAGGGCGCGGGCGAGGAGCACGCGCCGCGCCTCCCCCCGCGACAGCTCCAGGATGGACCGCGCGAGCAGGTGGTCCGCGCCGAGCAGCGCCGCCACCTCGCTGATCCGCGCGGCCTGCGCGGGCGTCGCAGGCTCGGGCGGGAACACCTCGCCGGAGAAGCCCGACCGGATCACCGCCTCGACGGCGAGGTCCCAGTCGTGCCGGACGTAGGCGTCCTGGGCCTCGGGCGCGACGAGCGCGATCCGCTCGCGCGCTCCGATCGGGCTCTCGGAAGGGCCATCGGGCCCGTGGAAGAGGCGGCGCCCGGGACCTGTCGGGTGGGGCCAGACTTCGCCGCGGAGGAGCCGCAGGAGCGTGGACTTCCCGGCGCCGCTCGGCCCGACCACCGCGAGCCCCTCGCCCGCCCGGACCTCGAGCGAGACGTCCGCGAGGAGGGTCGCGCCCGCGAGGCGCACGTCGACGCGGTCGAGGGTGACGAGGGGCCGGCCCATGCCGGACGTCTACTACTACGCCGCGCCCGCCTCCGCCCGCGCCGCGGCCTGGGGCGGGACCGGCAGCCGGATGGTGAAGGTGGTGGCGCCTTGCCCGGCGTCAACGCGTGCCGTCGCGCTGGTCGCGGGGTGCGCCCGGGGGCGCATCCCCGTGCTCGGGGCGCGGACGCGCAGGGAACATCAATCTCCGGAACAGCCCCTCGAGCCGGCCCATCTCGTCGCCGCTCTCCAGCTCGACGATCCGGCTCGGGGGCAGCCCCTCCTCGCGGGCCCGCGCCTCGAGCGCGAGCCGCAGCCGCGCGAGGCGCGCGAACACGAGCCGGTGGAGGAGGAGCACGACGAGCGCCGCGGCCGCCGCGCCGAGCGCGAGCTGGGCGAGCGAGGACTGGAGGAGCCCGGCGCGGAGCGCCGCGTGGTGGCGCGTGAAGTCGTGCAGCACGAAGAGGCCGCCGACCTTCTGCCCCGACGCGTCGCGCACGGGGAAGATCCCGCGCACGAAGGCGCGCTCCCCGTGCACCGCCTCGCCGAGGGTCTGGCCGCGCTCGGGGATCGCCTCGAGGTCGCCCGAGAAGTCGATGATGCCGTCGGTGAAGGTGGTGGTGTTCACGACGACCACGTCGGGCCGGTCGTTCCAGGTGTTGGCGCGCGGCCCGAGCACCTTGGCCCAGGACTGCTCGTCCAGGTACTTCTTCTTCACGAGCAGCCCGTAGTCGTCGCCGGTGCGCGCCTTCATCGCGGCGAGGAAGAAGTCGATCTCCTCCGCGAGCTCCAGGTAGCCGACGAGCTTCCCCTGGTGGAACCAGGGGCGCACGGCGCGGAGCGCGAAGGCGGTCTGGCCCAGCTCCTTGCCGGCGCCGAGCTCGCCCGACTCGATCGCCTTCTGCAGCGTCGAGCGCTCCACCCGGTCGCCGTGCAGCTCGGGACGGTGCACCCGCAGGAACACCGTCTTCGCGGGCTCGGGCTCGATGAAGTACCAGTGCGTGACCCGGTCGCGCTGCCTCATCGTCTCGAAGAGCGGGGAGGCGACGGCGAGGAGCCGCTCGCGGTCCCTCGCGCCGAAGGCGGCCCGGAGCTCGTCGTTCGCGAGCAGCGCGTCGAGCGTCGACGCGAGCTTCTCGATCTCCGCCCGCTCCTGCGCCGCGAACGCGTCCGACGCGGACTGGAGGCTCGAGAGCGCCGCGTCCTCGACGCCCCGCTCGAAGATCGTCCCGGAGACGGTCGCGCCGGCGACGGCGGCGACGAGGCACACCGCGAGCACGGCGACGCCGAGCTTGATCTCGACCGAGAGGTTGCCCATCGACGGCTCCGCCGCGAAGCTACCACGCGGACGCGGCGCGCGGTCCACCGGGCGGTCGCCCGGCCCGAGCCATCTGGGTCGATCCGTCAAGCCCTTGTCGTCCGGCGCGCGGCGTGTCATGGCAGCGCCCGCGGATGCTCGACCTCTCGGGACTCAACCCGCCCCAGCGCGAGGCGGTGACCACGACCGAGGGGCCGCTCCTCGTGCTCGCCGGCGCCGGCTCGGGCAAGACGCGCGTCATCGTCCACCGGATCGCGTGGCTCCTCCACCAGGGCGTCGACCCCGGGGAGATCCTCGCGGTCACCTTCACGAACAAGGCAGCGGGCGAGATGCGCGAGCGGGTCGCGCAGGTCGCCGGCGCCGCCGGGGTGGACGTGTTCGTCTCGACCTTCCACGCGTTCGGGCTGCACTTCCTCAAGCAGGAGCACCGCGCCGCGGGGCTGCCGCGCCGGTTCGCCATCTGCGACGCCGGCGACCAGGCCGCGCTCGTGAAGCGCTGCATGCGCGAGGTGAAGGTCGACGATCGCGCCTTCGACGCGCAGCGCGTGCTCGCGCTCGTGTCGCGGGCGAAGGGGGAGGGGAAGAAGCGGATCCTGCCGAGGGACGACGACTACGGTCTCGTCGCGAGCGAGGTCTACCCGCGCTACGAGCGCGCGCTCGCGGCGCAGCGGGCGGTGGACTTCGACGACCTCGTCGCGCGCCCGGTGGCCCTGCTCTCGAAGGACGCGGAGCTGCGCGCGCGCTGGACGGCGCGGTTCCGGTACCTGCTCGTCGACGAGTACCAGGACACGAACGTCGCCCAGCTCGAGCTGCTGAAGCTCCTCGCCGGGGAGCGCATGAACGTCTGCGCCGTCGGCGACGACGACCAGGCGATCTACGGCTGGCGCGGGGCGGAGGTGCGGAACATCCTCCGCTTCGAGAAGCACTTCCCGGGCGCGAAGGAGGTGCGGCTCGAGCAGAACTACCGCTCGACGGGCCACGTCCTCGCCTGCGCCAACGCGGTGATCGCGAAGAACCCGGACCGGCGGCCGAAGCGGCTCTTCACCGCGGCGGGAGACGGCGAGCGCGTGCGCGCCGTCGCGCTCCCCTCGGAGGAGGAGGAGGCCCGCTGGGTCGCCGGCGAGATCGCGCGCCTCCGCCGCGAGGGGCGGCCGCTCTCGGACGTCGCCATCCTCTACCGGCTGAACGCGCTCTCGCGGCCCTTCGAGGAGGCGCTGCGCGAGGCGTCGATCCCGCACACCGTCCACGGCGGGCCGGCGTTCTTCGACCGTGCCGAGGTCCGCGACCTCCTCGCCTACCTGAAGGTCTGCGTGGCCCGCGAGGACGAGGTCTCCCTCGCGCGCATCGTGAACGTCCCGCCGCGCGGCATCGGGGACGCCTCGCTCGAGCGGGTGAACGCCTGGGCGGTGCCGAACCGGCTCCCCCTGCTCGACGCCCTCTCCCGCGCCGCCGAGGTCCCCGACCTCCCCCGCGGCGCCGCCGAGCGGATCGCCGAGTTCGTCGCAGCCGTGGGCCGCTGGCGCGAGCGGCTCGCGGCCGGAAAGCCGGCGGAGGTCGCGCGCGCGCTCGTCGCGGAGGTGGACCTCCTCGGGTACGCCCGGGCCTCGGTGAAGTCGTTCGAGGCGGCGCAGCGCAAGGTGGACGCGATCGAGGGCCTGCTCCGGTCCCTGGAGTCCTGGGAGCAGCGGACCGCCCGCCCGTCCCTCGCGGCGTTCCTCGCGCGGCTCGCCCTCGACTCGCGCGCGGAGGAGGACCCGGCCGCGGCGGAGGGGGTTTCGCTCATGACGCTCCATTCGGCGAAGGGGCTCGAGTTCCCGGTCGTCTTCCTCGTCGGCGTCGAGGAGGACCTCCTCCCCTGCGGCGGGATGAAGGGCGAGCCGCGCGACCTCGACGAGGAGCGGCGGCTCGCCTACGTCGGGATCACCCGCGCGCGGGAGCACCTCACGCTGACGCGCGCGGCGGCGCGCACCCGGCGCGGGAAGGAGGAGCCGAAGACGCCGTCCCGCTTCCTCGGCGACCTTCCGGCGGGCGCGTTCGAGCAGGTGGACCCGAACGCCACGGAGCCCCGGGACGACGTCGCGTCCTTCTCGGCGGGGGTGATGGCCCGGCTTCGGGAGAAGCTTGTGGGTCCGGGCGGAACCGGCTAGGTTCCCCCCCGCCGCCGTGAAAGCGTCCCCGGGCGGCGCTGGACGGGCCCCTCGGCAGGCTCAGGACAACCTGCCTGCGCTTGACAAGCGCGCGCCCCTCCTCTAAAAGGCGCGTTTCCAATTTCTTCGGAAGTTTCGGAGCTTCCGCAGGGTATTCCATGGCCAAAGGCACCACCCGCAGCGCGACGAAGGCCGAGGCCCTCCAGGGCCGGAAGTGGTGGCTCGTCGACGCGAACGAGAAGACCGTCGGCCGCCTCGCGACGCGCGTCGCCTCGGTCCTCAAGGGCAAGCACAAGCCCCTCTACACGCCGTCCCTCGACACGGGCGACTTCGTCGTCGTCGTGAACGCCGGGAAGGTCCGGTTCACCGGGAAGAAGGAGACGGACAAGACCTTCTTCAGCCACACGATGCACCCCGGCGGCGCGAAGCACACGCCGATGAACAAGATCCGCGACCGGCACCCGGAGGACATCGTCCTCAACGCGGTCCGGCGCATGCTGCCTCGCAGCACGCTCGGGCGGCAGATGATGACGAAGCTCAAGGTGTACGCGGGCGACAAGCACCCGCACGCCGCGCAGAAGCCCGAGCAGCTTCCGCTCGCGCAGTAAAGGATCCCAATGGCTACGCAGGCGAACATCGTGGTCGGCCGGCGCAAGGAGAGCGTCGCCCGCGTCCGGCTCGTTCCCGGCACCGGCAACATCACCATCAACGGGCGCTCGATCGACGAGTACTTCGGCCGCGAGACGTCGAAGATGATCCTCGTCGAGCCCCTCAAGCTCGTCGATCAGATGGGCAAGCTCGACGTGTTCGTCCGGGCGACGGGCGGCGGGCTCTCCGGCCAGGCCGGCGCGATCCGCCACGGGATCAGCCGCGCCCTCGTCGAGATCAACGCCGAGTACCGGCCCATCCTCAAGAAGGCCGGCTTCATGACCCGCGACGCGCGCGCGGTGGAGCGGAAGAAGTACGGCCAACCCGGCGCCCGCAAGCGCTTCCAGTTCAGCAAGCGTTAACACCGACGGCTCTCGCCTTCGGGCGAGAGGCGGAGCGGGAGACGCGCGTTCACGGGGGGCACGGTCGCCGGACGGCGACGCGTGCCCCTTCGTTCATCGGGGCTTCGGCACCGCGTTTCCGTTCGCGCTCTCGGACGTTTCTGCTTCTGCCTCACGACCTGCGCCGCTACGTCTCCGGCGCGATGCGCCGGCACGCGCCCGCACTAGGATCCCTCTGTGCCGCCCCGCCGCCCCACCGTCCTCGTCGCCCTGCTCGGCGATCCGGGTCCCGCGGTCCGCGCCTCGCTCGGCGGGTTCGAGCGCTGGTTCCGCGAAGGACTCGAGCCTGCGGCGGAGGTGCGGGTCGCGCACCGCCACGGCGTGCGCGCCGCGGCGGCCGGGGCCGACGGCATCGTCGTCACCGGCTCCTACGCGAGCATGACCGAGCGCGCCCCCTGGATGCTCGCGCTCGGGGAGGCGCTCCTCGAGGCGGCGGAGCGCGCGCCGGTGCTCGGGGTCTGCTTCGGCCACCAGCTCCTCGCCGCCGCCCTGGGCGGCACCGTCGAGCGGAACCCGCGCGGCCCGGAGGTCGGGACGGGCGAGGTGGAGCTCACCGCCGCGGGCCAGGAGGACGCGCTCCTCGCCGGGCTCCCCGCGCGCCTCGCGGTGCAGCAGTTCCATGAGGACCACGTCGCGGTGGCCCCGCCGGGGGCGGTCCTCCTCGCGACCGGCGCCCACACCCCCGTGCAGGCCTTCGCGCACGGGCCGCGCCTCCGCGCCGTGCAGTTCCACCCCGAGTTCGACGCGGCCCGCGTCCGCGCGATGGCCGACGAGGAGCGGGCCTGGGTCGAGCGGGGTGGCGCAGCGCGGCACGCCGAGGCGGCCGCGACGATCCGGGAGACGCCCGAGGCGGCGGGGCTCCTGCGGCGCTGGGTGGAGCGGGTCGTCCGCTGACGCGCGGTCCTCCCCGCGCCCACACCGGCACCGGACGTGCGCGTAGACGGCGCGTCCCGCGAGTGCGGCAATGGCTTCGCCAGGATCCCGGTGCTACCCTGCCTGTCGCATGGAGCTGAACGAGATCCTCCAGGTCGCGCTGCGCGGGGGCGCCTCGGACATTCACCTCAAGGCAGGCCTCCCGCCGATGTTCCGGGTGGACGGGGCCCTCGTCCCGCTCAAGGACGCGCGGCGGCTGCCGCCGGAGGAGATCGCGAGGATGGCCGTCGCGATCATGAACGAGTTCCAGAGGGAGAAGTTCAAGCAGACGAACGAGGTGGACCTCGCCTACGGGGTCCCGGGCCTCGGCCGCTTCCGCGTCAACATCTTCCAGCAGCGCGGCACGATCGGGGTCGTCCTCCGGGTCATCCCCTTCAAGATCCAGTTGATCGAGCAGCTCATGCTGCCGAAGATCCTGGAGAAGATCACCGCCGAGCAGCGCGGGCTCGTCCTCGTCACCGGCACCACCGGCTCCGGCAAGTCGACCACGCTCGCCGCGATGATCGATCACATCAACGCGACCGAGACCTGCCACATCATGACGATCGAGGATCCGATCGAGTTCCTCATCCGCGACAAGCGGTCGATCGTGAACCAGCGCGAGGTGGGCGTCGACACGATGAGCTTCGGGCAGGCGCTGAAGAGCGCGCTGCGCCAGGACCCGGACGTCATCCTGGTGGGCGAGATGCGGGACCTCGAGACGATCGAGACCGCGCTCACCGCGGCCGAGACCGGCCACCTCGTCATGTCGACGCTCCACACCCTCGACGCGACCGAGACCATCAACCGCATCATCTCGGCGTTCCCCCCTTACCAGCAGAAGCAGGTGCGGCTCCAGCTCGGCTCGGTGCTGAAGGCCGTCATCAGCCAGCGGCTCGTGCCGCGCGCGGACACCAAGGGGCGCGTCCCGGCGATCGAGGTGCTCCTCGCCACCGGCCGCGTCCGCGAGCTCATCGAGGACAAGGACCGGACGAAGGAGATCCCCGAGGCGATCGCGCAGGGGCACGTCTCCTACGGGATGCAGACCTTCGACCAGTCGCTCATGGCGCTCCTCAAGGCGCAGGTCGTCTCCTACGAGGAGGCGCTCCGCCAGGCGACGAACCCCGACGACTTCGCGCTGCGCGTCTCCGGCATCTCCGGGACGAGCGACTCGAAGTGGGACTCGTTCGAGAAGCCGGCGGACTCCGGCGCGGCCCCCGCGTCCGCGCCGGCCGCGCGCCCGGTGACGACTCCGGCGCCCCGGCCGCTGCCCTCCGGGCCGCCCGGGCCGGCGCAGCAGCTCGGTCGGATCTCGCCGGCGAAGACCGCTGCGCCTCGTCCGGGGGTATCCCCTGCCAAGCCGGCGGAGCCCGCGGGCGGGGACGACGACTTCCAGATCGAGAGATTCTAAGCGCTGAGGACTCGCGCCGTGTCCGACTCGCCCCCCCTCTCCCGCGCGAAGAACGTCGCGCTGCGGTCCCTCGCGTCGCGCGCCCGTACCGAGTCGCAGCTCCGCTCGCGCCTCGCCCGCGCGGAGCTCTCCGCCGAGGCGGACGCGGTCGTCGCCTGGCTCGTCCGGCTCGGCTACCTCGACGACGAGGCGTATGCCCGCGGTCAGGCCCGCGCGCTCGTCGCCCCCGGCCGGCTCGGGCCGCGGCTCGCGGAGCGGCGCCTCGTCGGCGCCGGGATCGATCGGGGGCGGGCCCAGGCGGCCGTCGCGGCCGCGCTCGCGGCCGACGCGGAGGCGGGCGGCGAGGCCGGCCTGTGCCGGGTGCTCGCCGAGCGGCGGGCCCGCACCGCCGATCTCGTGTCGCTCGACGACCGGGCGCGGCGCCGGCTCGCCCGCTTCCTCCTCGGGCGGGGCTTCTCCGGGAGCGCCGTCGCGCGGACGCTCGGGATCTACGAGGATCTCTGACGGCTCATCCGGCTGCCGCTCGGCCCGCCCTCGCGTATACTCCGCGCGCCATGCGCCGCCGCCTCCTCGCCGCGTCCGTCCTCCTCGCGCTCGCCGCGTGCTCGAAGCACCTCACGCTCGGCGGCGAAGCGAAGATCCTCCCGACGGCCGAGGAGAACTACCAGGCGGGGCAGGAGCTCCTGAAGGACGGGAGCTACCCCGAGGCGACGAAGTTCTTCGAGTACGTGAAGACGAAGTTCCCGTTCTCGAAGTTTGCCGCCCTCGCCGAGCTCCGGCTCGGCGACGTGAAGTTCGCGGACGGGAAGTTCGCGGAGGCCGCCGACGCGTACGCGCAGTGGGTGCAGCTCCACCCCGCGCACGACGAGCTCGACTACGCCGAGCTCCGGGTCGGCGAGTCCTACCTGAAGGACGCGCCGAGCGAGTTCTTCATGTTCCCGCCCGCCTACGAGAAGGACCTGCGCCAGGTCCGCAAGGCGGCCGACGCGCTGAAGAAGTTCGTCGACAAGTACCCCGACTCGAAGCGGACGCCGGACGCGAAGAAGCTCCTCGAGTCCGCCCAGACGCGCCTCTCCTCCTACGAGTGGTACGTCGCGGAGTTCTACTTCAAGCGGCAGCGGTGGGCCGGCGCGGCGGGCCGCTACGAGACGCTGGTCGAGAAGTACCCGGGGTCGAAGCACGAGGTCGATGCGCTCCTCAAGCTCGCCCAGTCCGCGGTCGAGCTGAAGGAGCCGTACCGCGCGCGCACCGCGCTGCAGCGGCTCATCGTCCAGCATCCGCAGGATCCCCGCCGCGCCGAGGCGGAGAAGCTGCTCGCGGCGCTGAGGTAGGGCGTGGGCGGGGACGCGGGCTCGTCCACGTTCACGACCAGGTCCACGACCAGGTCCAGGTCGAGGTCGAGGTCGAGGTCGAGGTCCAAGTCCAAGTCCAAGTCCAAGTCCAAGTCCAAGTCCAGGACCAGGTCCACGTCCACGTCCACGTTCACGTGGGTCCTCGTGGTCATGGGGGCGGTGGCGGGCTGCTCGGTGGCGAGCCAGGCGACGGAGATCCGGGAGGCGCTCGCGCGGCCCGCGCCCATCGGCGTCGCGGCGGGCGGCGCGCGGCTCTCCCTCGGCCGGGCCGACTTCCGCGACGTGGAGGTCGCGACGGAGGGCGGGCGCGCCCGGGTGCTCGCGGTGGTGGATGCCGACGGCGTCGCGTCGCTCTCCGGGGGCGAGGTCCGGGTCGGATACGTCGGCCGCGAGGACTTCGAGATGGTGCGTTGCGCGCGCGCGCGGTGGTGCGCGACGGAGTCGCCCGTGCCGGCGCTCGCCGGCGTGGTCGCGGCGCTCGCCGCCGCGCCGCCCGATCCCGCGCGGCGCCCCGTCGCCTGGCAGATCCGGGTGGAGCGCGACCGCGCGGTGGTCGGGGAGGACGCGGCGGGGCCGGGCGGGGCCTCCGCCCCACGGCGCACCCTCGACCTCGTCCGGGACGGCGGGCGCTGGCGCCTCGCCGAGCCTCGCTGACCCGATCCGTCGTACACTCCGGGGCGGAGGGCGACATGGACGAGACGCTGAAACAGGCGCTGGCGCTCGGGCGGGGCTACTACCTGAAGCGCGAGTACGGCCTGGCGGAGCAGTACCTCACGCAGATCGTCGAGCAGAACCAGTCGTTCGCCGACGTCTACAACATGCTCGGCGTCATCTACCACGACCAGGGCCAGTACCAGAAAGCGCTGCGCGCCTTCGAGGCCGCGCTCCGCCTGAACCCCGGGTACACCGACGCGGCGCTCAACCTCGCCGTCACCTACAACGACACCGGCAAGTACAAGGAGGCGCAGGAGACCTATCGCCACGCGCTCTCCCGCTCCGGCGCGAGCCACGGGAAGATCGACCGGTTCGTGCAGGGGAAGCTCGCCAACATGTACGCCGAGATCGGCGACGTGTGGCTCTCCTCGGGCCTCTACGCGGAGGCGATCCGGGAGTACCGGCGCGCGCTCGAGCTCGGCCCGGCCTTCGCCGACGTCCGCTCGCGGCTCGCGGGCGCGCTGCGCGACTCGGGCGAGCGCGAGCAGGGGATCCAGGAGTACGAGGAGGTCGTGCGCCAGAGCCCGAGCTACGTGCCGGCGCGCCTCCACCTCGGGCTCTCGCTCTTCGCCGCCGGCCGCAAGGACGAGGCGGTGAAGCACTGGCGCGCGGTGCTCGAGATCTCCCCGGGGAACCGGAACGCGGAGATGTACCTGCAGCTCGCGGGCGTCGCCTGAGCGGACCGGTTACGAGATAGGAGATGACGGAGCCCGAGAAGAAGGTGCGGCTCACCGCGCTGTCGCACGGCGCCGGTTGAGCCTGCAAGATCCGCCCGGCGGATCTGGCGCAGGTGCTGCGCCGCCTCCCGCGGAGCGACGATCCGCGCGCGCTCGTCGGCCACGACACGAGCGACGACGCCGCGGTGTACCGTCTCGACGCCGAGCGGGCCATCGTCGAGACCGTGGACTTCTTCACGCCGGTGGTGGACGACGCGTACTGGTTCGGGCGCATCGCGGCGGCGAACGCCTTCTCGGACGTCTGGGCGATGGGCGGCCGGCCGCTCTTCGCGCTGAACATCGTGGGCTGGCCCGTCGGCAAGCTGCCGATGGAGCTGCTCGGCGAGGTCCTGCGCGGCGGGGCGGAGTCGGCGCGCCTCGCGGGCGCGTCGGTCCTCGGCGGCCACAGCATCGACGACCCCGAGCCCAAGTACGGGATGGCGGTCACCGGGCTCGTCCACCCGGACCGGATCCTCCGGAACGTCGGCGCACGCCCCGGCGACGCGCTGCTGCTCACGAAGCCGCTCGGCTCCGGGATCGCGACCACCGCGGTGAAGCGCGAGCTCGCGTCCGCGGCGCTCCTGGACCGGATCGTCGAGGTGATGTCCACCCTGAACCGCGCGGCGGGCGAGACGCTCGCCGCGAGCGGGGCGGTCCACGCGCTCACGGACGTGACGGGGTTCGGGCTGCTCGGGCACGGGTGGGAGATGGCGAGCGGCTCCGGGGTCGCGCTCCGCATCGACACCGCCGCGGTGCGGGTGATCGACGGCGTTCCCGACCTCGCCGCGCGCGACGTCGTGCCGGGCGGCTCGAAGGCGAACCTCAGCTGGGTCGAGCCCCACGCGAGGTTCGCGCCGGGGCTCGTCGCGACCTGGCCGATCGTGCTCGCCGACGCGCAGACGAACGGCGGCCTCCTCGCCGCGGTGGACCCCGCGCGGGCGCCGGAGGTGCTCGCGGCGCTCCACGCGGCGGGCGTCGCGGACGCGGCCGTGATCGGCGCGGTCCTCGAGGGGCCGCCGCGGCTCGACGTCCGCTGAACCCTCCCCCGGCGCTCTGGTAGGATCCGCCCCGTGCTCGTTCCGCTCGCCGCCGCGCTCGCGCTGTCGCTCGCCGCCGGCGCTCCGGCGAAGGCGGCGAAGCCCGGGAAGGCGCGGGCCAAGGCGGCGACGGAGCCCGCGTTCGTCGCGGTGATCGACCCCGGGCACGGCGGCGAGGCGGACGGCGCGAGGTCCCCGATCGGCGAGAAGGAGAAGGACGTCGCGCTCGACCTCGCGCTGCGGATCTCGAGGCGGCTCAAGGCGCTGGGCGCGAAGGTGGTCCTCACGCGGACCGGCGACCTCTCGGTCCCGCTCGTGAACCGCGCCGCGATCGCGACGGCGCTCCGGGCCGACCTCTTCGTCTCGGTCCACCTGAACTCGATGCCCACCGCGGAGCAGCGGCGCCGGTACTCGGGCATCGAGACGTACTTCCTCTCCGCCGACGCGACCGACAGCCGCGCGAGCGCGGTGGCCGCGCGCGAGAACGCGGACCGGCTCGCCGGGGAGCCGGTGCCCGATCCCAGCGACGCGGTCGCCGGGATCCTCACGAGCCTCGAGGACGCGGCGGCGCTGCAGGCGTCCTCGCGGCTCGCCTACGCGATCCACGAGCGGCTCGTCGCCTCGCTCGAGGCCGAGGACCACGGCGTGAAGCAGGCGCCGTTCTACGTGCTCGCCGGAGCGCGGATGCCGGCGGTGCTGCTCGAGGTCGGGTTCATCTCGAACGAGGCCGAGGCGGCGAAGCTCCGGACCCGCGCCTACCGCGAGAAGATCGCGGACGCCGTCGCCGAGGGGATCTCCGCCTTCCGCGGCGAGACGCGGCGGGCGAGCCGGTAGCGACCCGCGGGTCGCGCTCGAGCCATGGGAGCGCGGCGCTACGGCCGCGCCGGAGGAGGCGGGCCGCGCGTCTCCACCGGGACGGCGGCGACGCCCGCGCCCGACCGCGGCCTGAGGTCGTTCCAGGCGCGGCAGGCGCAGAGCGTGCAGCCCCGTGCCGCGTCCTCCGCGCAGTCCGCCGCCGTGAGGCACGTCTCGACCGACTCGGGGCAGCGTGGCCCGGCGTGATGCACCGTGGTGCACCCCGCGAGGACGAGGGCGGACGCGACGGCGGCAGCGAGGAGGGCGCTGGAGCGCACGCGGAGAGAAGAGCACGCCGGCACGGGCGCGTCGAGCGCCGTGGCGCGGGGCGGCCGCGCGTGCTATCCGCTCCCCCCATGCCCCGTTCCAACGGCCGCACCGAGCAGGACCTCCGCGAGATCGTCCTCGAGCCCCAGGTGTCGAGGCACGCCGAGGGCTCCTGCCTCGCGCGCTTCGGTCACACCCACGTCCTCTGCACCGCCTCCGTCGAGGATCGGGTCCCTCCCCATGTCCTCGGCACCGGCGCGGGCTGGGTGACGGCGGAGTATGGGATGCTGCCGCGCTCCACCCACGAGCGGATGGCGCGCGAGGCGGCCCGCGGGAAGCAGGGCGGGCGGACCCTCGAGATCCAGCGCCTCGTCGGCCGCGCGCTGCGGGCCGCGGTGGACCTGCGCGCGCTCGGACCCCGAACCGTGACGCTCGACTGCGACGTGATCCAGGCGGACGGCGGCACGCGGACCGCGGCGATCACCGGCGGCTGGGTGGCGCTCGCGCTCGCCGTCCGCGGCATCCAGAAGGCGAAGAAGCTCGCCCAGGATCCGATGAAGCGGACCATCGCGGCGGTCTCGGTCGGCCTCTTGGGTGGAAAGGTCTGCCTCGACCTCGACTACGACGAGGACTCCACCGCCGACGTGGACCTGAACGTCGTCGCGACCGGGGAGGGGGCGCTCGTCGAGGTGCAGGGCACCGCCGAGGGAAAGCCCTTCGCGCGCGCCGATCTCGACCGGATGCTGGACGCCGCCCTCGGTGGCATCGTGAGGCTGAGCGAGCTGCAGCGCGCGGCGGCGAAGGCGAGCTAGGCGAGCTAGGCGAAGCCGGAGGCATCGGCGTTTGGACCTGTTCTTCGGCACGACCAACCCCGGCAAGCTCCGGGAGCTCCGGCGCCTCGTCGCCGGCCTGTCGATCCGGGTGGTCTCGCCGGACGACCTCGGGCGGCCGATCCCGGAGGTGGAGGAGGACCTCGACAGCTTCGAGGAGAACGCCGCGAGGAAGGCCGCCGCCTTCGCCCGGTTCGCCGGCGTGCACGCCCTCGCCGACGACTCCGGGCTCTGCGTGGACGCGCTCGGCGGCGCACCGGGGGTCGTCTCCGCTCGCTGGTCGGACGAGGAGCCGGGCGCCGCGCCGGCGAGCCCCGTCTGCGAGCTCCCCGGCGCGGCAGCGGCCGAGCTCGGGCCGGCGGCGGGCCGGGCGGCGCGCGACGAGCGGAACAACGACAAGCTCCTGCGGCTCCTCGCGAACGTTCCCGACCCGCGGCGCAGGGCGGAGTACCGCGCGGTGCTCGCGGTCGCGGCGCCGGACGGGACCATCGTCGCGACGGCGGACGG
>DASWCJ010000118.1:0-4367 GCA_036390155.1 Anaeromyxobacter sp.
GGATCGGCGGGCCCGCCACGGCGGGCGCGCTCGTGCGCGACCACCGCCTCGAGCCGCGCGAGCGCGTCGTCGAGCGTGTCGTTCACGATCACGTAGTCGTACGAGCCGATCGCGCGCTCCACCTCGGCGCGCGCCGCGCCGAGCCGCGCCGCGATCGACGCGTCACTGTCGGTGGATCGCACCCGCAGGCGCCGCTCGAGCTCCGCGACGCTGGGCGGCACGATGAGCACCGTGACCGCGTCGCGCGAGAACGCGCGCCGGAGCTGCTCTCCGCCCTGCACGTCGATGTCGAAGAGCGCGATCCGGCCCGCCCCGAGCGCCTCCTCCACCGTCGCGCGGAGCGTGCCGTACCGCTTGCCGTGCACCTCGGCCCACTCCGCGAACGCGCCCTGGGCGACGAGCTCCGTGAAGCGGGCCGCGCTCGCGAAGTGGTAGTCGACCCCGTCCCGCTCCGCGCCGCGCGGCGCCCGCGTCGTGACGGACACCGAGAACATCGCTTCCGGATGGGCCGCCTGGAAGCGCCGCGCGAGCGTCGTCTTGCCCGCCCCCGAGGGCGCGGAGAGCACGAGGAGCAGCCCCGGCGCCGGGCCCTCACTCGACATTCTGGACCTGCTCCCGCAGCCGCTCGACCTCCGCCTTCGCGGAGACGACGATCGCCGCGATCTCCGCGCTCTGCGACTTCGACCCGACGGTGTTCACCTCGCGGTGCATCTCCTGGACGAGGAAATCCAGCTTCCGCCCCGCCGGCTCCCCGGACCGGAGCAGGGCGCGGGCCTGGTCGAGGTGGCTCCCGAGCCGCGTCACCTCCTCGGTGACGTCGGTGCGGTCGGCGAGGAGCGCCACCTCCTGGGCGAGGCGGGCCGGGTCGAGCGGGACGCCCCGGGTCAGCTCCTCGACGCGCTCCGAGAGCCGGGCGCGGAGGTGCTCCACCGAGCGCGGGACGAGCGCCGCGGCGCGGGCGACGAGCCCCTCCACCACGGAGAGCCGCGCCTCGAGGTCCCGGGCGAGGGCCTCGCCCTCCCTCGCGCGCATCGCGACGAGGCCGTCGAGGGCCGCCCCGAGCGCCGCCCGGAGCGCCTCGCGGGCCGCCTCCGGGTCGAGCGTCCGCTCCTCGAGCTTCATGACCCCGTCCGCCGACGCCACGTCGGCGACCGTCGGCGCGCCGGCGAGCCCGAGCCGCGCCCGGAGCTCCTCGTAGGCGCGCGCGTACGCGGCCGCGAGCTCGAGGTCCACCCTCGGGACGAGGCCGCCCGCCACGCCGGCGCGCCGGACGGACACGTCCACGCCGCCGCGTGCGAGCCGCTCGCGGACCTGCCGCGCCGCCTCGACCTCGAGCGACGCGAGCTCGCGCGGGAGCCGGACCTTCACCTCGCAGAACTTGTGGTTGACCGACCGGACCTCGACGTCGAGGGCCTCGCCTGCCGACGCGCCGTGACCGGCGCCAAACCCCGTCATGCTGCGGATCATCCGCTCACCGTCTCAGATCTTGCGCGCCTCTTCCACGAGCATCACCGGGATCCCGTCGTCGATCCGGTACACGAGCCGGCAGGCGAGGCAGCGGATCTCCGCCTGCGCCTCGTGGAACTCGAGCTCCCCCTTGCACCGCGGGCACGCGAGGATCTCCTTCAGCTCGGGCGCGAGCGGCGCGCCACCCTTCCCGGTTTCCGTCATGCGTCCTCCGCCGCCTTCGCGAGCTTCAGCTTGTCGATGAGCTCCGAGGTCGAGTGGTCCTTGGGATCCCCCGCGACCGCGACCCGCCCGCCGCAGGCGCGGACCTCGGCGGCCTCGGGGATGGTCTCGGGGGTGTAGTCCGTCCCCTTCACGTGCACGTCCGGGCGCAGCGCCCGGATCACGGGGACCACGTCCTTCGAGGAGAAGAGCACGACGTGGTCCACGCAGGCGAGCCCCTCGAGGATCTCGGCGCGCTCCGCCTCGGGCACCACCGGCCGCGCCGGCCCCTTGTTGAGCCGGGTCGACGCGTCGTCGTTCACCGCCACCACGAGGACGTCCGCGTGCGCCTTGGCGCCGGCGAGGTAGCGCAGGTGGCCGACGTGGAAGAGGTCGAAGACGCCGTTCGCGAGCGCGATGGTGCGCCCCGCCGCGGTCTCAGCGGCGCGGAGGGCCGGCAGGGCGGCGAGGGTCACCCGCTTCGAGCCCCCCCAGGGGGCCCCCGAAGCGGAGCGTGGCTTCGCCGCGTCGTCTTTCGGTCTCGTCACGGCCGGAGCAGCTCCGCCTCGAGCTCGGCGCGCGTCACGGTCGCCGTCCCCGGCTTGCGGACGACGAGCGCGCCCGCCACGTTCGCGAGGCGCGCGGCCGCGACGGGGTCGCCGCCCGCTGCGAGCCCCGCGCAGAAGGTCGCGGCGACGGTGTCCCCTGCGCCGGTCACGTCCACCGCCTCCTGGTCGCCGTGCGCCGGCAAGTGGACCGGGGAGCCGTCGCGGCGGAACACCGACATGCCGTTCCGGCCCCGCGTCACGAGCAGCACCTCGCATCCGACGCGCCGCAGGACCGTGCGCGCCGCCCGCTCGAGCCCGCCCTTGGAGGAGAGCGCGACGCCGGAGGCCGCCTCGAGCTCCACCTCGTTCGGCTTGAGCGCGGTGAGCCCGCCAAAGGAGCGCAGCGCGTACCGGGAGTCGACGCACACCGGGACGCCGCGGCCGTGGATCGCGCGGAGCGCCTCGATCGCGGCGGGCCCGACCGTCCCCGAGCCGTAGTCGCTCGCGAGCACGGCGCGGGCGCGGCGCCCGAGCTTGCCGAGCGTGCGCACCAGGCGGCGCTCGACGGGGGCTGGCAGGGGCTCGGATGGCGCCCGGTCGAGGCGGATCATCTGCTGGCGGCGCGTGGAGCGCCCGCCCGCGAGGATCCGGGTCTTCGCCTCGGTGGGGCGCCCGCGCACGCGCTCGACGCCCGCGACGTCGACGCCGGCCTCCTCGAGCTCGTCGAGCAGCGCGATGCCGAGCGCGTCGTCGCCCACCGCCCCGACCGCGCGCACCTTCACGCCGAGCGCGGCGAGGTTCTGGGCCGCGTTGGCCGCCCCGCCCGGTTTCAGCTCGGAGGACTCGTACCGGACCACCAGCACCGGCGCCTCGCGGCTCACCCGGTCGGTCTCGCCGTAGACGTACTCGTCCGCGACGAGGTCGCCGACGATCACCACCTCGGCCCCGGGGAAGGCGGCGAGGAGGCTCGCGAGCTCGGGCAGGTCGGGCTGGAGGCGTCGCACGCCGTTCGTCCTACCGCGCGCCGCCCGGGGGGTCAATTCACGCCGGGCGGCCGCGTCTTCCACCTGCGGTGCAGCCAATACCACTGCTCCGGATGCTCCCGGATCCAGCGCTCCAGCCGATCGTTCAGGTCCTGCATGAAGGCGAGGACGTCGCGGTCGCGGTCGCCGGTGTCGCGCACGTCGAGCGGCCCCTCGATGACCACCCGGTGCCGCCCGTCGCCGAGCGGGTAGGACACGACGAACACCACCGCGGCGCCGGTCCGGAGCGCGAGCACGGCCGGCGTTGGCGAGGTCGCCGCCGGCACGCCGAAGAAGGTGGGGAAGACCGCGCTCCGGCTCACCTCGTTCTGGTCGATGACGTAGCCGAGGACCCGCCGCGCCTTGAGGGCCCGGATCGCCGCCTTGAACGTGGCGTTGCGCGCGACGACGATCTCCTCGACCCCGGACTTGTTCCGGAACGCCCGCCAGGCCGCGTTGATCCGGTTGTCGGCCATCTGCCGCGAGATGGTGGTGATCGGCACGCCACGCAGGGTGTGCGCCGCTGCGAGCGCCTCGAAGTTCCCGAAGTGCGCGGTGCAGGCGACGACGCCCGTGCCGCGCGAGGCGGCCTGCTCGTAGCGTTCCCATCCCTCGGTCACGAAGAGCTGGTCGAGCTCCGCCGGCCGGAGGTACGGGACGCGGAGGAAGTCGACGAGCATCTGCCCGAGCGAGAGGAACGTGCGGCGCGCGATCTCGTGCCGTTCCGCGTCGGACCGCTCCGGGAGCGCGAGCTTCAGGTTGTCGAGGACCACCCGCCGCCGGATGCGGAGCGCCCAGAGGAGCCAGCCGAGCGCCGCGCCGAATGCGGCGGTCCAGCGGTACGGCAGCCGCGCGAAGAGCCACCCGAGGAGCCTCATCTCCCGATCCCGTCCCCGGCGCTCGCCGGCCCGGCCGCCGAGCGGCCGCCGAGCGCCGCGTCGAGCGCTGCGTCCAGGCCCGCTCCGCCCCGGAGGACCTCCGCCTCGATCCGCACCGCGCGGAGCCGCGGGTCCGCCGCCGCGAGCGCGGGGAGCCGCACCGCGTCCTTCTCGGTGGTCACCACGAGCTCGCAGCCCGCGCCCTCGGCGTCGCGCAGGACGCGCGCGAGCTCGCCCTCGGCGAAGGGGTG
>DASWCJ010000119.1:0-4260 GCA_036390155.1 Anaeromyxobacter sp.
CGCCGGCATGGGGATGACGGGCGTCGGCGCGCGGGTCGGCTCGGGCGTGAGCACGGGCCGCGGCGCCATCACCGGCGTCCGCGCGGCGAGCGCCTCCTTCTCGCGGACGATCCGCTCGACCACCTGACGGGAGGCGTCGTCGAGGGCGACGAACTGCACCCCCATCCCGGACGGCGCCGGGGGGTGGGCGCCGGGGTTCTCCTCCTGGACCCACCGGACGACCCCCTGGCCCTTCATCACCGCCTCGCCGCCGGCGAGGCGCAGCTCGAAGGTGAGGGTGGTCCCGACCGGCCGCGGCTCGCGGGTCCGGACGAAGAGCCCGCCGCGCGACACGTTGGAGGCGAACTTCTCGACGAACTCGTCGACGGTGCCGTACGAGAGCTTGAGGAGCAGCCCGGAGGGCGCACGCTGACCGCTTCGTTTGTCTGGCGGCTCCCCCACGAGCGGCATCTTCCCAGACCCGTGGTCCGGCGGGCAAGCGCGCCTTGACGGTTCAGCGCGCGGTCGAATATACGTCCGCATGCTCAATCGCGACGACCTGCGACTGGCGCTGACGTTCGACGACGTCCTCCTCCTGCCGGCCGAATCCGACGTCCTGCCGAAGTCCGTCGAGACGGTCACGCGCCTCAGCCGAAACATCTCGATCAACATCCCGATCGTGTCCGCCGCGATGGACACGGTGACGGATGCGCGCATGGCGATCGCCATGGCTGCGGCGGGAGGGCTCGGGTTCGTGCACAAGAACCTGACCGTCGAGGAGCAGGCCGCGGAGGTGGTGAAGGTGAAGAAGTACGAGTCGGCGGTCGTCGCGGACCCGGTCACCATCGAGCCCGAGCAGCCGATCCACCGGGCCGTCGCGCTCATGCGCGAGTACGGCATCAGCGGCATCCCCGTCGTGCAGAAGGGGAGGCTCGTCGGCATCCTCACGAACCGCGACCTGCGCTTCGAGAAGAACCTCGAGCAGCGCGTCGATCAGGTGATGACGAGGGACCTCGTCACCGCCAAGGTCGGGGTGACGATCGAGGAGGCGAAGGTGCTGCTCCACCGGCACCGGATCGAGAAGCTCCTCGTGGTGAACGACGCCTTCGAGCTGAAGGGGCTCGTCACCATCAAGGACATCGAGAAGATCCAGATGCACCCGAACGCCGCGAAGGACTCGAAGGGCCGGCTCCTCTGCGGCGCCGCGGTGGGCGTCGGCCCCGACCGCGAGGCGCGCATCCAGGCGCTCCTCAAGGCGGGCGCGGACGTCATCACCATCGACACGGCCCACGGCCACAGCCGGGGCGTCATCGACGCGGTCCGCGCCACCAAGGCCGACTTCAAGGGGATCGAGCTCGTCGCGGGGAACGTCGCGACCTTCGACGCGGCGGAGGCGCTCTGCAAGGCGGGCGTCGACGCGGTGAAGTGCGGGGTCGGCCCCGGCTCGATCTGCACGACCCGGGTCGTCGCCGGCGTCGGCGTGCCGCAGATCACCGCCGTGGACGAGTGCGCGCGCGCCGCCGAGAAGTACGGCGTCCCCGTGATCTCCGACGGCGGCGTGAAGTACTCGGGGGACGTGGTGAAGGCGCTCGCCGCCGGCGCCTCGTCGATCATGATCGGCTCGCTCCTCGCGGGCACCGAGGAGTCACCGGGCGAGGTCATCCTCTACCAGGGCCGCAGCTACAAGTCGTACCGGGGCATGGGCTCGCTCGGCGCGATGAAGCAGGGGTCGAAGGACCGCTACTTCCAGGCCGAGGTCTCCGACGTCGACAAGCTCGTCCCGGAGGGCATCGAGGGGCGCGTGCCGTACAAGGGCACGGTGGAGATGACGCTCTTCCAGCTCGCCGGCGGGCTCCGCAGCGGCATGGGCTACCTCGGCTGCCGCACCATCGGCGAGCTCCGGACGAAGCCGCGCTTCGTGCGGATCTCCGCCGCCGGCCTGCGCGAGAGCCACGTGCACGACGTCATCATCGAGAAGGAAGCCCCGAACTACCGGGCGGACTGACCGTGGACCTCCACTCGGAAAAGATCCTCATCGTCGACTTCGGGTCGCAGTACACCCAGCTCATCGCGCGGCGCCTGCGCGAGCTCGGCGTCTACTGCGAGATCCACCCGTGCACGATGAAGCCGGAGGCGATGCGCGCCTTCGCGCCGCGCGGGATCGTGCTCTCCGGCGGCCCCGCCTCGGTGCTCGCCGAGGGGAGCCCGCGGGTGGACCGGCTCGCCTTCGACCTCGGCGTGCCGGTGCTCGGGATCTGCTACGGCCTGCAGCTCATCGCCCTCGAGCTCGGCGGCAAGGTCGACAAGGCCGCCCACCGCGAGTACGGGCCGGCCACCATCGAGACGAAGGCGACCGCGGAGCTCTTCGAGGGGCTCCCCGGCAAGCTCGACGTCTGGATGAGCCACGGCGACCGGGTCGAGGCGCTGCCGCCCGGGTTCGAGCCCATCGCCTCGACGCCGTCCGCGCCGTTCGCCGCGGTCGAGGACCGCCGCCGCCGGATCTTCGGCGTGCAGTTCCACCCCGAGGTCGCGCACACGCCCCGCGGGAAGGACCTGCTCCGGAACTTCGCGTACCGGGTCTGCGGCTGCTCCGGCAGCTGGTCGATGCGGGCCTACGCCGAGATCGCGGTCGAGCAGATCCGCGCGCAGGTGAAGGGCGGGCACGTCATCTGCGCCCTCTCCGGCGGCGTGGACTCCGCGGTGGCCGCGCTCCTCGTGCACCGCGCCATCGGCGACCGGCTCCGCTGCATCTTCGTCGACAACGGCGTGCTCCGCTCCGCGGAGCGGGAGCAGGTCGAGGACGTCTTCGGGAAGATGTTCCACCTCCCGCTCGTCACGGTCGACGCGTCCCACCGCTTCCTCACGAAGCTCGCCGGCGTCACCGACCCCGAGCAGAAGCGGAAGATCATCGGGCGCGAGTTCATCGCCGTGTTCGAGGAGCAGGTCGAGCAGCTCGCCGCCCACGGCGAGCGCGCCCAGTTCCTCGTGCAGGGGACGCTCTACCCGGACGTGATCGAATCGGTCTCGTTCAAGGGGCCGTCCGCGACGATCAAGAGCCACCACAACGTCGGCGGGCTCCCCGAGGTGATGAAGCTCGCGCTCGTCGAGCCGCTCCGCGAGCTCTTCAAGGACGAGGTGCGCCGGCTCGGGCTCGAGCTCGGGCTCCCGAAGGAGATCGTGCAGCGCCAGCCATTCCCGGGGCCCGGGCTCGCCATCCGCGTGCTCGGCGAGGTGACCGAGGAGCGGCTCGCGGTGCTCCGCAAGGCCGACGTCGTCGTGCAGGAGGAGATCCGCAAGGCCGGGCTCTACGAGCAGCTCTGGCAGGCGTTCGCGGTGCTCCTGCCGGTGCGGTCGGTCGGCGTGATGGGCGACGAGCGGACCTACGAGTCCACCTGTGCGATCCGCGCGGTGGAGTCGACGGACGGGATGACCGGCGACTGGGCGCGGCTGCCCTACGACCTCCTCGGCCGGATGTCGTCGCGCATCATCAACGAGGTGCGCGGGATCAACCGCGTCGTCTACGACGTGTCGTCGAAGCCGCCTGCCACGATCGAGTGGGAGTAGGACCGACCTGCGCAGATCGTTGCTTGGTTCACTCGCCGGACGGGGCTACAATCGGCCCCGCCATGCGCACCCGCACCGTCCTCGCCTCGACGCTCCTCGCCGCCCTCGCGGGCTGCGCCTCCTGCGACTCCGTCCCCTCGGGCGCGGTGACCGATTGCAACGCCCAGGTCGTGCCCGGCGGCGCGGCGGTCGACCTGCTCTTCGTCATCGACGACTCGGCGTCCATGTCCGACAAGCAGGACGCTCTCGCGAGCAACCTCTCCGAGTTCATCGACGTGCTCACGAGCTCGGCGATCGCGCTCGACATCCGCGTCGGCGTCACGAACACCTCGATCGACAACTACAGCGGCGGGCTGCTCTACGGCGCCTGGGATCCGACCGGGCCCTTCCCCGGGCCGGTCAACACGCCCTATCCGTTCGGCACGCTCGTGGCGATCGCGCAGGACGGATCGGGCGTCGGCCAGCCCGGTCACTTCATGTGGGGCACGGCCTACGACCCGAGCCACGTCACGAGCACCTGGGGTGGCCCGCGCCTCCTGTCCGGCGGCCCGAACCTCGCCCGCGACTTCAAGGCCAACGTGCGCCAGGGCGACTGGGGGAGCGGGAAGGAGCAGCCGCTCCGGGCGATGCGCGCGTCGCTCGACGCGAGCATGGTCACGACGGGCGCCAACTTCGGGTTCCTCCGTTCCGGCGCGCGGCTCGCGGTCGTCGTCCTCA
>DASWCJ010000120.1:0-18212 GCA_036390155.1 Anaeromyxobacter sp.
GGAGGCGATGGAAGTCGCCGCCTCGATCGTTCCCGCCGAGACCATTCCCGAGCGCACGGTGGTGACGCCCGTCCGCGAGTCCGCCCCCGCCCCGGCACTCGCCGTCCTCGACCTGGGGAGGCGCGAAGCCGCGGCGCCGGCCGCTCCCGCCCAGGTGCTTGGCGCAGAGTGCCTACCGGTAGGCACCTCGAGCCCCGGCCCGTCGCGTCGGGTCGAGCCGCCTGCCCGCGTCGAGGTTCGGCCGCTCGACGCCGAGCGGAGCCGGATCCACCTCACGGTGGACCGCGGCTTCCACGCGAGGCTCGAGGAGGCGCGCGACGCCCTCTCGCATGCGCACCCGAACGCGAGCGACGGGGAGATCCTGGAGCTTGCCCTCGAAGCGCTGCTCGAGCGCGCGTCGAAGCGGAAGGGGCTCGGCACGCGCCGGCCGAAGACCCCGCGCCCCGCGAAGCGCGAGCGCGTCCCCGCCCAGGTCCTCGCCGCCGCGCTCGAGCGCGCCGGCCACTGCTGCGAGTGGAGGCTCGCCTCCGGCGCTCGACTTCGGGTGAAGGGAAACGAGCAGCTTCGGAGCGTCCGCCCGCAGAAGATGGCCGCTCCCGTCGGAACGGCGCCGGACGTTTGGTGAATCATCAGACGCGGAGCTGGGGGAGAGGGCCGCGGAGCGCAGTCGTCATCCGGCCGCGACCGCGAGGGCCCCCGCGCAGAGGGCGAGGAGCGCGGCGGCGACGAGCCGCGCCGGCACCCGGCGGCGCGCGGCGGCCGGGGCCGCCGCGGGGTCCGGGGGCTCCCCGCCCTCCGCGAGCGCGAGGGCGGTGTCGCCGATCGCGAGCTCGTCGCCGGCGCGCACGGCGACCGGGCGCCGCCGGTCGATCCGCACGCCGTTCACGCGGACCCCGTTCTTCGACCCGAGGTCCTCGAGCGAGGCGCCCTCCGGTCCGACCCGGAGCCGGGCGTGGACCCGCGACGCGGCCGGATCGGGCAGCACGACGTCCGCGGCGCGTCCGCGGCCCACGGTCTGCTCCGCCGCGAGCGCGCGACGGCTCCCCGCCGCCGGTCCCGTGAGCACGACGAGGTGCAGCACGGTCATGGCGGCCTCTCCCGCGGACGCGGCGCGGAGGATCGCCGCCGCGGCGACGCGCGTCGCCTCGGAGGGAGAGGCGGGGCGCTCGAGGACGAGCGCCACCCCCCGGAGCTCGGCCCGCTCGCCGGCGCGCAGGAGCCGTCGTGCGCCGGGGTGCACGGCGTGGCCGCCGACCCGGACGCCGGACGCGACCGCCTCGACGACCGCGCCCGCAGGGCAGGGCAGGAGCCGCACGGCCGCCGCGGGGCAGCCGGGGAGGTGCACGTCGTCCGCCCGCGAGCCGCCCGCGGTGAGGGCCTTCGCGAGCTCGACGCGCAAAGGCGACCCCGCGCCGGGGAGCGTGACGAGGACGTGCATGGGTCAGAGCGATCCACGGGCCGTGCCGGCGGAACGCCGCGAAATCCGGTCGCCAGCGCCATGGGCCCCGGTCGCGTGGCGGCCCCCGGGGTGATTCCCGGGCCCGAAGGCTCGTCGAGCCCGTCGCTCGCAGGCTAGTCGGGGTCCGGGAGGATGTCCCAGCGGCTCTCGGCGCGGGCCCGGATCGACGGGTCGCCCTCGAACTTGAGGTATCCGTTCATCTCGAGGGTGTCGACGAGCTCCTCGGCCTCGAGCTCGGAGCAGGTGAGCTCGTGGACGAGCACGTCCCGGAAGTAGCTGCGGCCGCGCAGGTAGCCGACCGGCGGCTCGCCCTCCGGCACGTGCCGCCGCAGCCGCTCCGCGACCTCGCGGAGGTCGAGATCCTCCATCCGCACGCCGCAAGCGTGGGTCCGCTCGCGCAAAATGGCCAGGGGATCGAGAGCGGCGCCGGCGGGCACCCGGCGGATCCGTACCCCGTCGGAGAGGAGCCGGATCGCGCCCCCGTCCGTCCGGAGCACGGCGGCGCCCGCTGCCCGCCAGCGCTCGACGGCCTCCTCGTGCGGGAAGCCATACCGGTTCCCGAGCCCCATCGAGGCGACGGCGAGGCGGGGCCGGACGGCCGCGACGAAGGCCGCGGTGGACGACGTCCGGCTCCCGTGGTGCGGCACCTTCACGACGTCCGCGTGGAGCCCGCCGCGCGCGACCGCCGCCGCCTCGCCCTCGGCCTCGAGGTCGCCTGCGAAGAGGAACGAGGTCCCGCCGTAGGAGACCCGGAGCACGAGCGAGGCGTCGTTCGCGGCGAAGGACTCGCGCGGGCCGCCGAGGACGTCGAAGCGGACCCCGGCGCGCTCCCACCTGTCGCCGGGGAGGAGCGTCTGCGGGTGGAGCGCCGCGAGGGTCTCGCGGGCCTCGCCCTCGCCCCCGTCGCCGTTCGAGAAGACACGCTCGGACGGGAGCGCCGCCGCCACCGCCGCGAGGCCGAGCACGTGATCCGGGTGCGGGTGCGAGACGAAGATCGCCGTGAGCCGGCGGACGCCGAGGTCGCGGAGGAATGGGAGGACGTCGCGCGCGCCGGGATCCGCCCCTCCCGAGGGCGAGCCGCCGCCGTCGACGAGGACCGCGGCGCCGTCGGGCAGCCGGAGCAGCGCCGCGTCCCCCTGGCCCACCGAGAGGAAGGTGACCTCGAGCCCTCCGCGCACGCGGGCCGCCCCGGCGCGGAGCGGGCCGGGGAGGAGGAGGCAGAGCGCGGCGCCCGCGGCGGCGGCGAACCGGCGGCGGCCCGGGCACCGACCCGCGAGGATCGCGAGAGCGTAGAACCCGCCCGCACCGGCGAAGCCGGGGCTCGCGAGCCCGAGGACGCCCCAGGCCGGCCCGGCCGCGGCGTCGGAGAGCGCCGCGAGCGCGCGGGCGAGCGGTCCCGCCGCGACGAGGAGCGGCCCCGCGAGCGCGGGTGCGATCGACGCGGCGAGGGCCGCGAGCGTTGCCACGACGGTGAGCGCGGAGCCGACCGGGATCCCGGCGACGTTCGCGGCGAGGCCGAGGACCGGGACCTGCCGGAAGTGGGCGGCGAGCACCGGCATGGTCGCGATGGACGCGGCGAGCGTCGCGCAGGCGCCGGCGAGGAGGGGCTCGAGGAGCCAGGCCCGCCAGCCGTGGCGCGCGCGCCGCACCGGGATCGCCGCGCGGAGCGGGCCCGCCCAGAGCACGAGCCCGCCCACCGCCGCGAACGTCAGCTGGAAGGACGGATCGAGCGCCGACGCGGGCTCGCCCGCGAGGAGCGCGAGCGCCGCGAGCGCGAGGACGTTCGCGGCCGGCGCCTCCCGGTCGAGGAGCGTCCCCGCCGCCGCGACGCCGATCGCGAGCCCGGCGCGGAGGACGGGAACTCCGGCGCCGGTCGCGAGCGTGTACACCGCCGCCGCCGGGAGGAGGACCGCGGCCGCCGCCTTGCGGGGATCGACGCGCACCGCGACCGCGTCGATCCGCACCAGCGCGGCGCGAAGGAGCCGCTCGAGCCCGAGCGCCACCACGACGAGGTGGAGCCCCGAGACCGCGAGGATGTGGGCGAGGCCGCTCCGCGCGAACGAGGCGACGGTCGCGGGATCGAGACCGGACCGCTCGCCCGACGCGATCGCGACGACGAGCCCGGCCTCCCGCGGCGGCAGTGCCGCCGCCGCGGCCGCCGCGAACCGCTCGCGGGCGCGTTCGAGCGGCGCGAGGGGCGAGGGCGCCGCCGCCCGGACCGCGGGGCCCGTCGCGAACGCCTGGCGGGCGATCCCCGCCGCCCCGAGCCGCGCCGCGGGATCGCGGCCGCCCGGGTTCCGGGCGCCCGGCGGCGCGCGGAGCTGGGCCTGCATGCGGACCCGGTCGCCGAGCGCGAGCGGCCAGGGGGCCCGCGGGGCGAACGCGTCGAGGAGCTCGCCGTCCGGCGTGCGGAGGAGGAACCGGACGCGGTCCCCGGCCGCCTCCGGGACCGAGGCGATCCGCCCCTCGAGGGCGAGCGGTTCCGGGGCGAGGAGGCCGGGGAGAGCGGTGGCCGGCCGGGTCACGACCCATCCCGCACAGAGGAACGCGGCGGGCGCCAGAGGGGGAACGAGCGCGAGGAGGAGCCCCGCGGCGAGGGCGGGCGGTGCCCGGAAGCCCTGCAATCCCAGGGCAATCCCGGCTACGAGCCCCAGCGCGGGGCCAGCGAGCGGGTGCCGTCTCATGGCGGAATCGCCTTGGGTCGGGACCCGTCCGGCGTCGGAACACGCCGGATTTCCTCGCGGTTATTGAAGGAGAGCGGAAAATGTGATAAGTTGGCGTGTTCAAGCTCCCGCCCATTCGTCGACCGTGCCGGTCGGTGAACGGGACGCCAGGAGCGGAGGTAGGAATGTCCGTCACGACGGTTGCACAGGTGTCCCCGAACTTCAAGGTCGGGGACAAGGCGGTCTATCCCGGCCAAGGGGTCGGTGAGGTCATGGGGATCGAGCACAAGGAGGTCGCCGGCCAGCGGCAGTCCTTTTACGTGCTCCGGATCCTCGAGAACGGGATGAAGATCATGATCCCGATGAACAAGGTCGGCTCGGTCGGCCTGCGCGAGATCATCGGCGAGAAGGACGTCCGCCGGGTCTACTCGATCCTCCGCGAGAAGGAGGTCTCGGTCGACTCCACGACCTGGAACCGCCGTTACCGCGAGTACATGGACAAGATCAAGACCGGGAGCGTCTTCGAGATCGCGGAGGTGCTCCGCGACCTCTACCTGCTCCGGTCGGACAAGGACCTCTCCTTCGGCGAGCGCAAGATGCTCGACACCGCCCGCTCCCTCCTCATCAAGGAGCTCGCGATCGCGAAGGAGTGCGACGAGCAGGACGTCGAGACGGACCTGAAGAAGATCTTCAACATCAACTGACGTGCCCCGCCCCGGGCGCTCCGGCGCCCGGGCGCGTGCGCGACCGCCGCACGGACGGAAGTCCGCGCGGCGGTTCCACGTCCGGGGACCGAGGCTGGGGGATCGCGTCACGACCCCTCGCACAGCACGGACGATGCCAGCCGAGGAAGGAGCCAGGCGTGATCCGCGGGGAGAAGGTCGCAGGGATCGTGGCGGCGGGCGGCTCCGGCGTTCGCGCCGGCGTCGCGAAGCAGTGGCTCGTCCTCGGCGGCGAGACGGTGGTCCGCCGCGCCGCACGCGCCCTCGCCGCCTGCCCGGCGGTGGACGAGGTCGTCCTCGTCGTCCCCCCGGGCGAGGAGGCGCGGGGCGCGGCCGAGCTCGCCGGCCTCGGCCGGCCCTCCCGCGCGGTCGCGGGCGGCGCCGCCCGCGCCGACTCGGTCCGGAACGGCCTCGCCGCGGCGGAGGGTTGCCCGGTGGTCCTCGTCCACGACGCCGCCCGCCCGTTCGCGACGCCCGACCTCGCCGGTCGCGTGGCGGAGGCGGCGGCACGCGACGGCGCGGCCCTCGCCGCGCTGCCGGTCACCGACACGGTGAAGCGCTCGAGGCCCGCGGGCGAGGGGGAGCCCCTCGCGCGGGTCGCGGAGACGCTCGACCGCCGCACCCTCTGGCTCGCCCAGACGCCGCAGGGCTTCCGGCGCGACCTCCTCCTGCGCGCGTACGAGGCGGCGGGGGCGGCGGCGTCCCAGGCGACCGACGAGTGCTCGCTCGTCGAGCGGCTCGGCGCGCCCGTCACGCTCGTCCCGGGCGAGCCCGGGAACTACAAGCTCACCGGCCCCGCCGATCTCGAGCGGGCCCGCGCCGCGATGGAGGCGCCGGTCGCGATGGGCGTCGGCTACGACACGCACCGGTTCGCGGCCGGGCGGCGCCTCGTCCTCGGCGGCGTCGAGTTCGAGGGCGACGGCCTCCTCGGCCACTCCGACGCGGACGTCTGCGCGCACGCGATCGGCGACGCGATCCTCGGCGCCGCCGGCCTCGGCGACCTCGGCCGCCACTTCCCCGACACCGATCCGCGCTGGAAGGGGGTCTCCTCGCTCGTACTCCTCCGCGAGATCGCGCGGCTCGCGCGCGAGCGCGGCTGGGCGATCGGGAACGCCGACGTGACGCTCGCCGCGAAGCGCCCGAAGATCGCCCCGCGCGCGGAGGAGATGCGCGCCCGGCTCGCCGAGGCGCTCGGGATCGCGCCCAGGCAGGTGAACGTGAAGGCGACGACGGGGGAGGGGATGGGTTTCGTCGGGCGCGAGGAGGGGATCGCCGCGCACGCGGTGGCGCTGCTCGTGCGGAGGACGCCGTGACCGACGACCGGCTCGATCCAGCGGAGGCGCCGGCGCCCCGCCGCACGGTCGCGTCCCTGCTCGCGAGGAACCCGGTCTTCGCGATCATCGCGCTCCTCCTCTGCGGCTGGCTCCTCGTCGATCTCTGGCCCGACGTCTCCTACTTCCTCTCCTCGGTCGAGCCCATCGACCTCGGCGGCCCCGGCGCGTACCACCTCGACCTCGCGCGCGAGAACCGGCTCGCCCAGATCCGCGGCGAGCTCGCCCAGGCCCTGCCCGTCACCGAGGCCCGCACCGGCGCGCCGCGCACCGTGGGCCGGCTCGCGGGGACGAACCTCGTCGTCGACCGTCCCGGACGCGGAGGCCCGCCCGTCTTCGAGGGGCGGCTCCTCCCCGCGCGGTCGAACCCGGACTACAGCGAGGCGGTCGCGCTGATGCGCCAGAAGGGCGCGCAGCTCGGGGACCGCTGGCTCGTCCTGCGCGACGGCGACCGGCCGCGGAAGAGGTGGCTCCCGGTCCTGGGATCGGCCATCCTGCTCGCCCTCTCCCTCGTGAACCTCCGGGCGCTCGTGAAGGCGCTCGCCAGCTAGACGGATCCCGCCGATGGCCATCCTCGTCTACGACACGCTCACCGCGGGGAAGCGCGAGCTCATCCCGCTCGAGCCCGGGAGGATCCGCTTCTACGCGTGTGGGCCGACGGTCTACGACTTCTCGCACGTCGGCCACGCCCGCTCGTACGTGGTGTGGGACGTGGTGGTCCGCCACCTCCGCGCGCGCGGCTACACGGTCACCTACGTCCGCAACTTCACCGACGTGGACGACAAGATCATCCGGCGCGCGAACGAGAGGGGCGAGGACCCGGTCGCGCTCGCGGCGCGCTTCGCCCAGGCGTACGACGAGGACATGGACGCGCTCGGGAACGTCCGCCCCGACGCCGCGCCGAAGGTCTCCGAGCACGTCCCGCAGATCGTCGCGATGATCGAGACGCTCGTCGCGAAGCACTTCGCCTACGCGGCGTCGAACGGCGACGTGTACTACGCGGTCCGGAAGTTCCCCGACTACGGCCGGCTCGCGAAGCGGAACCTCGACGACCTCCTCTCCGGCGCGCGCGTCGAGCCGGGGGAGGCGAAGAAGGACCCGCTCGACTTCGCCCTCTGGAAGGCGGCGAAGCCGGGCGAGCCGGCGTGGGACTCGCCCTGGGGGCGCGGGCGGCCCGGGTGGCACATCGAGTGCTCGGCGATGACGCTCGCGCACCTCGGCGCGCCCATCGATCTCCACGGCGGCGGGAAGGATCTCGTCTTCCCCCACCACACCAACGAGATCGCGCAGTCGGTGGCCGCGGTCGGCGACGGGAAGAGCGCGGAGAGCTTCTCCCGCTACTGGATGCACCACGGCTTCGTCGAGATCGACTCCGAGAAGATGTCGAAGTCGCTCGGCAACTTCTTCACCATCCGTGACGTGCTCGTGAAGTTCGACGCCGAGGTGATGCGCCTGTTCCTCCTCGGGACGCACTACCGGAACCCGATCAACTACTCCGACGCGATGCTGCAGGAGGCGGAGCGCCGGCTCCGGTACCTCCACAAGACGCTGGAGAAGGCGGACCGGCTCGCCGCGGGGGCGTCGCCGGCGGGGCAGGTCGGCTCGCTCGTGGAGGACGCGCGGAAGGCGCTCGACGACGACTTCAACACGCCCCAGGTGCTCGCGGTGCTCGCGGAGGCGTTCACCGCCGCGAACGTGCTCGCGGACAAGAAGGGGAAGAGGACGCCGGAGGACCGGACCGCGCTCGCCGCGTTCGCGCGCGACGCGCGGGAGATCGGGACGACCCTCGGGCTCCTGCAGCGGCCGCCCGCGGCGGCGCTGCGCGCGCTCCGGGACAGGGCCTCCGCGCGCAAGGGGATCGACGGGGCCGAGGTGGAGCGGCGGATCGCGGAGCGGGCCGAGGCGCGGAAGGCGAAGGACTTCGCGCGCGGCGACGCCATCCGCGACGCGCTGCTCGCCCGCGGCGTCGCGATCCTCGACGGGGCCGAGGGGACCACCTGGGATGTCGAGTAGCCTCGCGCCGGGGGCGCCATGACGGACGAGCCAGCCCTCCGGGCATCACTCCTGCAGCTCTACCTGAGGGAGCTCCCCTACGCCGTGCCGGCCGACGACCTCGCGGCTGTCCGCGCGGCGCTCGGTCCCGCCGCGATCACCCGGATCGAGCACACGCCCTCGTTCCGGTGGCTGCCCATCGCGCTCGAGGTGACGATCCTGCGCACCGTCCAGGAGCGGCGCGGCGACGAGGGCGTCCGGGCCCTCGGTCGCGCGATGGGGCACGCCGCGCTCCGGCACGCGTTTCTCCGCATCCTGGCGGAGGCGACGATCCTGATGCGCGGGCGGAAGCCGGAGACGCTCCTCGAGCTCTGCGTGAAGGGCTTCGGCCGGGCGACGCAGCACGCCGGCCATCCGAGGCTCGTGATGCGTGGATCGCGCGAGGCGGTCATCCGCCTGGAGAACCCTCCGGAGCCGATGAGGCACCGTGCGCTCTACGTGCGGCTGGGAGGGTCGGCCGAGGCTGCGCTGGAGGAGCTCGGGCGCGTCACCGCCCGGTCGTCGGTCGAGTGCGACCCCGGCTGGGCGCGCGTCGACCACGTCGTCTGGTGGACGCCGCGAGGCGAGTCGGCGGCCCGTCGCGGCTAGTCGCGGCTACTCCTCGATCTTCGGCTGCGGGCCGGGGATGATGCCAGCGATGTCCGGGTCCTCGCCCGGGATCCCCGGCAGATCGGGATGCTCGGCCTTCTCGCGCTTCCGCAGCTCCTTCTTCTCGTCCTTCTTGCGCTGCTTGTCGCGGCGCGCCGCTTCCTTCTGCCGCTTGGTCGCTCCGGGGTTGAATGCCATCAGTGCTCCTCCGCTTGGGGGGGGGACGAACGAAGGCCCGGCCAGGGGGCCGGGCCTCCTCGAGCTACGGGGCTGCGCCGGCTACACCGGCCGGACGTTCGCCGCCTGGAGGCCCTTCGGGCCCTGCTTCACCTCGAACTCGACCTTCTGCCCCTCCTGGAGGGAGCGGAAGCCTTCCGACTCGATCGCGGTGTGGTGAACGAACACGTCCTCGCCACCGCCGTCCTGTGTGATGAAGCCGAAGCCCTTCGCGTCATTGAACCACTTCACGGTGCCACTGGCCATCTCAGCTCTGCCTTCCTTCATGTTGCGGCAGGGTCAACTTCCCTTTGCCGTTCCCGCGTCACGTGTCGAAGCGGGACCGCCGGAAATTAGGCGCATTCCTGGGTGAAGTCGAGCCCAAAGCCGCGCTGGGACACGCCCGTGGGCCCGCCGAGCTGGCGAGCGAACGACCGGAAGGCCCTGCCGGGGCAGGGCGGGCCAGGCCGAGGTCCGAGTTCACTGCCAGATGGGTGTCGTGCCGGCGAAGTTGGCGCACAGGCCCGGGCAGTTGATGGTCGAGCCCGACGTGACGTGGCCCGCGTACGCCGAGTTCCCGTAGCACCAGACCGCGCACGACGTCGGTGTCTGGCGCCCCAAGC
This sequence comes from Anaeromyxobacter sp., assembly GCA_036390155.1. Lineage (GTDB taxonomy): Bacteria > Myxococcota > Myxococcia > Myxococcales > Anaeromyxobacteraceae > Anaeromyxobacter. The sequence continues at coordinate 9,655 of DASWCJ010000120.1, forward strand.
AGGCGCCGCCGCACAGCCCGGGGAAATCGGTGCCGGTCGCGGACCAGGAGCTCGCGGCCAGGGCCGCGATCGTGGAGTCCGTCGCCGTGGGCGCATAGAGCGGGTTGCAGTCGTTGAAGGAGCCGCCGAGGCCGTTCGAGTGCTTGGTCTGGCAGGCCGAGTCGCTCGCGCAGCAGGCGGTCCCCGCGCAGCAGAGGCTCCCGCAGACGACCGGGCTCGCACCCGGGCAGGCGCAGGTCCCCGCCGAGCAGACCTTCGCGCCCGCGCAGGCGTTCGCGCAGGTGCCGCAGTGCAGGTCGCTCGTCTGCGTGTTCACGCAGACGCCGGAGCAGCTCGTCTCTCCCGACGGGCAGCACTTCCCGCTCGAGCAGGACGGGGTCGAGCCCCCGCACGCGATCCCGCAGCTCCCGCAGTGCGTGGGGTCGAGGTCGAGGTTCACGCAGCCGATGGTCGAGCCGCAGAAGTCCGGCCAGTCGGCCGCGCCGCAGCCGCAGGTCCCGGTGGTGGTTCCGGAGCAGGTCGCGTGCGGCGGGCAGAGGGCCCCGCAGCCGCCGCAGTTCTTGGGGTCGAGGAGCGTGTTCACGCAGGCGGGATTGCCGCCGCAGTCGGTGGACGCGGGGGTCCCGGCGCAGACGCACGCGCCCGCCGCGCAGGTCGCGTCCCCCGAGACCACCCCGAGCCCCGCGCACGCGTGCCCGCAGGTGCCGCAATCCTCCGGATCGACCTGCAGGTCGACGCACGCGCCCGGGGACGCGCCGCACTGGGTCGGGAGCGCGCCCGGACAGCTGCACGTCCCGCTGCTGCAGACGCCGTGCGCCGGGCAGCGGACGCCGCACGCGCCGCAGTTGTTCACGTCGGTCGCGAGCGCCGACGGATCCATGCACGCGCCGCAGCAGAGCTCCCCGGAACCGCACGGTATGCCGCAGCCGCCGCAGTTCGCGAGATCACGGGTCGGGTTCACGCAGGTGCCGCCACAGTCGATCTCGGGGAGGTAGCAGCTCGGCTTCGGCTTGCAGCCCGCCGCGAGGGCGGCGGCGAGGACGAGGAGCGGGGCACGGAAGCTCATGGTGCGCATGGTCCCGCGTCGCCGGCCGGCGGGTCCACACGATCCGTGCGGTGCGTCGCCCTGCCACGCCGGCGCTGAACGCCGGCCGCGCCCCTGTTAGATTCCGCAGGTGCCCCCCTTCGACCTCACGAGCGAGTTCCGCCCGACGGGCGATCAGCCGCGCGCCATCGCCGAGCTCTCGCAGGGGCTCCGCCGCGGCGATCGCCACCAGGTGCTGCTCGGGGTCACCGGCTCCGGCAAGACCTTCAGCGTCGCGAACGTGGTCGCCGACGTGAAGCGGCCCACGCTCGTCATCGCCCACAACAAGACGCTCGCGGCGCAGCTCTACGGAGAGTTCAAGGAGCTCTTCCCCGCCGCCGCCGTCCACTACTTCGTCAGCTACTACGACTACTACCAGCCGGAGGCGTACGTCCCGTCGTCGGACACCTACATCGAGAAGGACTCGTCCATCAACGACGAGATCGACCGGATGCGCCACGCGGCGACGCACGCGCTCCTCACCCGGAACGACGTGCTCATCGTGGCGTCGGTCTCCTGCATCTACGGCCTCGGCACCGCCGAGGCGTACTACGGGCTCCTGCAACAGGTCGAGCGCGGGCAGGAGTTCATGCGGGACCGGTTCATCCGCTCGCTCATCGACATCCAGTACGAGCGGAACGACACCGACTTCCACCGCGGGACCTTCCGCGTGCGCGGCGACACCATCGAGGTCTTCCCCCCCTACGAGGAGGACCGCGCGATCCGGATCGAGTTCTTCGGCGACGTGGTCGAGTCGATCCACGAGTTCGACCCGCTCCGCGGCCTGATCCTCGCCGAGCTCGACAAGGCGGCGATCTTCCCGAACAGCCACTACGTCTCGGCGCCCGAGACCCGCAAGCGGGCCATCGACGGGATCCGGGAGGAGCTGCGCGAGCGGCTCGGCCAGCTCACCTCCTCGAACAAGCTCGTCGAGGCCCAGCGGCTCGAGCAGCGGACGATGTTCGACCTCGAGATGCTCGAGCAGATGGGCTTCTGCTCCGGCATCGAGAACTACTCGCGCTGGCTCTCGGGCCGGAAGGCGGGCGACCCGCCGCCCTGCCTCCTCGACTACTTCCCGAAGGGCTTCCTCCTCGTCATCGACGAGTCGCACCAGACCGTCCCGCAGATCGGCGCGATGTACCGCGGCGACCGCTCCCGCAAGGAGACGCTCGTCGAGTTCGGGTTCCGGCTGCCCTCCGCGCTCGACAACCGGCCACTCCGGTTCGACGAGTTCGAGCGGCTCGTGAACCAGGCGATCTACGTGTCCGCGACGCCCTCCGAGTACGAGCTCGCGAAGGCGCAGGGGGTGGTGGTCGAGCAGATCATCCGGCCGACCGGGCTCGTCGATCCGGAGGTCGAGGTCCGGCCGGTCGGGACGCAGGTGGACGACCTCCTCGGCGAGGTCCGCAAGCGCGCCGAGGCCGGGGAGCGCGTCCTCGTGACGACGCTCACGAAGCGGATGTCGGAGGACCTCACCGAGTACTTCACCGACGTGGGGGTGCGCTGCCGGTACCTCCACTCGGACATCGAGACGCTCGAGCGGAGCGCGGTGATCCGCGATCTGCGGCGCGGCGAGTTCGACGCGCTCATCGGGATCAACCTCCTGCGGGAGGGGCTCGACATCCCGGAGGTGTCGCTCGTCGCGATCCTCGACGCGGACAAGGAGGGCTTCCTCCGCTCCGCGGTCTCGCTCATCCAGACCATCGGCCGCGCCGCCCGGAACGTGAACGGGCGCGTGATCATGTACGCCGACACCGTGACCGACTCGATGAAGCGGGCGCTCGAGGAGACGAACCGGCGCCGCGAGAGGCAGCGGGCGTACAACACCGAGCACGGGATCACCCCGCAGACCGTGAAGCGGAACATCAGCGACCTCGGGATGGCGGTGGTCGAGGCCGACTGGGTGACGGTGCCGATGGCGGCGGACGGGGAGGGGGCCGAGTACAAGCCGGAGCAGCTCCCCGAGATCGTCGCGGCGCTCGAGCAGGAGATGCGGGAGGCTGCGGAGGCGCTCGACTTCGAGAAGGCGGCGCAGCTCCGCGATCGGATCCTGGCGCTGAAGGACCTGCAGCTCGGCCTGCCCGCGAAGGCGGCCGGGGTGAAGGGGCTCCTCGGGTCCGGGGCGTTCGCGAACGCGGCGGCGCTCGGGAAGCTCCGCGGGGCGCGGCGGGCGGGGCCGCAGCGGAGGAGGCGGCGGTGAGGGCGCCCTACGGGAACAGGAGGAATCCCACCGAGAGCCCGACCGCGACGTTCGGTCCCACGAAGCCAAAGTCGGCGCCGGCCACCGCCGTCTCCCCCGGACGATTGGGTCACTCCTCACGGAGCGTATGAGTGAGGGAAGCGGCCCGGTAGTCTAGCGATCCACGCTGCACCGCGACGCGAGATCGTTGAGGCGCCTCGGGCCGGCCGCGCAGGAGGAGATGATCATGGCGGATCGCAAGGTGTTCACGGACAGCATCATCCCACTGCCGCAGCAGCCCGTCATCGCGCCGCTGGGGCTGATGGTGCACGAGGTGCGGCCCGAGCATCGCCAGGAGAAGATGACGCTCCTCTTCTCCCTGGCGCTCCCCCCCAATGTCCAGCAGCAGCTCGAGGAGAAGGTGGCGCGCGGCGAGACCATTGCGCCGGCCGACCTCAACCAGTACGGAGCGGACCAGAAGAACCTCGACGCGCTGGTGGGGTGGCTCAAAGCGCAGGGCTTCGACGTCACGCACACGACGCCCGATCGGACCAGCGTCTATGCGCGGGCGACCGTCGACACCATCGAGAAGACCCTCGGCGTCGAGATGGTGCGTGTGACGAAGGACGGCCTCACCTACTCGGCGGCGCGCAACGCGCCGAGCCTTCCCGCCGACGTCGGCGCGGGCGTCCACGCCATCGTGGGGCTGCAGCCCTTCCGGCGCGCCCACAAGCACTTGCGGCGCCTGCTCCTCGAGAGCGACAACCGCGCGTTCGAGGGGCCGTCGCCCAACGTGGTCAATGCGCCGCCCTACCTCGTCTCCGAGATCCTCAAGGCTTACAACGCCGGCGGCCTCCAGGTGACCGGCAAGGGGCAGACGATCGGGATCCTCATCGACACTTTCCCCCATGACGCCGACCTCCAGGCCTTCTGGAAGCACAACGGCCTCGACGTCGCGCTCAAGCAGATCGAGAAGGTGCAAGTTGGAGGCGGCCCGCTGCCATCGATCGAGGGCGAGGAGACGCTCGACGTCGAGTGGTCGAGTGGGATCGCGCCCGGAGCGACGGTACGCATCTACGCGAGCGGGTCCCTCGCCTTCGTCGACCTCGACCGGGCGCTCGACCAGATCCTCGCAGACCTTCCCGCGCACCCGGCGATGCGACAGCTGTCGATCAGCCTCGGTCTGGGCGAGACGTTCATGTCCAGGGACGAGGTCGCCACCCAGCACCAGAAGTTCCTCCGCCTGGCGGCGGCGGGCGTCAACGTCTTCGTCTCGAGCGGGGATGCCGGCTCGAACCCGGACACCAATGGTCAGTCATCGAGCGGGCCGCTCCAGGTCGAGTACGAGGCGTCGGACCCCTGCGTCGTAGCGGTCGGCGGGACGAGCTTGCGGCTCGCCGCCGGTGGTCAGGTCGGCGCGGAGCGGGCCTGGTCAGGGAGCGGCGGCGGGAAGAGCATCTTCTTCGCCCGGCCGAGCTGGCAGAAGGGAGGAGGCGTGCCGCACGGCACGAAGCGCCTCGTGCCCGACGTCAGCATCACCGCCGACCCGGAGTTCGGAGCCTTCGTGTGGCTCCAGGGGAAGCGGCAGACGATCGGCGGCACGAGCTGGAGCGCCCCGGTGTGGGCGGGGATCTCGGCCCTCCTCAACGAGGCCCGGCAGAAGGCGAAGAAGCCGGCGCTGCCGTTCCTGAATCCGCTTCTCTACCCTCTCATCGGAAGCGCCTGCTTCCGGGAGATCACTCAGGGCACGAATGGCCACTACGAGGCGGGGCCCGGCTATGACCAGGTGACCGGGATCGGCGTTCCCGATGTCCAGGCGCTCATCCGTGAGCTGACGAAGTAGCTCCTCCGATCCACCCGGCGCCGCGCGCGGCGCCGGTGGAGCCGTCAAAATCTGCTCATGGTGAAACGATCGTCCGTGGGCCTATCAGAGGAGGACCTCTGGATTCTTCTTGGCGACCGAAAGCAGCTTGAGCGCCGCATCCGACGGGCGCCGCGCGTTCGTCTCCCAGGCCTGTACGGTCCGAGGGCTCACGTTGAGGATCCGGGCGAACGCGGCCTGCGAGACCCGCAGCTGGGCGCGCACCGCGAGCACCTCCTTCGCGCCCATGGGCGCGGGGGGCTTCAGCTCGACATCGCGCACCGTCAGCTGCCGGGCGCCCCGGTGGTACGCGATGGCGTCCTCGAGCCCGGCCTTGAGCTTCGAGAATGCGCTGGCCTTCGTGGTCTTCCGCTTCATGGCTTCTCCTCTTCCTTCTTGAGTTCCCTCACGAGCGCCGCGACCTGCCGCCGCTCGGCCGGCGTGAGATCGCTCTTCTCGCGCTTTCCGAAGATCGCGAGCAGGTGCGTGACGCCCCGGCGCGGCAGGTCGAGGTAGTAGACGCGCGCGCCGCCGCGCATGCCGCGGCCGAGGGCTCGCTGCGCTTCACTCGGCCATACTATCATGTAGCTATACTACTGAGTAGTAACCGGTCGCGCGCACGGGTACCTCGCCAGCGCGGTCCCGAGCCCTAGGCGACTCCAGCCTGATCCCGAAGGCGCCGGTGAGGGATCACCAACTAAACGTGACCTCACGGTGTGTCACGCTCGCGGCCGAGCACGTCGTCGACCACCAGCCAGCTTGACCCCAAGAGCTGGCACCCCATCATCGGCGACGAGTCCATCGCCGACGCCGTCTACGACCGCCTCATCCACAACGCACATAAGGTGAAGCTCCGCGGCGAGTCGCTCAGGAAGGCGAAAGGCGACTTGACCAAGGTCCAGAAGCCGGCGAAGTAGACCTACCCAGCGGCGTCGCGCCCCGGGTGATCGCCTTGCCGGAACGGGTGATCGGCATCGGCCGGAATGGCCGATCGGCCTGGCCGGAATCCGCACCATCAGCAGCTCACCATCGCGGGCACATCGCGCGAGTGGCGATTCTGATCCTGGCCTGGACCTCTTCTCCTGAGCGGAGGTGGGTCACTTCTCGTGGGCGGCGAAACTCTCGACCACGCGCTGTAACCGCCGAAGCTGCTCGACCTGGGGCGGCCGCGGCGACCTCATCGTCGTCCCGGGATGGTGCGAGGCCGGGCACAAGTACGAGGTCTGCTTCGGGGTCCACAAGGGTCAGACGTACGCCTTTTGCCGAACGGACGATTAGACGGTCCGTCTACGGCAGCGGCTGCTTCGTGTTGTCAGTCTGCGGAGGTTGCTTCCCGAAGGCGTGGCCGACGACGCCCGAGGTCCAGAGCCAGGCCGTGGCCAGCGTGAACGCCGAGAACTTGTCGCTCCAAGAGTCCGTACCGAACGACGCACGTGCACGATGAGGCGACGGACCGATTGGCGGCCAGGCCTCCCGTTACCTGACGGGGGCCGACATGATGGCGTTGTCGAGTTCGTCGCTGAGATTAAGAGTCAACCCGGCCTGCCGGCGCCGCGCGAGTAGTGCCGCATACTTACGCATGAGTTCCCGAGTGAGGCCGTGGGCCTCTGCGATCGCAGCGGAGTACGCTGGCTTGAGCTTCTTACCGTGGGCGATCTTCGATCGTAATCCGTATACCTGTTTCACTGTCTCCCGCACCTCACGCCGGGATTTGGCGTCATCACGGAGAAATAGCGCCGCTCTTTGCGTTAGGCGATAGCCGATCTCAGACTGTGGGGCATCCTCCAGGAGTAGGCCCTCCAGAATGATCATCTGGTCGAGCACGTGGTCGTGGGGTCGCGGAAGATCGCACATCACTTCAAGGCGAGTGAGGGCGACAGCGAATCGCCCGTCGGGGTTGACGAAGGAGTCGTGAGCTTCGCGCCACATGGTGGCGAATCCCGCTGGGTCGTCGAGACAGTGGGGCGGACAGGGCGTCCTCGGCGCGACTTCGCGAAGGATCATATCGCCGCCGCGGTCAAGCTGCGGTCCCGTGTGAATCGCCAGCCAGGAGACCGGTCCCGCACACCACGTGCGCAGCGCCTGAACGACGGCCGAGACTATGTGCTTGTGAACGTCGGCGGTGCCGCTGTCGATGAGTTCAATCCCACTCGCGCGCCGGGTGGCCGCAAGATATGGCGGCACAACATCGTTCACGGCGAATACGGCGCGGTCATATGGTCTCATTGGGCGGATGACCAGGTTGGCTGCCAGCCGGAGTTCCGCGTCGACAATCAGACCATCCAGAACTGCGACCGTAACCTTTGGAGGAGTGCGCCCTTCTAGAAGATCGATGGCGATTCCAGAATAGTGTACCCACCGGACGGAATCGATCGTGAATGAGTCGTCGGCACATACGGCCGCGGCTAGCTCATCAGCAAGCCCGAGAACCCTTGCCTTCCCGTCGATGTGTTGCCTGACATTCTGGAATCGGGGAAAACCTACCAGGGCTCTCGCCATGTCTTGATCGATGGTCGTGTCCCTTGTGAAGTGGCCACCGAGCAGCGCTGCTCGTCCGCCAAAGGCGGCCTTATCACGGGAAACTAGGCCGTACGGCACTTCAGCAGCCCGTTTCATCGAGATGTGTCCATCGCCGTACGCTCGTGCTCGCGTCATCCTATCTTCGCAATAACGAAGTAACTGAGACTTTACGTCTTCCATGCGCGGCTGCCCCCTCGCTCCAGGTTCCAAACGGCTCCCCTCCCCCAGATACGCTCCGTAAGTATCCGGTCCAGGCGCATCACGCCATTCTGAACGTGAGCTTGAGCGAGAGCGCCCTCAACGCCAAATGTTTCGGCCGCATCTTACAGCGCCGGCCGCTTGACCCGATCCCGCGGCTTTGATCTGCTGCGCCCGGGAGGTGGCGATGGGCGTGTGGGCGTACTCGGTGGATCTGCGTGAGCGGGTGGTGAGGGCGTTCGAGGTCGGCGAGATGACGGACCACGAGGTCGCCGCGCTGTTCGGGATCGGCGAGGCGACGGTCCACCGGTGGAAGCGGCGACATCGAGAGACAGGCAGCCTGGATCCACTGCCGCACAAGAGCGGGAATCCGCCGCGCGTCACGCCCGAGCAGCGGCAGCTGGTGCAGCAGATCGTGAAAGAGGAGTCCGATCTGACGATCCCGGAGGTCGCGGAGGAGTTCTGGCGGCGTTCGGGGACCAAAGTGAGCTGCTCGGCGATGGGGCGTACGCTGCGCCAGCTCGGCCTGACGCGAAAAAAAAGAGCCTGACGGCCACGGAGCAGGCGGAGCCCAGGATCCAGGAGCTCCGCCGCAGGTTCATCGAGCTCGCGAAGAACCTCGATCCACAGCGCCTCGTGTTCATCGACGAGGCCGGAAGCCATATCGCGATGACCCGCGACTACGCGCGCGCACCCCGAGGAGAGCGAGCCGTCGG
>DASWCJ010000121.1:0-19120 GCA_036390155.1 Anaeromyxobacter sp.
CACCTCCGGCAAGCGCTCCTGGGCCATCCTGGAGAGCGCGGCGCCCGGGCCGAGCTCGAGGAAGGTCGTACCGCCGAGCTCGTGCGCGGCGAGGAGGCAGCGCTCCCACTCGAGGCGGGTCGCGAGCTGCGCCGACAGCGCGGCGATCGCCTCCGCCCGGGTCGCGATGAGGTCCGCCGTCGTGCCGGCGAGGACGGGAACCGCGGGCGCGCGGAGCCCCGACGCCTCGAGCGCGGCGGCAAACGGCGCGACCGCACCGGCGAGGAGGCGCGTGTGCGCCGCGACGCAGACCGGAAGCCGGACCGTGGTCGCGCCCGCGCGCGCCCCGCGCGCCTCGAGCTCGTCGAGCGCGGCCCCGCCTCCGCCCGCGACGGCGTGGTCCGGTCCGTTCACGATCGCGACCTCCGCGCCCGCGGCCGCGGCGAGCGCCTCCACCCGCGCGAGCGGGAGGCCACGAAGCGCGACGAGCCCCGCGCCAGGCGGCGACGCGGCGTCCATGAGCTCGGCGCGGCGGCGCGCGAGGAGCACGGTGTCCACGGGGTCGAGCCCGCCCGCGCACGCGTGCGCGACGAGCTCCCCGAGGCTGTAGCCGAGGAAGACGGTCGGCGCCGGAAGCCGGGGCGCGAGCGCGGCCCAGGTCGCGAGCTCGGTCGCGCAGACGAGCGGCTGCGCCTCGGCGTTCGCGAAGATCCCGGGCCCGCCCGCGCGCGCGCGGGCGAGCGGATCCCAGCCGAGCCGGGCCGCGGCGCGGCTCAGGAAGCCGGCGCCCTCCGGCGTCGCGGCGGCGAGGTCGAGCATCTCCGGGTGCTGGGAGCCCTGACCGGGGCAGAGGATCGCGAGGCCGCGGGCCAACGGGGGATCGCGCCCGCTCAGGCGGCGCGCACCTCCGCCGCGACCGAGGAGAGCCGGTGCAGGAAGAGCGCCCCGGCGAGCAGGTCGGCGCTCCCCCCGGGCGAGAGCCGTCGCGCGACGAGCGCCTCGTGCAGCGCGCGCGCGCGGAGCTCCCATCCGGCGCGGTGGACGCCGCCCGCGCCGAGGAACGCCCGCGCCCCCGCGCGAGCGAACGCGAGGCCCGCCGGCCCTCCGCGCCAGAGCAGGTTCGTGTCCGGGAGGACCGCGACGCAGGCGAGGAGCGCCTGCACCGCCGCCGCGCGCCGGGGGGCGCCCCGGCGGAGCGCGTCCTCGAGCGCCGGCAGCGTCACCTCGAAGAGGTGCGGGAAACCGGCCGCCGCCTCCCCGCGCGCGCCGCCCGCGCCGTGCCGCCGCTCGACGAGCGCGCCGTGCGTGTCGCGCGGGCGCGGGAGGTCCCGCAGGATGGCGCCGCAGAACACCAACCGGAGCTCCTCGCGCACCGCGGGCGCGCTCGAGACCTCGCCCCGGGCCGCGAGCCGCCCGGCCGCCGCCGCGACGGCGCCGAGCAGGAAGATCGCGCCGCGATGCGTGTTCACGCCGTCCGTCGCCCGGAGCATCGCGTGCTCCGCTCGGACCCCGAGCGCCCGGAGCGCGCCGAGGTCCGCCCCCTCCGCCGCCGCGCGCGCGACGGCCGGGAAGTACCCGCGCAGCGCCCGCACGCTCGCCTCGAACGTCCGCGCGTCCATGTCGCCGTGCGCGCCCGGATCACCGGGGGAGACGAGCCCGGGCTTGGGATGGGTCTCGAGCTCCTCCCGCAGCGCCGCGACGGCATGGCGCCCGACGACCTCGGCCGCGATCGCGATGCGCGCGCTCACGGCACGGCCTCCCGGAACGCCGCCTCGACGCGCGCCCGCGGCACGAGCGCGACCGCGTCCGCGGTCTTCACGAGGACTCGCGCCCCGCCGCCCGCGAGCTCACGCCAGGCGACGGCGCGGCCTCCGGGCAGGAGGAGCTCGCCGTCGAGGCGCGGTGGGCCCGCACCGTGACGCCCGAGGAGCTCGAGGGCGCGCGCGAGGGCGGCCGGGTCGCGCGAACGGACGAGGAGGTCCACGTCCGAGCTGGGAGACAGGTACGGCTCGCCCGACAGGTGCTGCCAGGCGAGCGAGCCGTGGACGCGGAGCACGAGCCCGGCGTCGCGGGCCTCGAGGTCGAGCGCGCGGAGCGGGGCGCGCCACGCGGCGGGCGCGCTCGCGAGGGCGTCGGAGAGGCGCGGAGGCGGGGCGGACCGGTCGAGCGCCGCGGGCGTGACGCGCACCGCGATCCGGCGCACGCGTGAGCCCGGCGGCCGGGCGAGGCCGAGCGCGACCGCGCCCGGGCACGAGGGGTCCTGGCGGGTCGCGACGAGCGGGAGCCCGCGGGCGACCCAGGCGGCGACGTGGGGCGCGGCCTCCGCCGCGATCGACACGACGTGCTCCTCCCAGCCCCGAGCGAGCCAGACGAGCTGGTGCCGCCGCGGCACGCGCTCACCGTACATCGGCGCCTCCCGCGACGCGGGCCGCCACCTCCGCCGCGAGGAGCCTCCCGCCGCGGGCGCGGCCCCGGTCCGCCCTCGCGTCCGGTCCCGGCGCGGCCGCGAGCGCCGCGGCGAGCGCGGCAGCGAGGGGCGGACGCCAGACCGACTCGATCGCCCCGAGCCGGAGGAAGCCGTCGAGCCCCGGCGCGAGGACCGGCGAGGTCCGCGACAGCTCCTCGAGCCGCTCGATCGGGAGCTTCGTCACGCGCGCCATCGCCGGGAGGCTCATCACCCAGGGGTTCGCGCCCTCGAGCGCGTACACCTCGTCGGCCATGAAGCCGAGCGGGAGGACGCCGCCGCTCACCGCGTCGCCCCGCACGAGCGCGACGACCCGATGTCCGGCGCGGCGGGCCGCCTCGACGCACGCGGCGAGATGGCCGAGGAGCCCGTTCAGCCCGAGGACCTCGTCGCGGCGGGTCATGCGCTGGCCGCGGGAGTCGACCAGCGCCAGGATCGGACGGCCCGGGTGCTCGCGCACGACGCGGAGGACCTCCGCGGAGAGCGCGAGCGCCGCCTCGACGCCAAGCTCGGCGCCGCCGCGGCTCCCGAGCACGGCGACCGCGCCCGCCGGCCCGCGCCCCGCGCCGCGGAGGACGCCCGCCGCCTCGCGCACCTCGTGCCCGGCGGGGAAGAGGGCGTCGAGGACGGGATCCTCGAGCCGCGCCCCCTCGCCGAGCGGATCCCGTGCCGGCGGCGACGCCGTCGCGAGGAGCCGGCGCGCGCCGGCCGCCGCGTCGCGGAACGCCCCGGCCTCGAGGATGGGCAGCGCGGCGGGATCGGCCCCGGCGAGTCGCCACAGGTCGGCCGCGTCCGGGGCGGTCCCCGCGACGGCGACCCGCGCGGCGAGGCGCGCCTGCTCGCCCTCGAGCGCCTCGCGCGAGAGCGAGCGGGGCCGACCGAGGAGCTCCACCGCGGCCGCCCGGAACGCCGCGGCGTCGTCGTCCACGAGGAGGTCCACCTCCCCCAGGATCCAGCGGTGCTTCCCGCCGTAGGTCCGCCAGACGAGCGCGCGGTCCGAGGCGTCGAGCTCCTCGACGCCCTTCGTCGCCTCGAGCACGTCCGGTCCGGAGAGCCCGAGCCGCGCCTCCTCGCTCGCGGCGAGCCCGTCGCAGCAGCGGGCGACGATGCCCATGCCGCCGAAGCAGCCCCACGAGCCGCCGATGAGCCCCACGACGGGGATGCCCGCGGCCCGGGTCTCGAGCACCGCCCGCATCACCTCCGAGACCGCGACGAGCCCCGCGTTCGCCTCCTGCAGCCGGACCCCGCCCGAGTCGAGGAGAAGGACGACGCCGCCCGGCCGGCTGCGGCGGGCGCGCCGGAGGAGCCCCACGAGCTTCGCGCCGTGGACCTCGCCCACGGCGCCGCCCATGAAGGCGCCCTCCTCGCTCGCCGCCAGCACCGGCGCGCCCTCGAGCGTCCCCTCCGCCACGACGACGCCGTCGTCGAACGCCACCGGCAGCCCGAGGGTGGCGAGGTGGGGGCTCGTGATCCGCTCCGCCGGCCCGAGGAGCTCGGTGAGCGAGCCGGGATCGAGCAGCGCGGCGAGCCGCCGCCGCGCGCTCTCCTCGCGGAACGAGGTCCGCGCCGCGATGAACGTGTGCGCCGTCACGCGCCTCCCAGGTACTCCTCCACCGCCTGGTCGAGCCGGAGGCCGACCACCGCCGGCGTCGCCCCCGCGTCATTCACCGACAGCGAGAGCCCGGCGAGCGCGCGCCGGGCCGCGAAGTCGCGGAGCACCGCCTCCCAGATCTCGCGGAACCCCTCCGCGGTGGTCGCGACCTCGACCCGGCACCGGCCCGCGGCCTCCGCCGGCTCGACCAGCACCTCGAGGTTCCCGGAGGCGACCACCCCCACGACGACGGGCGACCGCCGCCCACCCGGCGCCGGCGCGGACTCGAGCTCGAACACGAGGCACTCCATCGCTCCCTCCTCACCAGCTCCGGAAGCGCGCGGGCGGGTCGTAGAGCCCGCCCGACCAGCGGACGAGGTCCTTCACCGAGCGCGCCGCGAGCAGCTCGCGCGTCGCCTGCCGGACGTCGATCCCGAGGTCCTCCGGGCGCCGGACGATCCCGCGGTCGCGCAGGTTCTCGACGGCGCTGCGCGACCGGGCGAGCCCCACCGGCGTGTACCCGGCGACGCCGCGGATCGCGTCCGCCCGCTCCTCCGGCGTCCGGCAGAGGAGCAGGTTCGCGATCCCCTCCTCCGTCACGACGTGGCTGACGTCGTCGCCGTAGATCATCACCGGCGGCAGCTCCATCCCGAGCTGCGCGGCGAGCGCCCACGCGTCGAGGCGCTCGACGAAGGCGGGCTCCATGTGCTCCCGGAACGTCTCGAGCAGCTGCACGACGAGCTTGCGCCCCCGCGGCATCGCCCGCGGGTCGCCCTGCGCCTCCCGCCCGGCCCGGAGCCACGCCGCGCTCGGGTGTCGGCGGCCGCGCGCGTCGGCGCCCATGTTCGGCGCGCCGCCGAACCCGGTGATCCGGCTCGTGGTCGCGGTCGAGCTGTTGCCGGCGAGGTCCATCTGGAGCGTCGAGCCGATGAAGAGGTCGCAGGCGTAGTGCCCCGCGGTCTGCGAGAAGGCGCGGTTCGAGCGGAGGCTCCCGTCGCGTCCGGTGAAGAACACGTCGGGCCGGGCCGCGACGTACCGCTCCATCCCGAGCTCGGAGCCGAAGGCGTGGACCGACTCGACGAACCCGGCCTCGATCGCGGGGATGAGCGTCGGGTGCGGGTTGAGCGCCCAGTGGCGGCAGGCGCGGCCGCGCATCCCGAGCGCCTCGCCGTAGGTGGGGAGGAGGAGCTCGATCGCGGCCGAGTCGAAGCCGATGCCGTGGTTGAGCCGGTCGATGCCGTACTCCGCGTAGATCCCGCGCAGCACCATCATCGCCATCAGCACCTGCACCTCGCCGACGCGCGCGGGGTCGCGCGTGAAGAGCGGCTCGATCGTGCTCGGCGTGGGCGCGACGGTGACCCAGTCGATCCAGTCCCCGGGGACGTCCACCCGCGGGACCCGGTCGACGCGCTCGTTCACCTGCGCGACCACCAGGCCGTCCTTGAACGCCGTCGCCTCCACGATGGCCGGCGTGTCCTCGGTGTTCGGGCCGGTGAAGAGGTTCCCGTCCGCGTCGGCGGCGAGCGCGGCGACGAGCGCCACCCGCGGCGTCAGGTCCACGAAGTAGCGGGCGTACAGCTCGAGGTAGGTGTGGATCGCCCCGATCTCGATCTTCCCCGCCTTCACCAGCTGCGCGAGCCGGACCGCCTGCGGGCCCGAGAACGAGAAGTCGACCCGCCGGGCGATCCCGCGCTCGAAGAGGGCGACGTGCTCGGGGAGCGCGAGGACGGAGAGGACGAGGTGCAGGTCGTGGACCCGCGCCGGATCGACCTGGAGGAGCGCGCGGGCGAGGAAGTCGGCCTGCTTCTGGTTGTTCCCCTCGAGGCAGACGCGGTCGCCCGGCTCGAGGATCGCCTCGAGCAGCGCCGGCACGCGCTCGGCCGCCACGTGGCGCTCCGGCGCCACCGCCCGCGCCCGCTCCAGCCGGGCGGCCCGGCTCCGGCGCGCGGTGTCCCATGCCTTGCGGGCGGCGTCGGCCATTGGCGCGTCAGATCCCGAGGTACGCGGCCCGGATCTCCGGGTTCGCGGCGAGGGCGGCGCTCGTCCCCTCGAGCCGGACGCGGCCGGTCTCGATGACCGTCCCGCGCTCCGCGATCTCGAGCGCCTTGCGGAGGTTCTGCTCGACGAGGAGGACGGTGAGCCCGGTCGCGTGCAGCTCCGCGATGGTCCGCATCACCTGCTCGACGAGGACCGGGGCGAGCCCGAGGCTCGGCTCGTCGAGCATGAGGAGGATCGGCTCGGACATGAGCGCGCGGCCGATGGCGCACATCTGCTGCTCGCCGCCCGAGAGGCTGCCCGCGAGCTGGCGCGTCCGCTCGCCGAGCCGCGGAAAGAGCGTGAGGACCCGGTCGAGGTTCCGGGCCGCGTGGGCGCGCACCCGTGGATGGTAGGCGCCGAGCTCGAGGTTCTCGCGGACGGTGAGCCCGGGCCAGAGCTCGCGCCCCTCCGGCACGAGGGCGATGCCGAGCTCGGCGCGCGCCGCCGCCGGCACGCGGACGAGCGATCGCCCGCGGAAGCGGATGTCGCCGGCCCGCGGCGGCCGGAGCCCCGAGATCGCCCGCAGGGTCGTGGTCTTCCCGGCGCCGTTCGACCCGAGGAGCGTCACCAGCTCGCCCTCGCGGACCTCGAGCGAGAGCCCGTACAGCACCTGGACGTCGCCGTAGCCGACGTCGATGCCGTCGAGCTGGAGCATCGGATCGCCCTTCATGCCCTCGCTCCACCGGCCCCTTTGCCGAAGTACGCCTCGATGACGAGCGGGTCCGCGGCCACCTCCGCCGGCGCGCCCTCGGCGATCTTCTTGCCGTGGTCGAGGACGACGATCCGGTCGGAGAGCGACATCACCGCGGGCATCACGTGCTCGATCATCACGATCGACACGCCGCGCTCGTCGCGGATCCGTCGGATGAGGCCGGCGAGCCGCATCGCCTCGGCGGGGTTCACGCCGGCGACGACCTCGTCGAGGAGGAGCACCTCCGGGACGATCGCGAGCGCCCGCGCGAGCTCGAGCCGCTTGCGGCCGGCGAGCGTCAGGGTGCCCGGGAGGTCGCGCGCGCGATCGGCGAGGTCGACGAACGCGAGCACCTCCGCGGCCCGCTCCCTCGCCGGGCCGGGGGCACGCCCGGCGCCGTGGATCGCGCCGACGGTCACGTTCTCCGCGACGGTGAGGTTCGGGAACGGGCGCACGATCTGGTGCGTCCGCACCACGCCCGCGCGCACGAGCTTGTAGGCGGGGCGCCCGGACACCTTCCACCCGCGCAGCTGGACCTCGCCCGAGGTCGGCGCGATCGAGCCCGCGATGAGGCTGAAGAGCGTGGTCTTTCCGGCGCCGTTCGGGCCGATGACGCCGAGGATCTCGCCCTGCCGCAGCTCGAGATCCACGGCGTCCACCGCCTTGAGGCCGCCGAAGGTCTTCGAGAGAGCGCGGGTCGCGAGGAGGGGGGCGTCGCCCCCCGGGGCCCCCGAAGAGGAGCGTGGATTCGTCGCGGAGTCGGGGCTCGTCATGGCGCGGCCACCGTCCTCGGTGCGCCACCGTGCGGGCGGCGCCGCTGCCACGCGCGGAGCGCGCGGAGGCCGAGCCCCGTGAGCCCGAGCGGCTCGAACAGGATGATGAGGATGAGGAGGACCCCGTAGAGCCCGAGGTAGAGCTGCGGGTACGACGCGAGCAGGAACTGGCGCAGGAGCACGAAGACGATCGCGCCCAGCGCCGGGCCGAGGATCGTCCCCACCCCGCCGATGACCGACATGAGCACGAAGGCGATCGACCGGTCGAAGCCGAACATGTCCGACGGCTCGATGAACGCGAAGAAGGACGCGTAGAGCGCGCCGGTGAGGCCGACCACCGCGCCGGAGAGGACCATCACCACGTCCTGGCTGAAGGTGGCGTTCACGCCGACGTCCGCGGCGGCGTCGACGTCCGCCTTGATCGCGAGGAGCTGCAGCCCGAAGGCCGAGCGGCGGAGGAGGAAGGACGCGATCACGACCAGCGCGGCGAGCCCGAGCGCCCACCAGTAGAGGCGCGCCTTCAGGGCGATGTCGATCGGGAGCGAGAGCCCCGACGCGCCGCCGGTGAAGTCCTCCCACCAGGTGAACACCAGGCGCGACGCCTCGCCGACCCCGATGGTCGCGATCGAGAAGTACGGGCCGCGGAGCCGCAGCGTCGGGTGCGCGCCGAGCGAGAAGACCCCCGCCGCAACGCCGCCGAGGAGCCAGGCGAGCAGCGGAGGCATCGGGCTCGGCTCCATCATGAGCCGCGCGGCGACGAAGCCGCCGATCCCGAACATCGCGGCGTGGCCGAAGCTCACCTGGCCGAGGTAGCCGCCCATCCAGTTCCAGGCGAGCGAGCCGGCGATCATGAGGAACGCGAGGGTGAGGAGGTTCCGGTCGTAGGGCGACAGGTCGAGGACGACCGGGAGGAGCGCGAGCGCCGCGACCACGACCGCGAAGGCGATCGCGGCCCGGGCGCCGAGGAGCGCTCTCACCCGAGCACCCGCTGGCCGAAGAGGCCGCCCGGCCGGACCACGAGGACGAGGACGAGCATCACGAACCCGACCGCCGCCGTGAGGTAGGACGGGAGGACCAGGATCGCGAAGACCTCGACCACCGCGAGGATGAGGGCGGCGACGCCGGTGCCGAGCACGCTCCCCAGGCCGCCGAGCACGACGACCACGAACGACTTGAGGAGCTCGCCCGAGCCGAAGCCCGGGTTGAACGAGAAGATGGTCGCGGAGAGGAGCCCGGCGAGGCCGGCGAGCGCAGTCCCCATCCCGAAGGTGATCGTGTAGATGCGCTCGACGTCGATGCCGACGAGGGTGCAGCTGTCCGCGTTCTGGGCGACCGCGCGGATCGCGCGCCCGAGGTGGGTCCGCCAGAGGATCGCGTGCAGCAGGAGCGGGGTCACGACCGCGATCGCGAGCACCGCGAGCCGGCTCGCGTCGACCCAGGTCCCGAAGAGCGAGATGGCGCGGGTCGAGTACGCCGTCCGGATCGACTGGTCGTTCCCGGTGAAGAGGAGGTAGGCGGCGTTGCGGAGCACGAGCCAGACGCCGAAGAGGAGCAGGAGCGAGGCGGGGCCGCCGGCCGGCCCGCGCGGCAGATGGCGGACGAGGCCCCGGTACAGGCCCATCCCGAGGAGGAACGTCACGCCGACCACGATCGGGATGGAGAGGTACGGATCGAGCCCGACCCAGCCGTACAGGACCCAGCCGAGGTAGGCGCCCGCCATGATGACCCCGCCGTGCGCGAGGTTCACGACGCGCAGGACGCCGTAGATGAGGCCGAGCCCGTACGCCATGGTGGCGTAGAGCCCGGCGAGGAGCACCGCCGAGACGGCGAGGTCGACGAGGCGCGCCAAGGGCTACTTCGCGCACTTCGGGTTCGCCGCGGTGCCGGCGCCCGTCGCCACCTCCTTCGGGTAGATGATGGGTGCGCTGCCGTCGGGCTGGTTCTGCTGAACGACGAAGGCGTTCTGGACCTGGTTCCCGAACTCCGGCTTGAACTCGACCGTGCCGCCCGGGAGCATCGACGGCAGGTTCATCGCCTGGAGCATCTCCCGCACCGCCTCGCGGTCCACCTTCCCCGCCTGCTGGATCGCGGTGAAGAGCACCCGGGCCGACTCGTAGCCGAGCGCCTGGAACCACTCCGGATCGCGCCCGTACCTGGCCTTGAAGGCGGTGACGAAGTCGCGCGAGAGCCCGGGCTTCGCGGCGAGCTGCGCCGACCACCACACGCCGGAGAGGATGTACGTGGTGTGCTCCGGGCCGATCGCCTGCATCGCGTCCTTCTCGGCGCCGCGCGCGCCGTAGGTGACGACCTTGTGGCACAGGCCGGCGGCGACGTACTGGCGCTGCATGGTGATGTAGTCCGGCAGGTGCGCGTCCACGAGGAACAGATCCACCCCGGCCGCCTTCACCTTGCCGAGGAGCGCACCGAAGTCCTTGCCATTCAGCTCGAAGGACTCGTCCACCGCGACGGAGTAGGCGCCCCCGCTCTTCTTCGCGAAGTCGGCGACGCCCTTGCGGAAGTCCTTCCCATGCGCGGTGTTCTCCCAGACGAGCGCGATCTTCGCGGGCTTCGGCAGCTTCCCCGCCTTCTGCTGCTCGTCCACCCAAGACATGAGCGTGTGGCCGAGGAGCTCGACCGGCGAGAGCAGGCCGAAGAGGTACTTGAACTTGCGCGTGTAGATCTTGGTCGCGCCGCCGCCTCCGTTCACGTACGGGACCTTGTTCTCCTCCGCGACGGTGGACTGGGCCTCGACGAGGTGGCTCGCGTAGGTGCCGAGCAGGAAGTCCACCTTGTCGCTGTTCACGAGCCGGTCGGCGAGGCTCACCGCCGTCGCCTGCGTGCTCGTGTCGTCGAGGAGGATGAGCCGGACCGGGAGCTTCTGGCCGCCCACGTCGAGACCGCCCTTCTTCGACACCTCCTCGAAGGCGAGCTCGTAGCCCTCCTTGAAGAAGCCGCCGACGCGCGCCTCGCTGCCGGTGAGCGGGAGCGTCGCGCCGATGACGATCCGATCCTTCGCTGCGAGGGCGCGGCCGGGAAGAAGAGCGGCGAAGAGCGCCGCGGCGATCCAGACGGGCGGAAGGCGACGGCGGAGGAGCGAGCGGGACATGGGGGTCTCCGGCACCACGAGTGGATGCGTTCGATTACGCCCCGGAGCGCTAACCGTGGGTGCGCGTCGGATCAACGCCCGCCCGCACGACGCCCCGGACGGCGCGTTCGGGAGGGACCCCGCGCGGGGGCGCGTCCGTCTAGGAGCAGCTGACGATCCGGAACTGGAACACGACGACGCGGCTGCTCGAGCTGCTCGAGCGGCGCGGCAGGCGAGCGTGAGCGGCGCGGCCGAGGCTGCGCCCGATGGGGGCGCGCCGTAACCTCTGCAAGGGTCGGTTGTTCCATGGGCATGCACCGCTCCGTCCGGCTCGCCCTCCTGATCGCAGCCGTGCCCGGCCTCGCCCTCGCGCAGCCCTCGGCCACGCCGGAGGCGACGCCGCCGCCGGACTCCCAGGCCCCCCAGGACCTCCCGCCCGCACCGTCCGAGACGCCGCCGCCGCCCCCGAACGAGCCGCCCGGGCCGCCGCAGGCGAACGCGCCGCCGCCGCCCGCGCCGCAGCCGGCGGCCGCGCCGGCCGGCCGGTGGGTGTGGACGGCGCAGTACGGCTGGCTCTACCTCCCGTACGCTCGGCAGTTCGTCTTCGTCCCCGGCGATCCGCAGGTCTTCCCCGAGCAGTTCGTCTACTACCCGGTGTACGGCTGGCGCTGGGTGATTGCACCTTGGGTGTACGGCTACGGTCCGCAACCGCGGTGGGGCGTCGGCGGCCCGCGGCTGTTCGTCTGGTTCGCGCAGCCGTGGTTCCGCGTGGGCGGCTACTGGGGCTGGGGCGGCTACCGCGGGTGGGGTCCGTACCGCGGCTGGATCGGCCCGCGCGTCTGGGGGCCGCGTGGATGGGCGAGGGCCCCCGCCTACTACCGGACCGGCGTCGGCGAGCGGCACCCGGCCCGCGCAAACGGCCCGCGCCACGGCGGCGAGCACGAGCGCATGCGCGGCGAGCACCGGGGGCACGGGCGCTGAACGTGCCCGAAGCCCCAGGTCGCGGCGGGGTCCACTCGCCGGGTCCGGGCCGCGCTAGGATGCGGGACATGTTCCGCGCCCTCGGCCCAGAGGCCCGGCTCGCGGCGGCGCTGGTGGCGCTCGCCGCGCTCGTCGCCGGCGCCACCGCCCTCCTTTTCCTGCGAGACGTGGCGGCGCTCGACGCCCTCCTCGCGGCCTCCGCCTGGCGCACCGCCGCGGTGGCGGTCTTCTCGATGGCGATGGGCGCAGGGGCGCTCTTCGTCCTGCTCCGCGCGCTCGGCGAGCGGAACCGCGAGCTCGGCGCCGCGCTCGCCACGACGGAGGCGGAGCGGGCGGCGCGCCGGGCCGAGCTCGACGTCATGCAGGCCCTCGTCGACTCGATGGCGGACGGCCTCATCTTCATCGACGCGCAGGACCGGATCGCGCTCGTGAACAAGGCAGCGCGCGTGCTGCGCAACCTCTCGGGTGGTCCAGGGCGCGACGTGAAGGACTGCCACCCCGCCGCGACGCACGCCGTGCTCGAACGGGTGATGGGCTGGCTGCGCGCCGGCGACGACTCCGGTCCGGCCCACTCGATCATCAAGGAGAAGGAGGGGCGCTACGAGACCACCTACGCGCCCGTCCGCGCGGTCGGCGGCGACTACCTCGGCACGGTGATGGTGATCCGCGACATCGCCGAGCGGCGGAACCTCGAGACCCGGCTCCTCGACGCGGAGCGGCTGGCGGGCCTCGGGCAGATGTCCGCGCAGGTGGCCCACGAGCTGCGCAACCCGCTCAACGCCATCGCCGGCGCGGCGCAGTACCTCACGAGGCGGCTGCCCGGCGATCGGGACGTCGCCGAGTACGCCGGGCTCATCGGCGAGGAGGTGGAGCGCGTGAACCGCTTCGTCGGTGAGCTGCTCGGGGTCTCGCGCCCCGCGGAGCCGCTGTACGCGCCGTCGATGGTGAACCGGGTGCTCCGCGACGCGGCCCACAAGGCGGCGCTCGCCCGCGGGCTCCCCGCCGACGCGGTCCGGCTCGAGCTCTCGAAGGACCTCCCCACCCTCGATCTCGACGCGCCGATGATCACGGCCGCGCTCGTGAACCTCCTCTCGAACGCCTTCGACGCCGGCGGCGACGCGCCCGTCGAGCTGGCGAGCCGGCTCGACGCGGCCGGGGGCGAGGGCACCGTGGTGGTCGAGGTGCGCGATCGCGGCTGCGGCATCCCCGAGGACCGGCTCGAGGAGGTCCAGCGCCCGTTCGTCACCACCAAGGCGCACGGCACCGGGCTCGGGCTCCTGGTCGTTCAGCGGGCCGCGGGGGTGCACCGCGCCGTCTTCTCGCTCGCGCGTCGCGAGGGGCGCGGCACCGTCGCGACCCTCCGCTTCCCGGTCCGGCGGCTCGCCGCGGCGCCCGCCCCGGCGGAGGTGGCGCCGTGAGCGTCGCGCAGGGGCTCGTGCTGGTGGTGGACGACGATCCGGGCACGCGGAAGGTGGCCCGGGCCAACCTCGGCCTGGAGGGGTTCGAGGTGCTCGTCGCCTCGTCCGGCGCGGAGGCGCAGGCCCGCCTCGCGGAGAGCGATCCCCTGGCGGTGGTGACCGATCTGAAGATGCCGGACGAGGACGGCATCGCGCTCATGGAGCGGATCCACGCCGAGCGCCCCGCGCTCCCGATCGTCCTCGTCACCGCGCACGCCACCGTCGAGACCGCGGTGCAGGCGCTCCGGCGCGGCGCCCACCACTACCTCGTGAAGCCCATCCGCTGGGACGAGCTCGCGCTGGTGCTCCGCCAGGCGGTCGCGCACGAGCGGGCCCGGCGCGACCTCGAGCGGCTGCGCGGAGAGCTCGACCGCGCCTCCGGGTTCAACGAGCTGGTGGGCGGGTCACCGGCGATGCAGGAGGTCTTCCGCGTCGTGCAGCAGGTCGCGGACGCGGACGCCACCGTGCTCCTGTGCGGCGAGACCGGGACCGGGAAGGAGCTCGCGGCCCGAGCCCTCCACCGGCGCTCGGCGCGGCGCGAGGGGCCGTTCGTCGCGGTCAACTGCACCGCGGTCCCGCGCGAGCTGATGGAGTCGGAGTTCTTCGGCCACGAGAAGGGCGCCTTCACCGGCGCGACGGCGCGGCGGCAGGGACGCTTCCAGCAGGCCGACGGCGGCACGCTCTTCCTCGACGAGGTCGGGGATCTCGACCTCGCCGTGCAGGCGAAGCTGCTGCGCGTCCTGCAGGAGCGGGAGATCACCCGGGTCGGCGCCGAGCGGAGCGAGCGGGTGGACGTGCGCGTGGTGGGCGCCACGAACCGCGATCTCCAGGCGCTCGTGAAGGAGGGGCAGTTCCGGGACGACCTCTATTACCGGCTCAACGTCATCCCGCTCCGTCTTCCGCCGCTGCGCGAGCGCCCCGGCGACGTGGCGGCGCTGGTGGATCACTTCGTGCGCTTCTTCGCCGAGCGGCTCGGACGGCCGGTCCCGATGCCGCCGCCAGAAGTCCTCGCCGCGGCCGCCGGCTATCCGTGGCCGGGCAACGTCCGTGAGCTGCGGAACCTCTGCGAGCGGGCGGCGCTGATGGGATGGGACGCCGTGGCCCCGCTGCTCGGCAGCCCGCCGTCCGCCGAGAGCGCGAGCCTCGCCGCTCCGGCCGAGTTCTCGCTCCCGCTCCTCGACGCGCGTGCCCGGCTCGTGGAGCGGTTCGAGCGCGAGTACCTCACCCGCCTCCTGCGGCAGCACCGGGGCAAGGTGGGCGAGGTGGCCCGGGCGGCCGGGATCGCGGAGCGCAACCTGTACGAGAAGCTGAAGGCGTACGGGCTGTCGCGCGACGACTACCGCTGAGCGGCCGGATCGCCCGGCCGGCCAGGGGCTCGCGCGGGCTTCGCGTTCGGATCCGCGCATCCGGAATCGGCGCCGCGCATCCGATGCCCGCGGTGCGACGGCGCGCGCGGCCCCTTCCGGCCCACCTCACTTCGCATGGTTGCGCGCGGCGCGCCCGGGCGGGGCGCTGGCGCGCGGCTTGCGAACGGGTGGGGGCAACCTCGAGGCCTCCATGACGCCCTGCCGTGGCAGCTCGCTCCTCCCGATCCCCGTCGCGCTGGCCGCCACGCTCGGCCTCGCGCTCGGGGTCGGCGCGTACGCCTTCCACTACGCCAAGGGCTCCTCGTACCTCGGCAACGACCCGGCCACCTGCGCCAACTGCCACGTGATGGCCGGTCACCTCGCCGGCTGGCAGGCGTCGCCGCACCACCTCGTCGCGACCTGCAATGACTGCCACACGCCGGCCGGGCCGATCTCCAAGTACGTGGTGAAGGCGCTGAACGGCTACCACCACTCGATGGCGTTCACGCTCGGTGGATACCCCGAGAACATTCGCGCCCGCCCCGAGAGCCGCGAGGTCGTCGAGGGGAACTGCCGTCGCTGCCACGCCGAGCTCGTGGCGGACATCGCCCATGGCCCGGGCGTCGCCTGCATCCGCTGTCACGCCTCCGTCGGCCACCTCCGCTGATCCGTACCGTCCCCCGTCCGAACAAGGAGCACCCCATGTCCGTCGAACCCCAGCCCCAGAAGAAGCGCGGGCTCCTCGTCGCCCTCGTGGCCGGCGTGTTCGCGCTCGTCGCGGTCGGCGCCGCCGCCCTGCTCGCCAACATCGCGGAGCGCAAGGAGGCGGCGAAGCACCAGTACGTGAAGGTGGTCGAGGTCACCGAGGCCGACACCGATCCGGCCAAGTGGGGCAAGAACTGGCCGCGCGAGTACGACGGCTACCTTCGCACCGCCGACGCGACCAGCACGAAGTACGGCGGGGGCGCGGGCAGCGGGGGCGAGGGCCAGCCGCCGCCGCAGAAGGCCGACCGGGATCCCTGGCTGAAGCGCGTCTTCGCCGGCTACCTCTTCGCGGTCGACTACCGCGACCGGCGCGGCCACGCCTACATGCTCTTCGACCAGGAGCACACGAAGCGGAACGTGCGGGAGGAGGCGAAGCAGTCCGGCAACTGCCTCCACTGCCACGGCTCGATCATGCCGCTCTACGAGAAGCTCGGGAAGGAGGCCGCGCCGCAGGCGACCAAGGCGGAGCAGATCCAGGCCGGGCTCGTGAAGGTCTCCGAGATGACCTACTGGGAGGCGCACGACGCGCTCCAGGAGCTCGGCGGCGGCAAGGTGCACCCGGTCTCCTGCGTCGATTGCCACGACCCGCAGTCGATGGAGCTGCGCGTCACGCGCCCCGGCTTCATCGCCGGCATGCAGAAGCTGGCCGCCTCCGACGCCGAGGTCGTCGCGTTCCCGTCCATCGAGCGGTGGCGCAAGGGCGACCGGGCGAAGGCCTACGACCCGAACCTCGACGCGACCCGCCAGGAGAAGCGCGCGTACGCCTGCGGCCAGTGCCACGTCGAGTACTTCTGCGGCAAGGGCATGACGATCTTCTTCCCGTGGGCGAAGGGGCTGAAGGTCGAGCAGATGGAGGCCCTGTACGACGCCACCGAGGTGAAGGGGAAGCGCTTCAAGGACTGGACCCACGCGGAGACCGGCTTCG
The DNA here is from genome assembly GCA_036390155.1 of Anaeromyxobacter sp. Classification (GTDB taxonomy): domain Bacteria; phylum Myxococcota; class Myxococcia; order Myxococcales; family Anaeromyxobacteraceae; genus Anaeromyxobacter. Next base: position 16,095 of record DASWCJ010000121.1, read on the forward strand.
AGGTCCTGAAGGCGCAGCACCCCGAGTTCGAGGTCTGGAGCACCGGCGTGCACGCCCGCAGCGGCGTGTCCTGCGCCGACTGCCACATGCCGTACAAGCGCGAGGGCGCGCAGAAGATCTCGGAGCACTGGGTCCGCAGCCCGCTGCTCTCGCCGAACCGCTCCTGCGCCGGCTGCCACCCCTACGGCGACGACGAGCTGAAGGCGCGCGTCACCGGGATCCAGGATCGGCACTTCGCGCTCCTGACCCGCGCCGGGCAGGCCGCCGTGGCGATGATCGACGCGATCGTCGCGGTGCGGAAGCCATACGACGACCGGGCGCGCGACGCCGCCACGGCGAAGGCGAAGGCCACCCTCGACCCGCTGCCCGCGTTCCAGAAGCTCCCGAAGGAGGAGCAGGAGAAGAAGCTCGGCGCCGAGGTGAAGGCGAACCTGCTCACCGCGTGGCGCGAGGTCGTGGAGAAGGACCCGGGGCTGAAGGAGCTCGAGAACCTGCAGCGCGCCGCGCAGTGGCGCCTCGACTTCGTCGCCGCCGAGAACTCGATGGGCTTCCACGCGCCGCAGGAGCTCGCGCGCATCCTCGGCGAGTCGATCGACCTGTCCCGTCAGGCGCAGGTGAAGGCCGCCCTGCGGGGCGTCGTCGCCGTGAAGCCCGCGAAGTAGGAGCAGTCCCTCGACGCCGTCCGCCCGCCCGGCCCCCTTCCGGGCGGGCGGCGGCGTCCTCACCGAAGCAGGAGACGACCGACATGATCCTCGCCCCCCTCGCCCTCGCCGCGGCGCTCGCCGCGTCCCCCACCTCGCCCGGCAAGCCCGCCGCAAAGCCGAAGCCGTCCGGCGCCGCGACGAGCGCCTGCGTGACGTGCCACGAGAAGACCTCGCCGCAGGTGGTCGCCGACTGGAAGGCGTCGCGGCACAACCCGATGGGCGTCGGCTGCGCCGACTGCCACGGCTCCGAGCACACGAAGGCCGACGACGCCAAGAAGGCGCGGCTGCCCACGCCCGACACCTGTGGCGCCTGCCACGAGGCGCAGGTCGCCGGCTTCAAGAAGGGCAAGCACGCGATGGCGTGGGCCGCCGCGAAGGCCATGCCGACGTTCCACTACCAGGCGCTCGCGGTCCGCGAGGGGCTGAAGGGCTGCGGCGGCTGCCACAAGCTCGGCCTGAAGAGCGAGGCGGAGGCGAAGGAGCTCAAGGAGACCGCCGGCGGCTACGGCGTCGCGAGCTGCGACGCGTGCCACACGCGCCACCTGTTCTCGAAGGCGGAGGCGCGCCAGCCAGAGGCCTGCAAGACCTGCCACATGGGCTTCGATCACCCGCAGTGGGAGATGTACGACTCGTCCAAGCACGGCGTGCGCAACGACCTCAAGCGCACGAAGACGATCCCCGAGACCGCCGCGGCGCCGACCTGCCAGACCTGCCACATGCAGGAGGGCAACCACGAGGTCCGCACCGCCTGGGGCTTCCTCGCGGTGCGCCTGCCGATGCCCGAGGGCGACAAGCAGTGGACGGACGACCGGGTCGCGATCCTCCAGGCCCTCGGGGTCCTCGATCCGGCCGGCAAGCCGACGGGCCGCCTCGACGTCGTGAAGGCGGCCGACGTCGCGCGCCTGACGCAGGAGGCGTTCGACAAGGAGCGCACGAAGATGCTCGAGACCTGCGCGAAGTGTCACAGCGCGGCCTTCGCGAAGGAGCAGCTCAAGCTCTCCGACGGGCTCATCCGTGACGCCGACCACCTGATGGCCGAGGCGATCCGCGTCGTCGCGGGGCTCTACCAGGACGGCACGCTCGCGAAGCCGGCGACCTACGCGTCCGCCTTCCCGGACCTGCTCACGTTCCACGACGCGCCCACGCCGATCGAGCAGAAGCTCTTCGTCATGTTCCTCGAGCACCGGATGCGGACGTTCCAGGGCGCGTTCCACGCGAGCCCGGACTACGTGACCTGGTACGGCTGGAGCGAGATGCAGCGGGACCTGACGGAGATCCGGTCCGCCGCGGGCGAGCTCCGCCACGCGAAGAAGGTCGACGCGCGGCTCGACGCCCTCGCGCCGCCGAGGAAGTAGCGCGTCGCGCGAGGCGGGCGGTCGTTGGAGGGGGCCGCCCGCCTCGCAGCTGCGCCCTACCTACAATGGCCCCTTCCACCCGCCGGCGAAGCCTGCTCTGATCGCCAGACCTCATCGATCGTTCGCGCCTCGAGGTCTGCCCGATGCCTCCTCCTCCCCCCGCCGCTGGGGTGTTTCCCGTCGAAGTCACCTTCCGCCCCGAGGAGCTCGCCGCCGCGTGGCGGCCCGAGGCGCGGCGGCTCCTGCTGACGGTTCGCGAGCCGCTCCCGCTCCGGCAGAAGGTCGCCGTGCGGATCGGCGCGATCGGGGTTGCCGTCACCGCGACGATCACGGGCCGGGTGGCGAGCGCGCGGCGTCACGGCGGCGCCTTCCGGATCGAGCTCGAGCCCGACGAGACCCGCGTGCGCGCCGTGGAGCGGCTCGTCGCGATCGCCCGCGGAGAGAAGGTCGAGTACGAGGCCCGCGCTCCGCGGCTCCTCGCCACCGTCCCGGCCGTCATCTACGCCGGTCGCGGCCCCACCTACATGACGACGTTCGCGGTGTCCGAGAACGGCTGCGGGCTCACCTGGTCCGGACCCCTCCCGCAGGTCGGGGTGCCGATCGAGGTCCGCCTCGGGGCCGGACGGCAGCTCGCGACCGTCTGCGGCGAGGTCTGCTGGACCGGGCAGTCCGGGCGAACGCCCACCGTGGGCATGCGGTTCGTCGCGGGCGAGCGGACCGCGTGGGCGGCGATGCTCCTCGATCTCAGGCGATCCGGCGCGCCGCCGGCGTGAGCGGGCCTCAGCCGTCCCGCCGCCGCCGCTTCTCGATCTCGCGCAGCGTCGAGCCGATGGTCGCGAGGAAGTTTCCGAGGAAGCCCTCGAACCGGCCGATCTCGTCGGACCTCGTCGTGCGGATCGTGGCGCCGACGTCGTAGTCGCCGCCCGCGAACCGGATCGAGACGTCCTCCATGGCGCTCGTCATCCTG
>DASWCJ010000122.1:0-4502 GCA_036390155.1 Anaeromyxobacter sp.
ACACGAGCGAGCCCGCGGCGGCGTACCGGGGGGACGACATCGCGAACACGAGGTCCGGCTCGCCGTCGAGGTCCACGTCGAGCGACGCGACGCCGTGCACCTCGCCGAAGCGCAGGATGGTCGGCGGCAGCCACCCGGGCAACGGGAGCCCGAGATGCTGGGTCGTGCCGACGACGATCGGGCCGCCGAGCTCGGCGTCCGCGAGCGTCGGGCTGCCCGTCGGCGGGAGCGCCTCGTGCGCGTACAGGAGGACCGTCCCGAAGGACCCGATGGCGACGTCGTCCACGGCCCCGCCCCGGGCCGTCGTCGAGATCCAGACCGGGAACGCCTCGGGCTGCGGCGTGTCCATCGGCTCGAGGTTCGGCGCCAGGAGGACGCGGGTCGTCGCGGCGGGCAGCGCGGCGCTCCCGAAGTCCATGAGGAAGACGCTCGAGCAGACGTCCTCGAGGCAGTACGGGAAGACGAGCTGCTCGGACTCGGGCGACGTCGCGAGGAGCCGAAGGAAGGAGACCACGTACGGCAGCCCCCCGGGCGGCGCGCCGAAGTCCGTGACCGACGGCAGGCTGTAGGGGTCCATGGTCCCGGGATCGCTCCCGAAGGTGACCTGGATCTGGGACGCACCCAGGTGCACCGCATAGTGGGACGCCACGTCGGCGAGCCGATCGGTCCCGTTCTGCCTCAGGTATCCGCTGCGGAGCGATCGGGCGAGCGGAAGCGAGCCGATCGGGAACGGCGCAGGCTGCGGCGAGAGGAGGGCGTGATGCCGGCGGAGGCGGGCCGTCCGCGCCGCCTGGTCCACGACGAGCAGATCGTCCTGCCCGGCCGCGACGAACGCGCCCGCGAGCACGTCGAGCCCGGCCGCCTCGAGCCGGACCGGCATCGGCTCGGTGCGCCACTGCGGGCGCGCCGCCGCGGGGCCGAGGGCGGCGACGACGGCGAGGGCGATACGGAAGGTCCGCGCCATGGTTCAGTAGGCGACCTGCGCGCGCACGTACACGCGACCCGTATCGCGCGCGGGCGAGAGGCCATCTCCTCCGAAGCCGAGCAGATTGTACCCGAGCGCGAGGCGCGCCTCGCCGGTGGCGACCCCGGCCTCGGCGCGAAGCGCGTCGAGCGCGCCGAGCCGCTCGCCCGAGAGCGGGGCACGGCGCGCGTATTCGGCCGCGACGTCGACCGGTCCCGCGATCCGCGCCTGCGCCCGCGCGCTCCCCGAGAGCCGATCGTCCTCGACGTCCGCGACCCGCTGCAGCGCGAGCGCCGCGGCGACCCCGAGCGTGAGGCGCGCCACCGGCGCGGCGGTCGCGGCCGCGCGGAGGAGCACGCCGTCCCGGCGATCCGCTCCCGGGCGCTGCTCGACGAACCGCGCTGCGCTCGCGAGCGCCGAGGCGCGCGCGCTCCGCCACGCCGCGCCGAGCGACGCGTCGAGCCCGAGCGCCTCGACGCCCGAAGAGGTCCCGCGCGTCCAGGACGCGCGCGCAGCGAGGGAGGTCCCGCGCGCGACGATCCACTCGGCGGCTCCGCCCGCCGCGGCGCTCCCGTCCCGGTCCTCGCGGCGGAGCTCCCCGCGGGCGGAGAGCCGGACCGGCCCGCGCACGAGCCCCGCCGAGGCCGCGGCGGCCGTTCGCGCGACGACCGAGTCGTCGAGGCGGAGCCGCTCGCCGCGCTCCCCCGAGACCGTCACGAAGAGCCCCTCGAGCGGCCGCACCGTCGCGCCGAGCACCCGGCCCTGGCGTGCGCCGAAGAGGTCGCGGCCGTAGCGCTCCTCCGTGAAGACCTCCGCGTCGCCCGTGCGCTGCCGGACGCCGAGCGCGCTCGCCTCTCCCCCGAGGACGGCGGGCGCGTCCGGGTCCGCACCGAACGTGCCGTAGATCGCCTCCCCCGGCGCGACCCGTGTACCTCCCACGAGGACGCGCGGCCCGAGCACGGGCCCCCAGCCCGCGCGGACGCCGAGCGAGGTCGCGCCGGACGACCAGGCGGCGCCCGCGGAGCTGAAGGTCGGGTCGCGCGCGGTCCCGGCGAGCTGCACGTTCTGGAGGTGCGAGACGTCGAGGGTGATCGCGCGGTCCACGCGCCACGACGCGCGCGCTCCCGCCGAGGTCGCCTCCCCGGTGCCGGTCTGCTCCTCGCGCTCCTCCCGCACCCCCTCGAGGACGAGGCCGAGCCGGTCCTTCTGCCAGGCGCCCCGCGCGAGGAAGCGCCGGTCGGTGAGGAGGGCGAGCCCGGCCGGATCGCGCGGGTCCCCGCCGCTCCGCTCCGCCGCCTGCAGCGCGAGGCCGAGCGGTCCGTTCGCGCCGATCGCGACGGTCGCGCCTCGCTCCCGGGCCGCGGTGGCCTCGAGGAACTCGCCGTCGGAGTAGCCGCGCGCCCGCTCCCGCCACCAGGCGTGGGCGCGGACCGGCCCGCCGCCGCCGCTCGCCTCGAGGTGCAGCGCGCCCGCGTCCCCCGGCGCATCCAGGGCGGCGAACCGGAGCCCGCCGTCGTCGGAGCGCGCGAACGACGCCGCCCCTCCGGCGCCGAACAGCAGGCCGCGTGACCGCGCCGCCTCGGCGCCGAGCTGGAGCCAGGGCCCGAGGTCGAGGGCGGCGCGCGCGCCGGCGAGCGACCAGCGGTCGGCCGCGCGCTCCTCGGAGGCGGCGTGGGCGGAGACGGAGAGCGGCCCGATCGCGGCCCCGACCCGCCCGCCCGCGAGCTCCTCCTCCGCCGCACCGGAGGCGGCATGCAGGTAGTCCACCACCACCCGCGCCGCGGGGGCGGCGAACGGATCGCCGGTGAGCACGGCTGCGGGGGGACGCACCGACGCGAGCGGCGCGGCGAGCACCACCTGGCCCGTGCGCCACCCGATCTCGTAGTCCGTACCGCGGGCGAGGAGCCGCGTCCCTGCGAGGAGCCCGGTCGCGGGATCGCGCCACTCGAGCCGCACGCGCTCGGTTCCGGGCACCACCTCGCCGTGCGAGAGCCAGAGCGCGGCGCCGCCCGCCGCGGCGAGCACGTCATGCGCGGGGCGCGGCGGCGCGTTCCCTCCCGCGTCGGCGCGGAGCGTGGCACCGAATGCGCCGGCGTCCACCCTCACCGGGCCGGCGTCGCGCTCGACGTCGATGCGGCCGCCGAAGATCGCCCGGTCGTAGCGCCCGAGCTCGGCGGGGCCGAGGAACGCGCGCGTCGAGCCGAGGTCGAGCCGGGCGCCCTCCCCCTCCGCCCGCGCCCAGAGGCGCCCGCGCCCCGGGTTCCGGTCGTCGTCCGCCCCCTCGTCGCCCGCGGTCGGGAAGGTGCGAGAGGGCTCGAGCGCGTGCTCCGCCCCGAGCGCGTCGCGCGGGCGGGCGAGGCTCGAGAGCCGATCGTCGCGGTCGTCGAGGTCCACGCCCGCGTCGAGCCGGAACGGCCCGGCCGTGCCCTCCGCGGCGGCCGCACCGCGCCCGGTGACGAGCGCGCCCGCCCCGCGCGCCCACGAGATCTCGACCTCGCCGAGCGCCACGTTCGTCGTCCCGAGGAGCCCGGCCGAGCGCGGCGCGCCCGCGAGGACGCGGACGGCTGCGCCCACGCCGTCGTCCAGGAGCTCCGCGGGCGCGCCGGGCGGCACCCACGCGGCGACCCGGCCGCCCCCCGCGCGGAGGCCGCCCGCCCGGAGCACGACGCCGGGCGCGAGCGCGCCGAAGACCACCGCGCCGCCGAGCGGCGAGCCCACCACCGCGAGGGCGCCCATCCGCTCCGGCTCGCCCGGCACGACGAGGTCGCCCCCGGCATCGCGCCGGACGAGGTGGATCGTCCAGCGGTAGACGGCCACCGCGCCCGGCACGGAGATCGAGGCCGCGAGCCGGTTCTCGCCCGGAGCGAGCGCGACCTCGACCGCGAAGGCCCCGTCCGCGCCCGCGCGAGCCTGCGCCGCGCCCACGGCGACCTCCGCGCCCGGCTCGGTCCGGCCCGCGAGCGACCAGCGCAGCGCGCCGTCCGCACCGCGACCCGCCGGCGTGCCCGGCCCGGCCGAGAGCGCTGGGGCTCGCGCACCGGGCGGAGCCGGCACCGCGAGCTCGACGGCCGCGGCGCCGCCGGGGGCGAGCTCGAACGATCGCCGAGTCCCGGTCCCCTCGACCACGAGCGTGTGCCCGCCGTAGGCCGAGCGATCCGTCCCGATCCACCGCCCGGGCAGCGCGAGCAGGTGGAAGCGCCCGTCGGCGTCCGCGCGCGCGACCGCGCCGCCCTCGCCGAGGACCCGCGCGCCGGCGATCCCCGGCTCGTCCGCGCCGCACCGCCCGTCCCCGTCGAGGTCGAGGCAGACGCGGCCGAGCACGAGACCGCCCTCGTCGGGCGCGGCGCCCACCGCCACCTGCGCAGCCGCGGCCGCCGGCGCGAGCGCGAGCGCGAGCGCCGCGAGCCCGCGGGTCACCGCACCTCCACGACCGCGGCGATCCCGGTCTCCGCGTCGACGACGGCGACGAGGCCGCGGCCGCGGACGACCGCGGCGCGCCCTCCTTCGCCGTCCCGCTCGGTCGGCCCGAGCTCCACCT
>DASWCJ010000123.1:0-19371 GCA_036390155.1 Anaeromyxobacter sp.
ACCTTCACCCGCGCCTTCCCGGCGAGCGGCGCGAACTCCATCCGCTGCTGCACGAGGAAGTAGACCCCTTCCGTCCGGAGCTCCGCGTCCCCGCCGGTCGCCTCGAGCTTCTCGAAGGTCGCCCGCCCGTCCCCGACCTTGAGCGCGGCGACGACGTCGCCGAGGCTCGCGCGCGGGAGCGGCAGGCCCGAGCCCATCCCGGGGATGGGGATCTCGCCGCCGGCGATGCCGGCGCCCTTCACCGAGAGGTCCACGCGCCCGGACGGCTTCTGGTCGGCCGCCGACAGGGCGAGATCCGCGGTCCCGGTCACGACGCCGAGCAGGTCCACCCCCGCGGCCTTGCGGAGCGGCAGCGCCTGCCCGAGATCGACGCCCCGCACGTCGAGGACGAGGCGCCGCGGGTCGCCGGAGAGGTCCGCCGTGCCACGCACGCGGCCGTCGTAGAGGTTCGCGTCGAACGCGATGCTGCGCTGCCCGACGAGGAGCGGGAGGAGCCGCAGCGAGGCGGTCACGTCGTCGAGGGGGATGGCGAGGCCGGACCCCGTCTCGATCTTCACGTCCCTCCCGCGGATGCCGAGGACGCCGCCGGCCGACACGCGCTCGAGCTCGATCTGCCAGCCGCGCTTGCCCGCCTCCATCATGAGCCGCTGCTTCACCGCCTCGGCGGGGAAGGTCCAGCGCAGGGAGAGCACGAACGCGACCACCGCGAACGCGACGTACGCGCCGGTGACCCGCCGCGGGGTCCACTCGAGCTTCAGGGTCCGTCCGAGGATGCGGAGGATCATGACTTGAGCTGGTAGGTGGCGACGAGGAGCGTCGCGTCGACGAGCGCCGGATCGTCGCTGCGGGTGGTCACCCGGATGCGGCGGACGCGGACCACGCCCGCGCCGCGCTCGAGCGACTGGAGGAGGGCGGAGAGCCGGGTGAGCTCGATCCGGGCGAGGTTCACCTCGACGGTCTCCTCGCGGACGCCCTCCAGGTCGCCGGGGGACGTCGAGGGCCGCAGGTCGTTCACCGGGATCCCGAGCGTCGCCCCCGCCTGCGCGATGTGGCTCATCAGCGCGACGGGCGAGCCCTTGAGCCGGGCCTCGAGATCCTTCCGCTCCGCCTCGCGGCGCCGGTAGGTGTCGGCGAGCTTCCCGACCTGCGAGAGCACGCGGGTCTTCTGCTCGATGCTCCGCTCGCGCGCGTCGATCGCCTTTCCGATCGAGAACGACGCGAGCCACACGAGGAAGATCGCGATCGACGCCGCCGCGGCCCCGACCATCAGGCGCTCGCGCGGCGCCAGGCTGCGCACCCACGTCTCGACCTGCGACCGGAGCTGTTTCCAGGTTTCGTTCATCGCTTCGCTCCGGTGGCCGCGCCGCCTGCGTCGAGACAGGTCAGCGAGGCGTCGATCGAGAACTCGAACTTGCCGTCGTTCGCGCGGCGTCGCGCGCCGCCGGAGCGCGCGTCCGCGAAGCAGCGCGAGCCCTTCAGCCCGCTGGCGATCCGGTCCACGTTCTCGGCGGCGTCGGTGGTGCCCTGCAGGTGGAGCTTGTCCTTCGTGATCTCGATCCGGTCGAGCCGGACCGGCACGGCGTCCGGCACCTTCGCGGCGAGCTCGGCGAGGAGCTCCACGGCGGAGACGCGGGGGAGCGTCGAGGCGACCGATCCCTTCCCCCGGAGCACCGCCTGGGCTTCCTCGAAGTTCGGGAAGCACTTCCCGACGATCTTCGTCTCGGCCTCGCAGAGCGCCCGGTCGAGCGCCGCCTCCTGGCGCGCGAGGGCGAAGGCCTTCACGCCCGAGGAGAGCACCGCGACGAGCAGCACGAACGCGGCGTAGACCCCGAGCCGGGTGAGCCGTCCGCGGAGGTGCTCGAAGTCCCGCGTGAAGGCGAGGTCGCCGCGCCGGAGGTTCAGGCGGCCGGCGCGCGCGCCGAGGTGGCTGCGGAGCGCGAGGGAGAGCGCGAGGGCGAAGGCGGGGGCCTCCTCCGCGGGGATCGCGTCCGCCGCGGGCTGGGCGAGCGCGAGCGGGGCGACGGCGCCCTCGACCTCGGGCCGGAGCGCGTCGGCGACCGCCGGGTGCCGCGCGGCCTCGCCGGCGAGGAGGATCCGGCCCGCGGCGCGCCCGCCGCCGCGCGCGCCCCAGGCGCGCAGGGTGGCGCGGACCTCCCGCGCGAGCGGGACGAGGGCGCGGCGGAGCGCGTCCGGATCGTCCCCTGCGCGCGCGAGCTGGGCGCCGCCGAACACGAAGGTGCGCGCCGCCTCGCACGCGCCGTCCGCGAGGATCGCCACGCTGGTCCGCTCCCATCCGACGTCCACGACGACGTCCGCGGGCCGGAGCGACTTCGCCGCGGCCGATGCGGGCGTCGCGCCGGAGGCGGGCGGCTCTTCGGCCGCGCCGGGCGCCACCGCGGAGCCGGCGGAGGGGGCGGGGTCGGACGCGCCGGCGAGGGCGCCCGCGAGCGCGAGCGCAGCGTACGCCGTCCCCGCGGGGACGACCGCGGAGGGGTCCACGCCCGCGCCGGAGAGCGCGACGAGCAGGGCGCCGAGGTCCGCGCGCCGGGCGACCGCGACGAGCAGCTCGGTCTTCCCCTCGCGCGCGGCCAGCGGCTGCCAGTCCCAGGCCACGTCCGCGAGGTCGAACGGGATCTGCCCCTCGACCTCGAAGCCGATGGTCTGCTCGATGCGGCGCAGGTCCGTGAAGGGGAGCGTGACGACGCTCGTCGAGACGCCCGCGCCGGGGAACGCCACCACCGCCCCGTCGAAGCTCCAGCTGCGCTCCGCGAGGAGCGCGCGGACCGCCGCCGCGTGACGCTCCAGAACCCCTCCCTCTCCACTGCGTGGAGAGGGGGGCGTGGGGGGGAGAGGCGAGGGGGGCAGAGGGTCCCCTCCCACACGCTCGCCGAGCGGGACGCGCCCGTGGTCGATCACCGACCAGCCACGGAATGTGGTCTCGACGAGCACGGCCTTCACCGCGCTCGCGCCGAGGTCGAGCCCGAGGATCCTCTGCGCCATCTCAGTCCTCCCGCCAGTGGATGATCGTGGGCAGCGGCGCCGACGTCGCGCCGCCCGCCGCCGCGCCGGCCGCGGCGAGCGCCTGGCCCGCCGTCGTGGTCTGCCCGAGCCGCACCACCGCCTCGATGGTCGACTCGACCCCGCCCGCGACGCCTGTCGCGCGGACGAGGAAGGTCGTCGAGCGGTCGGTGAACGGCGAGTTCTGCCCGGTGAGCAGCGCCGAGTTGACGTGCACGCCCGCCGCCTCGACCGCGGTGCCGAAGTCCGCGGGGCCGAGCGCGAAGAGCCCGCCGAGCGTCTTCTGGGAGACCGCCTTCCCGAGCCGGTCCGCGAACAGCGGATCGAGGAGCGCCGGCTGCAGGGGCGGGTCGGCGATGACGCGCGCGAGCTCCACGAGCTTCGCGCGATCGGTCTCGTTCACGTTCCGCTTCGCGTCGCGCGGCAGGTACACGGTGAGCGAGTCGCGGAACGCCGCCATGAACGCGTCCCCGACCCCGGCGACGAGAAAGAGCTCGTCGAGCGAGTCCATCCGATTGTTCTTCGCGCGGTAACGCTCGTCGCTTCCCCCGCGATCGTACGGCGCGTTCTTGTCGCCGAACGCGGCCTCGAACGGCGGCTGCCCGACGACCATGCCGCACGGGGCGGAGGAGCCCGACAGGAGGAGCCCGGACGACTGCTCACCCTCGCTGACCCAGTCCCGCAGCCGGACGATGAGATCCTGGCGCGTGCTCCGGACGCGGTGGGCGTCCTCGCGGTCGAAGAGCGGATCCCAGCGTGGGTCGCAGACGAGCTGGTAGATCGCCTGGACCTGCTGCCAGAGCTTGCGATCGCCGGTCTGGCCGAGCCCCTCGAGCTGGGCGTTCACCTTCTTCGACTCGTCCTCGATCTTCGCGTCGAGCGCGACCGGGGGCGCCGCGCCGGCCCCCCCCGCCGGCGGCACGGCGCTCGCCGTGAAGAGCGCCTCGGCGAGCGCGCCGACCGGCACGAACTGCCAGAGCTGGAGGCGGGGTACCGAGACCCCCGCTCCCGCCGCGAGCCCCTGGGGGACCGCGTCGTCGAGCTGCTGCTGGAACGTGAGCACGAGCCGGGCGAGGTTCACTCCGCCGCGCGCGCGCCAGGAGGCCCGGAGCTCGTCGCGGCCGCTCGCCGCGATCTGGAGCGACACGCGGCTCGAGTAGGCGAGGTCCGTCGCGACCGCGGTGAGGACCGCCACCGCGACCATCGCCGTGAGGAGCGCCGCGCCGCGCTCGCCTGTTCCCCGGAGTGCCATCAGTTCGTGCTCAGCGGCTTCGTCAGCTCGATCCGGGCCTCGGTGACGAACTTCTCGGTGCGCTGGTCGGCGAGCGTCATCTCGAGCTCGATGCGGACGCGCGGGGGAAGCTCCTTGCCGTGCTCCACCGAGCGGGTGGTCCACTCCCGCACCCAGTCCTTGCGCTTCGCGTCCCAGTACTGGAGGCGCAGCGCCGTGACGTGGTCCGCGACGAGGTCCTTCCGCCCCCCGCGGTCGGGCTCGTCGTCGATCCGGGGCTTCTCGCGCCGGAAGAGCGCGCGCTCACCGGGGTGCTCCGGGTCGGAGTCGAGCTTGTACTCGACGATCGACTGGTCGGACTCCTTCGCGTCCCGGTACAGGCGCACGTGGGCCATGGTGGTGAAGAGGAGCTCGTCGTCGCGCCCGACGAAGAGCGTGAGCGGGTCGCGGAACCGCCGCGTGTCGTAGTTGTCGGAGAGGAAAGCCATCGACAGCTCGCGCCCGAGCCGGCGGAGCGCGAGCCGCGCCGCCGCGTAGCGCGCGTCCTGGTCGCGCGCGGCGGAGGAGGCCCGGTCGATCCCGCTCATCGATCCGATGGTCATGACCGCCATCACCGCGACGATCCCCATCGCGATGAGCACCTCCACGAGCGTGAAGCCCCGGGCGCGCACGTCACCGCTCCTCGGGCTCGGTCACGACGAGGTCCGTGACCACGTCGAAGGACTCCGGCACCGCCCCGTCCTGCCAGGACACGGTGAGCCGCACCTCGCGCGCGCACTTCTTGAGCTGCTCCGAGATCTTCGTGAGCTGCGCCTGGAGGGTGGCGGTGAGGATCGCCTGGAAGGGCGCGAGCTGCGGCGCCTCCTTCGGCGACGGCAGGAGCTCCTCGAGCTTCTTCCCCCCGGTGAGCGACGCGAGCACCGCCTCCGGTCCGAGCTCGAGGGTGGGCCGGCGCACGTCCACCTTCCAGCGGATCTCCCGGTGGCCCTCGTCCTCGAAGGTCCCCTCGTCGCTCTCGTCGAAGTCCCGGAAGCCCTTGCGCTCGTACTGCGCCTGGAGCGCGACCATCTTGCCGCGCGCGAGCAGCGTCGCGACGCCGAGCTGGCGCGCCCGGACGTGGTTGCGCAGCGCGCCCCCGACCACCTCCGAGACGAGGAGGAGCGCGCCGGCGAGGACCGCGAGCGCGACCATCACCTCGAGCAGGGTGAACCCGCGTGCGCGGCGGCGCGCCATCAGTCCCGCCCCTCCACCGCGCCGGGCACGACCTTCGCCCGCCCGGTGAACGGCTCGACGACGACGGTGAACACGTTCGACCCGTCCACGATCGGCACGAACGCGCGCTGGGCCTGGCCGCCCGGGAAGAAGTACACGTAGGTGACGCCGCCCTCCGAGTCCGCGGCGCCCTCGACCCGCAGCTTCCCGAACGCGGCCCGGCCGGGCAGCTCGCGCCGCTCCACCAGGCGGTCGGAGAAGGCGCCGAAGGTGGTCTTCGCGAGCAGCTGGCGGATCTGATCGTCCTTGTCGTCGGGGAAGCGCCTCGCCAGGTCCTCCTCGTCGCTCCGGGCGTTCGCGGAGAGCATCGCCGCCCCGCCCGGCGCGCACTCCGCCCACCACGCGCGGGCCGCCGGGTCGAGCGCCATCCGGCAGGTCGCGTGGCGGAGCGCGGCGGTGTCGAAGAGGAAGCGCATGCCGCCGGCGAGCCGCCCGGCCGACTCGCGGGCGTTCGCCCCGGTGAGCGTCCCGAGCGCGGGCGCGGCCGCCAGGGCGAGGAGGGCGATGACGCCCACCACGACCACCAGCTCGATGAGCGTGAAGCCCCGCTCGCGCCGACGCGCCCCGGTCATGATCAGTAATTCACGACGTCGGCGTTCTCGCCGTCGCCACCGGGCTGGCCGTCCGCGCCGTAGGACTTCACGTCGAAGGCGTCGGGGTGCGCCTGGCCCGGGTACAGGTAGATGTACTCGCGGTCCCAGGGGTCCTTGATCTTGCCGTCGGCCGAGTTGGGCTTGAGGAACTTCTCGTCGACGAGGAGCTTCAGTCCCTCCTCGGTCGTCGGGTAGCGGCCGCGCATCACCTTGAACGCCTCGATGCCGTCGCTCGCGATCCGCTGCACGTCGGTCTTCGCGCGATCCGCGCGCGCGCGGGCAGCCGACCCCACGACGTTCACGGCCACGGCGGTCGCGATGAGGCTGAGGATCACCATCACCACCAGGATCTCGATGAGGGTCATGCCGCGGGGCGCCGCGACGCGTCGGGCGGCGGGGAAGACGGGTCTCATGGCTAGCCTCCTGCGAGGGTGTTGAGCTGGAGAATCGGCATCAGGACGGAGAAGACGATGAAGGCGACCACGACGCCCATCGCCACGATCATGAGCGGCTCGAGGAGTGAGGTGAGGGCGGCGACGGTCGTGTCCACCTGGTCCTCGTAGGCGGTCGCGACGTTCGCGAGCATCTCCTCGAGCGCGCCGGAGCGCTCGCCGATCGCCACCATGTGGTGCACGAGCGGGGGGAACTCGCCGGAGCGCTTCAGCGGAGCCGCGATCGACTCGCCCTCCCGGATCGCGTCGCGGGCCTGCTCGATCACCTCGGCGAGCCGGTCGTTCCCGACCACGTTCTTCACGATGTCCATCGCGACGAGGAGCGGGACGCCGCTCTTGAGGAGCGTGGAGAGCGTGCGGGAGAACCGGCCGATCGCGATGATCCGAGCGAGCCGGCCGAAGATGGGGACGGTGAGGACGAACCGGTGCCAGCGGGCGCGCCCGGCTGGTGTCCCCTTCCAGCGCACGAACCCCCAGATCGCGCCGACGAGGCCGAGCAGGATCGCCCACCACCAGTTCGTGACGATCCCGGTGAAGCCGATGAGGACCCGGGTCATCCAGGGGAGGCTCGCCTTGGTGTCCTCGAAGATCTTCGTCACCTTCGGGATGACGACGGTGAAGAGGATTCCGAGCACGAAGGACCCGATGATCATCATCAGGACGGGGTAGGCGAGCGTCCCGAGGATCTTGGAGCGGAGCCGGGCCTGGCTCTCGGTGAAGTCCGCGAGCCGGACGAGGACGATCTCGAGGGCGCCGGAGTGCTCGCCGGCCCGGATCATGTTCACGAAGAGGTCGCCGAAGACCTTGGGGTGCGCGGCGAGCGCGTCGGCGAGCGCGGAGCCCTCGTTGACGCGCTGCTTCACGTCCCCGAGCACCCGCTTCATCTTCTCCTTGTCCACCTGCTCGACGAGCGCGGTGAGCGCCTCGACGAGCGGGACGCCCGCGTGCACGAGCACGGCGAGCTGGCGGGTGGCGATGGCGAGGTCCTCCGCCGAGATCCGGCCGACCACCCAGCGGCGGACGTTCACCTCGCGCGCGGCGGCCGCGTCGGCCTGCTTCTGCCCCACCACCTCGGTGAGGAAGACGCCCTCGCGCCGGAGCACGCCCCGGAGCGTCTTCGGCGAGTCCGACTCGCGCAGCCCCTGCAGCGTCTTCCCGTGCGCGTCGAGCGCCTTGTACTCGAACACCGGCATCTAGTGACGGTCCTCCGCGGTGACGGAGAGCACCTCGGCCGCGGTGGTGATGCCGCGCGCGACCTTGTAGGCGCCGTGCTGCATGAGCGAGAGCATCCCATGCGCCGCCGCGGCGCGCTTGATCGTGGAGGAGTCGACCGACTTCAGGATGAGCTGCCGGACGTCGTCGTCGATGAGCATCAGCTCGTAGATCCCGGTGCGGCCCTGGTACCCGGTGTTCTGGCAGGCGGAGCAGCCCTGGGGCCGGAAGATCGTCCTCGGGTTGCCGGCCTGCTGCCAGATCTCCTCGCCCAGCCCGACCTGCGCCCGCTCCTCTGCGGTCGGCACGTAGGGCGTCTTGCACGCGGGGCAGAGCACGCGCACGAGGCGCTGGGCGAGCACGCCGACGAGCGAGGAGGCGACGAGGAACGGCTGGACGCCCATGTCCACGAGGCGGGTGATCGCGCCGGCGGCGTCGTTGGTGTGGACCGTGGAGAGGACCAGGTGGCCGGTGAGGGACGCCTGGATCGCGATCTCGGCGGTCTCGAGGTCGCGGATCTCGCCGACCATGATGACGTCCGGGTCCTGTCGGAGGAAGGAGCGGAGGCCGTTCGCGAAGGTGAGCTCGATCTTCGGGTTCACCTGCACCTGGCCGACGCCCTTCAGCGGGATCTCGACCGGGTCCTCGATGGTGAGGATGTTGAGGTCGGGCGAGTTGATCTGCGCGAGGGCGCCGTAGAGCGTCGTCGTCTTGCCGGAGCCGGTCGGGCCGGTGACGAGGACGATGCCGTGGGAGCGGGTGATGAGCCCGTCCATGATCTTCAGCTGCCAGCTCTCGAACCCGAGCTGGGCGAGGTCGAGGATCACGTTCGACTTGTCGAGGAGCCGCATCACGATCCGCTCGCCGTTCGCGGTCGGCACGGTCGAGAGGCGGATGTCCACGTCCTTGCCGGCGATCTTGATGCGGATGCGCCCGTCCTGCGGGAGCCGCTTCTCGGCGATGTTGAGGCCCCCCATGATCTTGATGCGGCTCGCGATCGACGCCTGGTACCGCTTCGGGGGGCGGATCACCTCGCGGAGCACGCCGTCGATCCGGTACCGGACGGAGATGTCCTTCTCCTCCGGGAGGATGTGGATGTCGCTCGCGCGCTCCTTCACCGCACGGAACATGAGCGAGTTCACGAGCCGGATGATCGGCGCCTCGTCGTCGGCGTCGAGGAGGTCGGTCGGCTCCTCGAGCTCGTGGGCGACCGACTCGAGGTCGCCCGTCTCGAGGTCCTCCATCAGCTTCTCGTGCTCGCCGGCGGCCCGGTCGTAGACCGCGTTGATGGCGTCGAGCACCACCGACGGGGGGACGACCTCGGGCGCGATCCCGGCGCCGAGGAGCATCGCCACCGAGTCCTGGGCGGAGGTGTCGAGCGGGTCGGCGACGGCGACGCGCACCGCGTCGCCCGCGATGCCGAGCGGGAGCACCCGGGCCTGCTTCGCGAAGTGGATGGGCACCTTCGCGGAGAGCTCGGCCGGGATCGACTCGGGGTCGATCCGGTCGAGGTAGGGGAGGTCGAGCTGGATCGCGAGGGCGCGGAGGACGTCCTCCTCCGTCACCGCCTTGAGCCGGACGAGGATCTCGCCGACGCGGGACCCCGCCTGCTCGCCCCGCTGCAGCGCGAGCGCCTCCTCGAGCCGCTCCGGCGGGAGCTGCACCACCTCGCGGAGGATCTCGCCGAGCGGGCGGCCGCACAGGTAGGCGGGCGCGTTCGCGACGAGCGCGGTGCGCTCGCGTCCCTCGGGCGGGGCGAGGGGGATGATCTCGGTCTGGACTTCGTCGGACATGGCGGATCTCGTGGAACGCCCGAGGCGCTCCGGATCGTCCCTACTCGCCTCCCGGCGTCGGGTTCGGCGTGGGGACTGGACCGGGGCTCGGCGCCGGTGCGCCGGGCTGTGGCGCGGGGGTCGTCTGTTGCGGCGGCTGGGGGACCTCCCCGCCGGGCGGCGGCACGTCGGGCTGCGAGTCGAGCCGGTCGACCGGCGTCCCCTCCTCCGGCGTGGGGAGGATCCGCCGGCGGGTGGGCCCGGGCGGCGGCACGACGTCCTGCGGCTGGGCGCCGTCGCCGCCGGGCGCCTGGCCCGGGATGGTGACGCGCTCGCCGGCGCGGCCCGGGCCGCCGAGCTCGAGGCGCGAGGTCTCGTCGAGGACGCCCGCGTGCATGCGGGCGAAGGGGCCCGCCTTCCGCTCGAAGTCGACCGCGACCTCGTACTTCGGCGACCGGCCGTAGAACTGCTCGATGAACTCCTGCTGCTCCTTGCGCTTCCGCTCGTAGATCCGGCGGTAGTCCGACTCGTCCCGGATGATGTACGGCGTGAGGAAGACGAGGAGGTTCGTCTTCTGCTTCGTGGTCACCGTGTCGCGGAAGAGCCAGCCGAGCAGCGGCAGGTCGCCGAAGAACGGCACCTTCTTCACCGTCTTGATCGACCGCTCCTGGATGAGGCCGCCGGTGACGATCGTCGACTGGTCCTTCGCGATGATCTGGGTCTTCACGGTGCGCTTCGAGGTGGTCGGGCCGAGGATCGGGTCGTTGCTCGTGATCTCCTCGTTCTGGATGTCCATCACGAGGCGGACGTTCCCGCCCTCGTTGATCTGCGGCTTGATCTTGAGCCGCAGCTCGACCGGCTGCCGCTGGATCGGGGCGACGAGGGAGCTCAGGCCTGAGGTGGCGGCGGTCGTCGCCGTCGCGGCGCTCCCGAGGAGCGACGAGAGCCCCGCCGGCGTGTAGCCGGCCTGGAACGGGACGTTCTGGCCGACGGTGATCTCCGAGTCCTCGTTGTCGATCGCCATGATGTGCGGCGTCGAGAGGACGTTCACGTCGGAGGAGGTTTGCAGCGCCTGGATGAAGATGCCGATCGACGAGATGTTGAGGCCGAGCTTGGAGAACTCGGTCGAGATCGGGCCGGAGAAGCCGGTGAGGAACCCGCCCAGCGAGACCGCGCTCTGGAGGCTCGTGGAGTTGACCCGGCCCGGCTCGGACGCGATCGGGAAGAAGGCGGTGTCGCCCTTGTAGTTGACCGGGACGGCGGCGTGCGCGCCGACGCCGAACTGGATCTCGTCCCGGATGCCGACCTCGAGGATCACCGCCTCGACGAAGACCTGGCGGCGGGCGCGGTCGAGCTGCGTGATGAGCCGCTGCACGGCCGCGAAGTCCGAGCCGCTCGCCTGGACGAGGAGTGCGTTCTGCGCCTTGTCCGCGGTGATCTTCACCTCGCCGCTGAAGAGCTCGGCCGTGTCCGAGCCGTGCGGCACGACCGCGGCCGGCGCCGCGGGCGCGCCCGTCGGCGTCCGCGCGGGCGTGGTGACCCCGGGGACCGTCGGGGTCGTCCCGCCCCCCGTCGTGCGGCCCTTCGCCTGCCCCGAGGCGAGGTTCGAGAGCGTCGTCGCCATGTCCTCGGCGTTCGCGAAGCGCAGGAAGACGACGTGGATCCCGCCCCCGCCCGTGCCCGGCATGTCGAGCTGTTCGATGAGGTCGAGGATGCGCTGGAAGCTCTTCTCGTCGGCGATGACGATGAGCTTGTTCGTCCGGTCGTCGGGGATGATCTTCGACACCGAGACGCGTTCCGCGGACCCGCCCGTCACGGTGGGCGCCCCGGCGGCGGGCGGCGCCCCCGGCGCGGCGGGCGCGGCCGGCGTCGCGGGGCGGCCCGACTGGAGCAACGCGCCCTTCGCGCCGGGCCGGCCCTGCGCCTGGAAGATCTGGTTGATCTTGTCGGCGATGTCCTTCGCCGCGGCGTAGCGCACCTGGACGATGCGGACGAGATCGCCGGCGCCCTGCCGGTCGACCGCCTCGAGGAGCCGCTCGATCCGCCGGATGTTGAGGCCGACGTCGGTCACGATGAGCATGTCCGGCGGGATCGAGATGACGTCCGCGCCCTGCGGCGAGACGAAGTTCGAGATGATGCCCCGCATCTGATCCGAGTCGGAGTAGGAGAGCCGGATCAGCTTCGTGACCGGCTGCTCGTTCGCGGGCGTCCCGGACTCGGGGTCGGTGTAGAGCGGGATCGGGTTCTTCTTCGCGTCCGCGCTGCGGATGAGCTTGTAGTAGCGGCCGGTCGAGTAGATCGAGATGTTGTTCGCGTTCAGCGCGACGAGGAACGCGGCGTAGGCCTCCTCCGCGGTCACCGGCGTCTTCGAGAGGAGCGTGATCTTCCCGCGGACGACGTCGTCCGTGTAGATGAAGTTCCGGCACGTCCACCGGCTCGCCTGCTCGAGCACGTCGAGGACGTCGGCCTTGTTGAACGTCAGGATGAAGCGCCCCTGGAGCGGGACGCACTTCGTCTCGGGGCGGATGGGGTCGGCCTTGGTGCCCGCCTTCGCGCCGCCGGGCGCGGGGACGGCCGTCGTGCCCGCGGGGGCGGGTCCCGGCGCGGGCGGGGCGCCCGGGGGGCGCGCGACGCCCGGCGCGGGCGGCGGCGGGAGCTGTGGCGGGGTCTGCTGGGGGGGACGCGGCGGGCGCGGGGCGCCCGGCGCGCGGAACGGGCGCGGCGTGCGGGGCGCGTCTTCGCCGGTCTCGTCCGGCGCGACCTGCGCGAGCGCGAGGGCGGGAACGAGGGCGAGCGTGACGAGGAGCGTGCGCATGCGGCTTGCTTTCCGTTTCGGGTTCACGGACCGCTGATGTGGGCTTCCTTGCGTATCACCTGGCCCCCGCGCTCCAGCTCCACCGTGAAGGTGCCGGACTCGCGGAGCTTCTGGTACAGCTCCAGCGCCTTCTCGGGCGAGTTGAGCTCGTACCCGTTCACGCGCTGGACGACGTCGCCGTTCTCGATGCCGATCGACGAGTAGATGGAGCCGGGCTGGATCGAGAACAGCTTGAAACCGTTCGCGGCGCCGTTCTTGAACGACGGGACGATCCGGGCCTGGGTCGCGACCTTGTTGAGGTCGCCGAGGGTCGACTCGATGACGCTCCGGTCGACCTCGTAGCGGTTGTCGGCGAGCTGCCGGACCCCGCCCACCGCCGGGCCGCCGGGGCGCGGGGGGGGCACGGGCGCGGTGCCGAGGTTCGGCGCCTCGGCCGGCGGCGCGCCGGTGCCGGGATCGAAGTCGAGGAACTCCTTCGTCCCCCCGTTGCAGATGATCGCGACCACGCGGAAGCCGTTCCCGGTGACGTCGCGGTCGTCCTTCACGCGCTCGACGCCGAGGAGCCGGACGGCGCCGAGCTCGTCGCCGACGCCGAGGACGTGCGTCTCGCGGCTGGCGAGGTCGCTGATCGTCGCGAGCGAGAACCGCGGCCGGTCGGCGATCACGCCCGCGACGAGCTGCATGCGCAGGTCGCTCTTCATCGGGGAGGCCCTCGCGTCGTCGCAGTTGCGCGGCACGGGCGGCCCGACGGGGCCCGCGTCCGCGGCGCGCGGCGGCTGCTGCCCGATGAGCCGGTAGAGCGCGTCGGTGTCGAGCGACACCGGCAGCATCGGCTTCGGCGCCGGAGGGGGCGCCGAGGCGAGGTCCACCTCGGGGCGCGGGCGGATGATCGCGCCGAGCACGGTGTTTACCGTGCGCGCACCGAGCCACGCGGCGGCGAAGAGGAGGACGAGGTTCGCCGTCCAGGCGTACTTGCGGAAGAAGAGGTCGAGCATGGTGCCGGCCCGGACGGATCGAGCAACCGACGTGCCACCGGCGCCGTCGCGGGGCTATCTTCAACCATCCGCGATCACGCTGGAATTCCTGGGCTCCACTGGGGCCTACACGCGGGGAGTGGGCCGCCCTGCCATATTGGCAAACGGCCCGCGCGGCCTGGGGTGCGGCTGCCAGAATGTCAGCCGCTCCCGCCCCGCTCGCGCGGTCACTCCTCGTGCTCGGCGTCCTGCACGAGCCGGCCCGCCTCGTCGCGGTCGAGCTTCCGGTAGATGGTCCGGGCCGCGATGCCGAGGATCTGCGCGGCGAGGTTCTTGTCGCCCTTCGTCTGCTCGAGGGTCCGCCGGATGACGAGCCGCTCGACCTCGTCCATCGGGGTGCCGAGCGGGATGACGATCGCCGCGCCGGCGGCGAGCAGAGCGGCCGGCGGCTCCGCGCCCGCTGCGGCGGCGCGGATCGGCTCGGGGAGGTCGCCGAGGTCGAGCACCTCGCCGCCGGCGAGGATCACCGCGCGCTCCACCGCGTGCTGCAGCTCGCGCACGTTGCCCGGCCAGGCGTACCGCTCGAGGGCGGCCGCAGCCGCAGGGGAGAAGCCGGTCACCTTCTTCGGGAGCCCGTCGGCCACGCGACGCAGGAAGAAGCTCGCGAGCGGGAGCACATCCTCGCGCCGGTCGCGCAGCGGCGGGAGCCGGACCGAGACCACGTCGAGCCGGTAGAAGAGGTCCTCCCGGAACCGCCCGGCCTTCGCCTCCGCGGCGAGGTCCTTGTTCGTCGCGGCGACGATCCGCACGTCCACCCGCAGGGGCTCGGTTCCGCCGACCCGCTCGAGGACGCCGTCCTGCAGGAACCGCAGGAGCTTTACCTGGACCGCGGGTGACATCTCGCCCACCTCGTCGAGGAGCAGCGTGCCCCCGTGGGCGCGCTCGAACCGGCCCTCCTTGCGCGCGGCCGCGCCGGTGAAAGCGCCCTTCTCGTGGCCGAACAGCTCGGACTCGAGGAGGCCCTCCGGGATCGCCGCGCAGTGGATCGGCACGTAGGGCCCGGCGGCGCGCGGCGAGAGATCGTGGACGAGGCGCGCGGCGAGCTCCTTGCCGGTGCCGCTCTCGCCCCCGAGGAGCACCGTCGCATTCGTGGGCGCGACCTGGCGCAGGGTCTCGAGCACGGCGCGGAACGCGGGCGCGTCGCCGAGGAGCCCGCCCGGACCGGGCGTGAGCTCCGCGAGCCGCGCCTTGAGCGCGCGGTTCTCGGCGACGAGCGAGGCGCGCTCGAGCGCCAGGCGCACCGACTTCACGATGGCGTGCCGCTTCACCGGCTTCGTGAGGAAGTCGTACGCGCCCTCCTTCATCGCGGCGACTGCGGTCTCGACCGTGCCGTAGGCCGTCATGAGGACGACCTCGGTCTCGGGCGCGAGCGCCTTCACGGCGCGGAGGAGCTCGTCGCCGCCCATCCCGGGCATCATGAGGTCCGTCACCACCACGGCGGCGCGCTCGGTGCGGAGCGCGTCGAGCGCCGCGGCGCCCGTCCGCGCGAGGGCGACCCGCCACCCCTCGCGCTCGAAGATCTTCCCGAGCGACTCGAGGTTCGACGTCTCGTCGTCGACGATGAGGACGAGGGGGCTCACGGACCGAGAGAGGATACGACGCGGCGCCGCCGGCGGGCTATGGCGCTCGCGGGGGCGGGGAGAGAGGGGCGGAGCGCGCCGGCGGCGAGCGGTGGACCCCGAACGCAACCCGGATGTCCTCGCCGAACACGTGGGCGGCGCCCGCGGCGGCGAGGACGAGGAACGCCGTCACGAGCGCCCACTCCACGAGCCCCTGCTTCATCGCGGGGGACTCTGACGGAGGCGAGCCCGGGGCGCAAGCCGGCGCTTGCAACCCCTCCCGCAGGGGTGCCTATCATGCGGGCCATGCGTCTGCTCGCCCTCCTGGCCGCGCTCGTCGCGGCCGCTCCGCCGCCGGCCCGCGCGGCCGATCCGAAGCCGAAGATCGCGGTGCTCGACCTCACCGCGAACGGCGCCTCCAAGGAGCTCGCGAGCGCGGCGGGCGGCATCGCGGCGAACGAGCTCGACCGGATGGCGACCTTCCAGATCGTCACCTCGGACGCGATCCGGAACATGCTCGCGTTCGAGAAGCAGCGGCAGATGCTCGGCTGCACCGACGCGGGCTGCATGGCCGAGATCGGCGGCGCGCTCGGCGTGGACTGGCTCATCTCCGGCAAGGTGACGAAGCTCGCCGCCTCCCCGGGCGTGCCCGAGACCTACTCCCTCGACCTCACCCTCACGAACGTCCGCAAGGCGCAGCGGGAGAGCTCGGTGATCGAGTCGGCGAAGACCGAGTCCGAGCTCGTGCAGAAGACCGGGAAGGCGGCGCAGAAGCTCGTCTCCAAGATCCTCGCCGGGCGCACCGGCCGCCTCGTCGTCACGACCGCCGAGATCGGCGCGACCGTGATCGTCGACGAGCAGGTGCGAGGGACGACCCCGCTCCGGGCGGCGGTCCAGCTGCCCGCGGGCCCGCACGCGGTCACCGTCGAGAAGAAGGGCTTCGTCGCCTACCAGCGCGACGTGCAGGTCGAGTCGGGGAAGGTGATCGAGGAGCGCGTCTCGCTCGTGCCGAGCCCGGACTTCGTGCGGGAGTACGAGTCGCGGCAGAAGAAGCTGCGGCTCGGCGCGTGGATCTCGACCGGCATCGCGGCGGCGGGCATCGCCGCGGCGGTCGCGCTCCAGATCAGCGCGAACTCGCTCTACGGCAACGAGAGCACGCCCGGGACCTTCCTCTACGACCGGGCGAAGCTGCAGGACGGCGTCGAGGTCCTGAACGGCACGGACCTCAGAACCGAGGCGAATCAGCTGAAGAGCGACATCGAGACGCGCCAGACGATGTCGTACGTGGCGCTCGGCGTGGGCGCTTCCGCGGCGGTGGCCGCGACCTACTTCTGGATCGCGGGCGACGATCCGAACAAGTACGCCGGCTTCGCGGATCGCACCGCGCGCCTCGACGTCACGCCGCTCCCGGGCGGCGCCATGGCGGCGGCGACGCTGCGCTGGTAGCGGAGCCGCGGCGGCTGCCGCTCCGAGACGCCGGAGTGGGGCACGCGGTACCTGAACGCGAGCGGTGCTGCGCGAGCGGAAGACAGCCGCTCGGGCTCGCGCCCGAAGGCGCGAGCCCTCGGTGCTAGGCCTTCGGCTCGGCGGCGGGAGCCGCGGCCTCGGCGGGCGCGGCCTCGGTCTTCGTCTTCGACTTGCCGGCCTTGGCGCGCTTCGCGGCGCGGTTTTCCTTGGCCTCGACCTTCTTCGCCGCGGCAGGCGCGGGGGCGGCCTTCGCCTCCGCCTTCGGCGCGGCGGAGCCCGGCGTCGCCGCGTACCGGGTCCTGAACTTCTCGATCCGGCCGGCGGTGTCCATGATCTTCTGCTTGCCGGTGAAGAACGGGTGGCAAGCCGAGCAGATCTCGACGTGGAAGTCGCCGCGCGTCGAGCGCGTCTCGATGACGGCGCCGCAGTTGCAGACGATCTTCGCGGCCTTGTAGTCGGGGTGGATCGCTTCCTTCATGACGTCCTCTGGGCCGCTTGCACGCTCGCCTTCAGGCGCTCGCGTGGTCCGGGCCGCTCGTGTGAACCGCGGGATCTAGTCGGATCGGGGGCTTGGGTCAAGCTCGGGGGAGCCGCGGCTACTTGCCGCCCCCCACCATCATCTTGAAGAACTCGTCGTGGTTCTTCACCTGCCGGAACTTGTCGAGCATGAACTTCATCGCCTCGACGTTGTCGAGCCCGTTCAGGATGGTCTGGCGCAGGATGTAGATCTTCGAGAGCCAGTCCGCCGGGAGGAGCAGCTCCTCCTTGCGCGTGCCGGACTTCCCGATGTCCATGCAGGGGAAGATCCGCTTCTCCATGAGCTTTCGGTCGAGGACGATCTCCGAGTTCCCGGTGCCCTTGAACTCCTCGAAGATGACCTCGTCCATGCGTGAGCCGGTGTCGACGAGCGCGGTCCCGATGATGGTGAGGGAGCCGCCCTCCTCGACGTTCCGGGCCGCGCCGAAGAACCGCTTCGGCTTGTGCAGCGCGTTCGAGTCGACGCCGCCGGAGAGGATCTTGCCGGAGGACGGGACGGTCGAGTTGTAGGCGCGCGCGAGGCGGGTGATCGAGTCGAGGAGGATCACCACGTCCTTCTTGTGCTCGACGAGGCGACGCGCCTTCTCGATCACCATCTCCGCGACCTGCACGTGCCGGGTGGCGGGCTCGTCGAAGGTGGAGGCGACGACCTCCCCCTTCACCGTCCGCTCCATGTCGGTGACCTCCTCGGGCCGCTCGTCGATGAGCAGGACGATGAGGGTCACCTCGGGGTGGTTCGCGGTGACCGCGTGCGCGATGTGCTGGAGGAGGACGGTCTTGCCGGCGCGGGGTGGGGAGACGATGAGGCAGCGCTGCCCCTTGCCGATCGGCGAGAAGAGATCGACGACCCGGGTCGTCATCTCGTTCGGGTCGTACTCGAGCCCGAGGCGGCGGGTGGGGTAGAGCGGGGTGAGGTTGTCGAAGAGCACCTTCGTCGAGTTCTCCTCGGGCGCCTCGCCGTTGATCGAGTCGACCTTGAGGAGCGCGAAGTAGCGCTCGCCTTCCTTCGGCTGCCGCACCGTCCCGCGCACGGTGTCGCCGGTGCGCAGGTTGAAGCGCCGGATCTGCGACGGCGAGACGTAGATGTCGTCGGGGCCGGCGAGATAGCTGAAGTCCGGGCTGCGCAGGAAGCCGAACCCGTCGGGGAGCACCTCGAGCGTGCCCTCGCCCGCGACCTCCAGGTCCTCGGCCTTCTGCTCCGCGACCTTCGACTGGGCCTGGAGGATCGCGAAGATGAGGTCCTGCTTCTTCAGCGCGCCCGCCGCCTCGATGTCGAGCGTGCGGGCGAGCCTCGCGAGCTCGGCGACCTTCATGTGCTTGAGGTCCGTGAGGCTCGACGACGGGTTCGCGGCGGGGGGAGCGGCGGCGGGCATGTCGGCTTCCGGTGCTGGAGGCGGGGATCGCGGGAGCGATCGGAGGCGAGCCCGGTCTCGAGGCGTCAGGACCGGTGGGGGGGGAGAACCGGAACCTATGTGGTCGTCCGGAGCGTGTCAACGCCCGTTCCCGTGCCCCCACGGTCCGCGCTAGAGTCCGGCGCGCCGGGCCGGAGCGACCGGCGACCGGAGCGGGAAAGCCCGGATGCCTGGAGGCGAATGACGACCCAGTCGATCGAGACCGTCATCGCCGGATCGAAGGCCTTCGCGATCGCGCTCCTCGGTCCCCTCGCGGAGCGGGTCGGCACGCGCCCGCGCGTCGCGGCCGATCCCGCGCACGCCGCCGAGCTCTGCAAGGAGGGCGGCCTCGTCGTGGTCGAGTTCCAGGGCGAGGCCTCGCTCCGGGCGATCGAGGCGCTCCGGCGCGCCGCGGCGGCGGTCCGGCTCGTCGTCGCGGTGCCGGTCGCGCACGACGCGTCGGTGCCCGCCCTCCGCGCGCTGGGCGCCGATCTCGCGCGCTGGGACGGCAGGCCCGACGCGGTGCTCGGCGTCGTGACCCGGCTGCTCGGCAAGGCCGCGGCTGCGGCCGCGCCCGCCGTCGCGAAGCCGGTCGCCGCGCCGCTCGCCGCCGCGAAGCCTGTCGTCGCGCCGCCCGCTGCCGCGAAGCCTGTGGTCGCGCCGCCCGCTGCCGCGAAGCCCGCTGCCGCGAAGCCCGTCGCCGCGAAGCCCGTCGCCGGGCTCCCGGGCGCAGCGAGGCCCGCGCCCGTCGCGGCCCCCGCTGCGCCGCCTCCGCCCACCGCTCCGGCGCCCGCCGCGGCGGGGACCTGGCCCTCGAACGTGCCCGGCCAGGCCGATTCGGCCGCCGCGATCGCCCGCCGGCTCGCGGGAAAGCTCGATCCGCCCGGGACGATCTTCGGCGCGGTGGGTGCGGTGCTCGGAAACCTCACCGATCTCGAGCGCGCCGTCCTCTCGGGCGCGCCCCAGGCGGTGGACGTCGAGCCCGTACGCCGCGCGGCGGTGATGCGCGTCCGGATGG
>DASWCJ010000124.1:0-46509 GCA_036390155.1 Anaeromyxobacter sp.
GCGAATGACTGCTCCGCGCCAGGTTCTTCCCGGGACGACGTATCTCGTGACGCGCCGCTGCTCGGAATGCCGCTTCTTCCTCCGGCCCTCCGCGATCACGAACCAGATCTTCCTGTACGTCCTCGCCCTGGCCGCGCGCCGGTACCAAGTCGAGGTCCACGCCGCCTGTGTCCTCTCGAACCACTATCACCTGCTCGTGACGGACGCGCGCGCCCAGCTCCCCGCGTTCGTTCAGTACCTCGACGCACTCGTCGCCCGCGCCACGAACGCCGCCCTCGGTCGGTGGGAGGGCTTCTGGGCCTCCAGCGTCTCGTTCAGCGCGGTCTCGAACACGTCCACTGAGGACGTCATCCGGAAGGCCGCGTACGTCCTCGCCAACCCGGTCGCCGCCGGACTCGTGCAACACGGGCGCGATTGGCCCGGGGTTCGAACTGCGATCGAGCAGCTCGGATCCGCGACGGTCGCGGCGAAGCGCCCGAGCGGGTTCTTCAGCGCTACGGGAGACCTGCCGGAGTCGGTGGAGCTCGAGTGGACGCCGCCGCCCGGCTTTGCCTCGGGTCGGGATTTCCGGGATGCGGTCGCCGCGGAGACTCGCGCATTGGAGGATGAGACCCGTCGCGCGTTTGCGTCTCAGGGGCGCAAGTTCCTTGGGCGGACGAGAGTGCTGCGGCAGAGCCCCTTCTCGCGTCCTGCCGCCATCGAGCCCCGTCGCAAGCTGAATCCCCGCGTGGCAGCCTTCGACAAGTGGAAGCGAATCGAGGCGCTCTCGAAGCTCGTTCGGTTCGTCCGTGAGTACCGTACTGCGCTGCGATCACTGAAGGCGGGAGTGCGGGACGTGGTCTTTCCTGCGGGGACCTATCTCATGCGCGTGGCGTACGGCGTTCCTTGCGCCGTTTGCGACTGATCGGCGGCGCGCGGCGTCCGGCAACCTCGCATCGACCTGGAACCATCACGCGTTCTGCGCGATTCTTTCACCCTCCGGCCTCGCCCGCGCCGCGCCCGGGCCGTCGATCGCGTGTTCAGGATGACGACTCGGGCAGTCCCGGGCGCCAAGCGAGCCGCTCGGAACTCCGGGCGGGGTGGTTTCGGTTCGTCGAGACGCGTCCCCGGGCGGAATTACTCTCGGTCAGGGGGAAGAGGAGGAGGGGAAGTAGGCGGAGGGGGCGGAGGGTCTTCGTCGTCGTGGAGCATCCGGTACTTCGGCCCCTCCGGGTCCTCGTACTGACCGCTCCGCACGCTCCAGAGAAAGAAGAGCCACGCAGCGACGCCGAGTGCGAGCGACAGCGCGATGAGGAACCCGAGCTCCACGGCTCAGCGCCCTCCGGGGCCCGCGCCGCCGAGCGCGCCCTTGAGCCGGAGCGAGTTCCCGACCACGAACAGCGACGAGGACGCCATCGCGCCCGCGGCCACGATGGGGTGGAGGAGCCCGGCCATCGCGAGCGGAATCGCCACCGCGTTGTAGAAGAAGGCCCAGAAGACGTTCTGGCGGACGACCGCGAGCGTCCGGCGAGAGAGCCGCACGAGCTCGGCGACGAGCCTCAGGTCGTCGCGTACGAGGACGACGTCCGCGCTCTCCATCGTGACGTCGGTCCCGCGGCCCATCGCCGCACCGACCTCCGACTGCGTCAAAGCGGGCGCGTCGTTCACGCCGTCGCCGACGAAGAGCACGCGCCGGCCCGTTGCCTGACGCGCCGCCACGAGCTCGCGCTTGCCCTGCGGCGTCACCCCGGCAGTCCAGGGAATCCCGAGCGCGCCCGCCACCGCCCCGGTGGCTCCTGGGCCGTCGCCACTCACCATCTCGACCGAGAGTCCTTCGGCGCGGAGCGCGCGGACCACCTGCGGCCCTTCGTCGCGGAGGACGTCCGTCACGGGCAGCAGCGCAATTACTCTCGGTCGGGGGAGCGAGGAAGTGGCGAGGAATGCGACGGTCTCGCCCCTCGCCTCCCGCGCCGCCGCGAGCGCCTCTGCCTCGGGCGGCATCGGGATGCCGTGCTCGGCGAGGAGCGGACGATTCCCGAGCAGCACCGGGTGGCCACCGACCGACGCCACCACGCCCCTTCCGGGCACCGCCCGGAAGTCCGTGACAGCCCCGAGGGGCTCCGCGTCCGGCAGCGCGCGCGCGGCCTCGACGACCGCCCGCCCGACATGGTGCTCGCTCCGCGCCTCGACCGCCGCGGCGAGGCGGAGCGCGCCGTCGCGCCAATTACTCTCGGTCGGGGTGAGCGCGGTCGGGGTGAGAGGGGTGAGCGTGGGCTCGAGCGCGACCACCTCCCCCAGCACCGGGCGCCCCCGCGTCGCCGTCCCCGTCTTGTCGAGGAGCACGTCCGTCACCCGCCCCGCTCGCTCGAGCACGTCGCCGCCCCGCACGAGGAGCCCCCGGGACGACGCGAGCCCCGTCGCGACGAGCACCGCGATCGGCGTCGCGAGCCCGAGCGCGCACGGGCAGGCGATCACCACCACCGACACGCCGGTCATGAGCGCGTGGTCGAGCGGCGCCCCGTGCGCCCGCCACCACGCGAACGTCGCCGCGGCGAGGACCAGCATCGCCGGCACGAACGCGCCCACCACCCGGTCCGCCACCGCCTGGATCCGGGGCTTCGCCGCCTGCGCGTCCTCGACCGCGCGTACGATCCCGGCGAGCACGGTCTCCTTGCCGACCCGGGTGACCCGCACGAGGAGCGCGCCGTACAGGTTCACCGTCCCGCCGATCACCGCGCTTCCCGGCCGCTTGCCGACGGGCCGCGCCTCGCCCGTCACGAGCGACTCGTCCACCTCCGACGCGCCCTCGACCACCTCGCCGTCGAGCGGCACGCGCTCGCCTGGGACGATCTCGACGAGGTCGCCCGGCGCGATCTCCCCGACCGGCACCGCCCGCCGCGCCTCCCCGCCGTCCGCGCCGCGCTCGAGCCGCCGGGCCTCCCTCGGCGCGAGCGCCGCGAGCCGCGCCACCGCCTCGGACGCCCTCCCCTTCGCGGCGGCCTCGACGTAGCGGCCGACGAGGACGAGCGTCGGGATCGCCGCGGCGGTGTCGAAGTAGACCTCGCCGCCGTGCAGCATCTGCCAGACGGAGTAGACGAGCGCCGCGCCGGAGCCGATCGCGACGAGCGCGTCCATCCCCGGCGCCCCGCGCCGCAGCCCCGCCCACGTCGCCCGCAGGAACGGCGCGCCGGCATACAGGTACACCGGCAGCGCGAGCCCGAGCGAGATCCACTCCATAAGCCGGCGGGTCCCGGCGTCGATGCCCTGGAAGTACCCGGCGTACAGCGCCGCCTGGTAGATCATGAGCTGCGACGAGAGGAACGCGGCGGTACCGAGCCGGACGAGCAGGTCCCTCGTCTCCGCCCGCCCGGCCGCCGCCCGCACGGTCTCGGTCCACGGCTTCGGCGCGTACCCTGCGGCGCGGACCCGCTCGAGGACGGCGGCGAGGGCGGCGCGCGTCGGATCGAAGCGGACGCGGGCGCGATGGGTCGCGTAGTTCACGCGGGCGGCGAGCACCCCCGGCGTCCGCAGCAGCACGCGCTCGGTGAGCCACACGCACGACGCGCAGCGGATCCCGTCGACGTAGAGCTCCACCTCGTCCGCCCCGGCCTCGTGCCGCACCGCGGGCTCGAACGCCCGCACGTCGAGCGCGGCGCCGTCGCCGATCGGCGTCCCCGGCGCGTCCCACCGGCGCGTCGCGTAGTACTCCGCGAGCCCCTCGTCCGACACGAGCCGGAACACCCCGAGGCACCCGCCGCAGCAGAAGGTCCGCGCCGTCCCGCCGATCGTCGCGCGCACCGCCTCGCGCGCGGGGAACGCGACGAGGCAGTGGTCGCAACGGAGCGTCGCCGCCGCGGCCGCCGTCGCCGTCACCGCGCCGGCGCCGCTCAACGGACCACCCCGACCCCGCGCAGGACGAAGAGCACGCCGAGAGCGGCGACGAGGACCCCGCCCGCGCGGACGAGCGTGGCGCGCGCGCGGAGTCCGACCGCGCTCCCGGCCGCGCCGACGAGGAGGAGCGCCGGCGTCGTGCCGAGCCCGAACGCGAGCGCGAGGAGGAGCCCCTCCGGCAGGCTGCCCGTCCCCGCCGCGCCGAGGAACACCGTCCAGGAGAGGCCGCACGGGAGGAGCCCGAGCGCGAGTCCGGTCGGGTAGAGCCGCGAGGGCCCGCCGCCCTCCATCGCGCCGCGCACGAGCGCGATCACCTTCCCCGAGGCGCGCGCCTCGAGCCGCTTCAGGGCGAGGGAGAGCCCGGCCGCGCCGAGCCCGAGAAGCACCATGAGGACGCCCGCCGCGATCGCGACCACCTCCTGCACGCCCGCGAGCCGGCCCGCGACGTTCACGAACGACCCGGTGAGCCCCATCACCGCGCCGATCGCCGCGTAGGTCGTGACCCGGCCCGCGTGATACGCGAGCTGGCCGGCGAGCGACCGGCGGACGCCGAGCGGCGCCGCCGCGAGCGCGAGCGACCCGACGAGCGGCCCGCACATTGCCGCGCAATGCCCGAACGAGCCGAGGAGCCCCGTCACGAACGCCATCCACACCGCGGAGGTCACGCTCACTCCGCCACCGTGAGCGGGAAGCGCGCGGTCTCGGGCGGCGCGCCGCGGACGGCGACGGTCACCTCCACGAGCCAGCTCCTCCGCCCGGACGGACACCGGACCAGCACCGCGGTCCCCTGCCAGCCGTCGCGCGCCGGCTCGAGCCGGACGCGGTTCTGCCCCATCTCCATCCCGGGCATCGAGAACGCGACGGAGAGGTCCACCGGGTAGGCCTGGCTCTCTCGAACGCGCTCGAGCCGGGTCGGCCAGCGGACGGAGGCGCGGACCGCGAGGTCGCGCATGGTGCGGAGCGGACGGGGCCCGAGCTCGAGCGTCACCTGCGCGCCGTCCGGGAGCGGCCGCGTACACGGACCCGCCGCGAGATCGCACGGCGCGACCGCGACCACGCGTCGCTCGAGCCGCACCCGGTCCGCACCGAGCGTCACGTCGAAGCGCAGGTCCCACGGCCCCTCGGAGGGCAGCGCGACGTCGGCGGCGTAGCGCCCCGGCGCGATCTCGCGGGCCTGGGCCCGGACCTCGCCGCGGCTCGTGTCCGGGAGCGACACCTCGACGGTCACCCGGGCGCCGGCGAACGGCCGCGCTTGCCGGTCCGCGAGCCGGAACGAGATGGGCGTCGTGCCGGCGGCGAGGCCGTCCTCGTCCAGCGCGACCGTGAGCCCGAGCGCCGCCCGCGAGGCCCGCTCCGCGTCGTGGTGGAGGCCCTCCTCGTACGGCCGCTCGACCACGGTCTCCTCGCGCACCTTGGAGCCGACGAACACGGTCGCCCCGATGATGGCGAGGATCAGCGCGACGACGATCCCGAGGGAGAGCCTCGCCCACGCGCTCACTGCCCACCCCCCGGCACCACGAACGGGATCCGCTCCTCGGCACGGGCGAGCACCTCCGCGCCGCGCCGCGCCTCCGCCCCGAGCACCGCTTGGGCACGCCCGGCGGGCAGCCCCTGGACCGACGCGAGCACCCGCACCTGGCGCCGCTCGCCCCCCGCGAGCGGGACCGACTCCGGGCGGAGCGAGGCCCGGGCGCCGGGCGCCGCGAGCGAGAGCGCGACCGTCACCGGCGCGCGGCCGTGGTTCTCGAGCGCGACCGAGAAGGCGTTCACGGCGGCGCCCTCCGGCGTCCGGCGCGGCGCGAACCCGAGCTCGGGCACCGCGGAGAGGTCGAGCAGCTCGCGCGCCGAGACGAAGCCGACGAGGAGCGCGAGCGACGCCACGGTCGCGGCGCCGAGCGCGAGCACGCCGGCCCGGACGGGGCGCGCGGCGCGGCCAGGCTCGCCGTGGAAGTAGCCGACGAGGTCCGGCGCGCGCCGGAGCTTCGCCATCACCGGGGTGCAGGCGTCGATGCACTCCGCGCAGGCGATGCACTCCATCTGCAGGCCATCCCGGATGTCGATCCCCGTCGGACAGACCCGCACGCAGGCGCCGCAGTCGACGCAGTCCGTGTCCCGGCGCGCGTCATAGGCGACGACGAGCGTCGAGCGGTCGAAGAGGACGCCCTGCAGCTTCGCGTACGGGCAGGCGGTCGCGCAGAAGGTGGCGCGCAGGAAGGCGAGGTCGAGGAAGAGGATCGCGAACAGCGCCCACCACGAGCCGGAGAGGACCGGCCCGAGCGTCCCGGCGAGGAGGCGGCGGAAGAACTCGGCGGGCGGGACGAAGTACCAGAGGAGGTTCGCGGCGACGATCGCGGAGATCGCCCCGACCGCGGCGAACCCGAGCGGCCGGCGGAAGGGACGCAGCCGCGCCCGACGCTCCGGGACCACCCAGCGCGTGAGGTCCGCGAGCACCGTCTGCGGGCAGGCCCAGCCGCACCAGACGCGCCCGAGGAGGAGCGTGACGAGGAGGAACCCGGAGATGAGGACGAGGGTCGCGGCGAGGAGCACGAACGCCTCGTCGATCGCGAAGCTCGCGCCGAGCGCGTGGAGCCTCCCCCCCGGCACGTCGAGCCGGAGCGCGCTCTCGCCGCCCACGCGAATGAAGGGCAGCCCGAGCACGACGAGCGCCTGGGTCGCCCCCGCGATCCGACGCAGCCTCTGGAACCTACCGGTCGTCATCCTCCAGCATCCGGTACTTCGGCCCCTCCACGCGGTCCTTCCGGTGGCGGCGGAAGTAGTAGATGCCGAGGCCGGCGAGCGCCACGCAGAGCGTCCCGCCGAAGATCAGGTAGGCGACCTCGCTTCCCATGGGCGCTCCGCTACGGCCTCGCCGGCTTCTTCCGCTGCGCGAGGGCGAGGCCGATCGCGGCGGCGGTGGGGATGGCGGTGAAGAGGATGGTGGCGAGCGTGTTCGTCTCGCTGGACGCCCCGCCTCCCTCCGCGTCGAGCGCCTGGCGCCAGCCCCCGAGCGCGGGCGAGTAGGCCCACAGGTAGAAGGCGCCCCACAGGATGAGGCCCCAGAAGAGGAGGCTCCAGCCGACCGGGATCTTCCCGGACGGCTCCTTCGCCTCGAACGCGGACGGGTCGTCGATCTCGGGATTGAAGGCCATGGCGTCTCCTACTTGTGCTCCGCGGCTTGGTGGTGCTCCCCCGCCTCGTGCGCCTTCTGGCTGCGGAGCCACGAGACGACCGCCCACACGTCGTCCTCGTCGATGTCGTTCGACGGCATGCCGCCGACGGCGACGCCGGGGCGGCCGAGGGCCGGCTTGACGTCGCTCCCGAACTGGATCATGGCGGCGTAGGCCGCGTCGGGCAGGTCGCCCTTCACGCCGAGGAACTCGTCGTCGACGAGGCTCGGCGCGACGCCCTCCTGGCCGCGCGCGTCGTCGCCGTGGCACGCGGTGCAGCCGTTCGTCTCGAACAGCTTGTGGCCGCGCTCCACCACCTCGGGGGTCTGTCCGAGCGGGTTCGCCTCCGCGAGGTCGACCCGGGCCGGCAACTTCTTTGCCCGGTCCACGGCCTTCCCGAGCGAGACGACGTAGGCGACGAGCGCGTCCATGTTCGTCTTGCCCTTCACCGCGTCCGCGGCGCCCGCGACGTCGGCGTCGGTGTACGGGACGCCCACCCGGCGGAGCGCGCGCATCGAGGCGGCGACCGCCTCGCCGTCGACCGGCTCCTTCGAGATGAAGGCGTAGGCGGGCATGTTCGAGCGCGCGACGAGCTTCTGGGGGTTCTCGAGGTGGGCCTTCTGCCAGTCGACGGACGGCTTGATCCAGCCCTCGAACGCGAGGTCCGGGCCGGTCCGCTTCGAGCCCCAGAGGAACGGGTGGTCGTAGGCGAACTCGCCCGCGAGCGAGTAGCGCGCGGTCGGCTCCTTCGCGTTCTTGCCCTTGTATCGGACCACCTCGCTCTTCAGCGGGCGGACGGTCTGCGTGTGGCAGCCCACGCACCCCTCGCGCTGGTAGATGTCGCGGCCGGCGAGCTCGAGCGCGGGCAGGGGCTTCAGCCCCTCGACCTTCACGTGCATGTCGGCCCGCAGCAGCGGGTAGGCCATGGTGGCCACCGTGCCGACGAGCACGACGGCGAGGGCCATGACCGCGAAGAGGATCGGCTTCTTGTAGATCGCACCGGACATGGTCGCTCCCCCCTACGCCGCCGTGACCGTCGCCGGAGCGCCGGACGCCTCGCTCCGCTCGAGCGCGCGTCCCTTCCGGATGGTCATGAGCACGTTGTAGACGAACACCAGCATCCCGGCGGCGAAGACGAGCCCGGCGAACGTCCGCGTGTGCCAGTACGGGTAGTTCCCGGCGATGGTGTCGATGAAGTTGCGGTAGACGAGCTTCCCCTCGACGTCGGTGGCCTTCCACATCCAGCCCTGGCGGATGCCGGTGATCCACATCGTGATCGAGAAGAGGAGCTGGCCGACGAGGACGAGCCAGAAGTGCACGTTCGCGAGCTTCTCCGAGAAGATCTCGGTCCCGTAGATCTTCGGGATGACGTAGTAGATCGAGGCCGTCACCACCATCGTCACCCAGCCCATCGTGCCCATGTGCACGTGGCCCGGGACCCAGTCCGTGTAGTGGATGAGCTGCGAGACGACGCGGAGCGCCTGCGTCGGACCCTGCACCGTCTGCAGCCCGTAGAAGGTGATCCCGAGGACGAAGAACTTGGTGAGGTAGGAGGACCGCATCTTCGACCAGTCCTGGCCGACCGTGTAGTACCCGTTCACCACCGAGCCCCACGACGGCGCGATGAGGAACACGGTGAAGACGATCCCGAGCGTCTGGAGCCAGTCGGGCAGCGGCGAGTAGACGAGGTGGTGCGCGCCGGTCCAGAGGTACGCGAAGACGAGCGACCAGAACGCGACGATCGAGAGCCGGTGGCTGAAGATGGGCAGCCCCGTCGCCTTCGGGAGGAAGTAGTAGAACATCGCGAGGATCGGGGTCGTGAACACGAACCCGACCGCGTTGTGCCCGTACCACCACTGCACGTTCGCGGAGTTCACCCCGGCGAACACGTGGTAGCTCTTCCAGAGCCCCGCCGGCACCGACAGGTTGTTCACGATGTAGAGGACGGCGACGGCGACGACGGTCGCGATGATGTACCAGAGCGACACGTACATCTGCTCCTCGCGTCGCTTCAGGATCGTCCCGAACACGTTCACCGCGAACATCACCCAGAGGACGACGATCGCGACGTCGAGCGGCCACTCCAGCTCGGCGTACTCGTTCGACTGCGTGTAGCCGAGGAGCAGCGTCACCGCGGCCGCCGCGATCCCGACGTTGAAGAGCCAGAGCTGGACGCGCGCGAGCTTCGGGAACCGGAGCGGCCGCTTGCAGAGCCGCATCACGATCCAGAAGCTGAGCCCGAAGATCGCGCCCACCCCGAGGCCGAAGGCGAGCCCGTTCGTGTGCACCGGGCGGAGCCGCCCGTAGGTGAGATACGGCGCGAAGTTCGCGGCGGGCGCCCAGAGCTGCACGGAGATGAGCAGCCCGACGACGATGCCGACGACACCCCAGAAGATGGCCGAGAGGATGAACCCCTGGACCGTCTGGTTGTCGTACCGATATTCGTTCATTCGGTGGTCCCCTCGTGGGTTGATCCGGCGCAAGCTAACACGGACCCGCCTGGGCGCTGAATCGACACGGTGGCCGAGCCCCTTCAGGGGCTCAGCCGCGCAAGAACCCTCGGCATTTCCGGAAGATTTCAGCCGGCGCGGACGTCGACCCGGTTGTCGTAGAAGGTCGAGCCGTTCCCTGCATCCGTGAGCCGCTGGGAGGTGAGCGCGTTCACGTTCCGGCCGCCCGGCGCGTGGGCGATCCACCAGACGCCCTCCGCGACCGCGACGCCCGCCGGCACGCGCCCATCCACCCTGAGCACGAAGGCCGCCTCGCCGAGCGCGTTCCACGCGAGGACGCGCTGGCCGTCGGCGAGGCCGCGCGCCGCCGCCTCCGCGGGCGCGAGCCGCAGGCACATCCCGCCGTTCCGCTCGCGCAGCTCCGGCCGCTCCATGAAGGTCGAGTTGAGGGTGTGCAGCGCCGGCCCGGTGACGAGCCGCAGCGGCGGCCCGCCCGCGTCGGAGTAGGTGGGGAGGCTTCGCGGCACGGGCTCGGACAGCGCCGGGTTCGCGAGCTCGATCTTCCCGGAACGGGTCCGCCAGCGCGGGCCCGGCGGCGGCGTGAGCAGCGCCGCCCGGCCGTCCGCGAGCCGCGCCGCGAAGCCGGCGTCGCGCCAGGGCGACGGCGTCGCGAGGAGGAGATCGACGACCTCGTCCTCGCTCATCCGGAAGAGCGGCTCGCCGAGGCCCATCGCCGCGCCGAGGGCGCGGAAGAGGTCCCAGCTCGAGCGCGACTCGCCGAGCGGCGCGATCACGGCCCGAGCCCGCTGCGCGCAGAACTGCCCGTAGGAGCGGTAGAGATCCGCGTGCTCGAGCGACGTGGTGGCGGGGAGGACCACGTCGGCGAAGCGCGCCGTGTCGGTGAGGAACCGCTCGTGCACCGCGAGGAACAGGTCCTCGCGGGCGAGGCCGCGGAGCACCGCGTTCTGATCCGGCGCGACCGCCGCCGGGTTCGAGCACCAGACCACCATCGCCCGGACCGGAGGATCCGAGAGCTCGGAGAGCGCCCACCCGAGCCGGTTCATGTTCACGAGCCGGGTGGGACCGGGCTGGAGGTCCTCGCGGACGAGCGGGGCGAGGTCGAAGGCCGGCGCGGTCCCCGACGACGCGAGGCAGCCGCCTCCGTCGCGCCCGGGCGCGCCGAGCGCCGCCGCGAGGCAGACGATGGAGCGGACCGTCATCGCGCCGTTGGCGTGGCGCGAGGGGCCTCCGCCGATCCGGATGAAGGGGGCGCGGGCGGCGGCGAGCGCGCGCGCGAGCGCCTCGATCTCCGCGGGCGGCAGGCCGGTCGCGGCCGCGGTCCGGACGGGATCGTTCTCCGCGAGGACGCGCGCGCGGAGCTCCGGCCAGCCGACCGTCTCCGCGGCGATGAACGCCTCGTCGGCGAGGCTGTCGCGCGCGAGGACGTGGACGAGGCCCAGGGCGAGCGCGCCGTCCGAGCCGGGCCGGACGAGGTAGGTGCGGTCGGCGAGCCGGGCGGTCTCGTTCTCCCAGGTCTCGACGAGGAGGACCCTCGCGCCACGCCTCCGCGCCTCCTTCGCGCGGGCCGCGAAGTGGATCGAGGTCGCCACCGCGTGGATGCCCCAGAGCACGACCAGGTCGGAGCGCTCGGCGTCGTCCGGGCTCGGTCCCGGCGTGTCGCCCATCACCGCCTTCCAGCCCGCGCCCTGCGCCGGCGTGCAGATCGTCCGGTCGAGCCGCGACGCGCCGAGCCGGTGGAAGAACGGCATCCCGGCGTTCCGCTGCACGAGCCCCATCGAGCCCGCGTAGGAGTACGGGAGGATCGCCTGCGCGCCGTCCTCCAGCGCCACCTTCGCGAGCCGCTCCGCGACGAGCGCGATCGCCTCGTCCCAGCTCGCGCGGCGAAAGGCGCCCTCCCCCTTCGGCCCCGTGCGGACGAGCGGGTGGGTGAGCCGGTCGGGCGAGTGCACCGACCGGTCGTAGTCGTTCATCTTCGGACAGAGCGTGCCGCGCGAGTACGGGTGCTCGGGATCGCCGCGCACGCGGCGCGCCCGGCCGTCCTCGACGTCGACGAGGAGGCCGCAGGCGTCCGGGCAGTCGAACGGACAGACCGAGCGGAGGACCTGCATGCCCGTCACGAGAGATCCACCTTCCTCAGCGCGGCACGGCCGGGGCGGCGCGCGAGGGCCTCGTCGAGGTACCCGCGCTCGGCGGAGACGTCCCGGACGAGCACCGGCTCCATCCACGCCGGCGGCGCGTCCGCGTTTCCCTCCTCCGCGACGGCGAGCACGAGGGGCCGGTCGAGGTACTCGTCGAAGTGCCAGCCCGGCGCGGCGGTCACGAGGTGGCGGCGCTTCGAGATCCGCCGGCCCTCCGTGAGCGGCCACCAGGCCTCGAAGTCGGCGCGCGGGATCGCCTCGACGTGCGCGGGCCGGCCGCGCACGCCGGCCCGGGCGCGGTACCACTGCTCGCCGAGGGGCGACCGCGTGACGCCCACGCTCTCGTGCCCCTCGCCCGGGAGCCAGCCTTGCTCGAGCGTCTCGAAGCTGCCGCCCTGTCCCTCCGGCGGGATCGCGGTCACGAGGAGCCGCCGCTCCGGCGCCGAGAGCGCCTCCTCGGGCGCGGCCTCCGGCGCCTCCTCCGGCACTCCGGCGAGGGAGACCGCGGCCGCGTACGACGCGTCGGTCACCGGCGTCGCGCGCGCGCGGAGCGGCTCGGCGAGCTCGCGCTGCGCGGCCGCCGCGCGCTGCTCGGCCAGCTTCACGAGGGCGAGCAGCCCGGGCCGGAGCCCCGGGATCGGGTCCCCGCGGCGCGCCTCCTCGGCGCGGGCCTCGAGCAGCGCCCCCTCGATCGCCTCGGCCGCAGCGAGCGCGGAGAGGACGGCCTCGAGCGGCGCGCGGAGCCCGTCCACGGCGCGGGAGGCCTCCGCGGCGCGCGGGTCGGCGGCCCCGACCGGCCCGAGCAGGTCCGAGAGCCGGCGCGCGGCGGCGCGGACGGCCTCCAGCGCGGGCGCGTCGGCGGGCCCCGCCGCCTCGTGCACGGCCTCGCGGAGCGCGCGGGTGTGCGCCCGGACCGCCTCCGCGAGGACGTCGGCGAAGCGGCCGCCCCCCGCGCGCGCGCTGCCCCGACGCGCGAGCGCGGGCGCGAGCCGCAGGAACGCGCGGCGCGCCTTCGGCGCGGCCTCCGCGACGAGCTCCTCGCGGGCGCGGCGGCACCGCCGCTCGGCGCGGTCGGCGATCCAGTCGAGGGCGCCGCGGTATGGGGCGGCGAGCTCCGGTCGGGCGGACGCGAGCCAGGCCGCGAGCGCCTCCGGGTCTCGGCCGGGCGCCGCCGCGCGCACCGCGGCCTCCACCTCCGAGACGAGCGCGGTGGGGACGGCGGCGCCGAGCGCAGGGGCGAGCGTCCGGAGCGCCGTGGCGAGCCGGAGGAGCGCGTCGGGGAGGAGCCGCGGGCCCTCGCGGTCCTTCGGATCAGCGAGCCGCGCGAGCGCCTCCTCCGCGTCGGCGAGGCGGGCGAGCGCGAGCACGCGCGCGCCGGTCTCGGGGGCGCCGTCGAGGGTCTCGGAATCGAGCCGCATGTCACCTCCGCGATGGCTCTCGCGATGATGATCCATGCGCCCGGGACGGGCAAATCCCCGCCCCCGCCGGCGGAGCGCGCCGGAGCGGGCGGGGATCGTCTCGACCGCGCGCGGCGCTCAGCTCCGCAAGGCGATGAACAGCGACAGGACCCGGATGTCGCTCGTGCTGTGGTTGCCCCAGAGCTGCGGCATCGTGTACGCCGCGCCGAGGTCGAGGGACTTGAGCGGCGTGATGGTCACCGCGGCGCCGGCCGGGATCCGGTACTCGTCCCCGAAGGAGCTCGTGATCGGGTTGAGCGGCCCCTCGAGCGACGCGCCGACCTCGACGGCGAGCATCGGGCCGAGCTGGAGCTGGAGCGTCGCCGGCGTCGAGAGGTGCTCGCGGTTGCCGAAGGTCGCCTCGGCCGTGACGAGGTCGTAGCTCCCCGCGTTCCACGCGATCGGCTGGACGCGGGACGGGATCGTGTCGCGGTCCTTGAGCCCGAAGCTCACGGTCGGCGCGAGCGTGATCGCGACGATGCCGCCGCCGCCGCGCAGGATGAGCCCGCCCCACGCGGCCCAGTTCCTCGGCTCCTGGATGTGGACGTAGTCGACGCCGCCCTGGACGGCGAAGTCGATGCCGCCGCCCCGGCCGAGGCTGATGCGGGTGAACGCGCCGACGTCGCTGTAGTTGTTCGGGCAGCCGTTGCTCGCGCCGCCGAGGCAGAGCCCGACGATGTGGCGGATGCCGATCATCCACTCGTCGGTGATCCCGAACGCGAGGCTCGGGTTCGACGTCACCGGCTTCCAGTCCGCGCCGGTCGAGGCGTTGAGCTGGACGGGCACCCACAGCTCGAGCATGCCGGTGCCGAGCGTGAGTGGCCGCTTGGTGATCTCGGTCGGCCACTCGTTCTTCCGGTCTCCGAGGCTCTCCGCCGCCCGCGCCGGGGCGACGATGGTGAGCAGGGCGGCCGCGACCGCCGCGCGTACGAGCATTGTCCGCATGTCCCCTCCCGGACCTATGGTCGAAGGGAATGTGGACCCGCCTCCCCGCGCGCGCCACGGACGGGCGCGCGGGGCACAGGCGCCCACCCGGCGGGCGGGCGGGCGCGGCCGGGGCGTTGACGGAAGGTCCGGGTCGTGGTTCGGTCGGCGACGTGCGCGTGCTCGTCACCGGCGCCGGCGGATTCCTCGGGACCGCGCTCGTGCGCGCCCTCGCGGCGCGCGGCGACGAGGTGCGCGCCCTGGTGCGGGGCCCGGCGCCCGCCCTCGCGCTCCCCGGCGTCGAGCTCCAGACCGGCGACGTGACCGATCCGGCCGCGCTGCGCGCGGCGGTGCGCGACCGGGACGTCGTCTTCCACCTCGCCGGCGTGCGGCGGTCCGCCGACCCCCAGGAGTTCCGGCGCGTGAACGCCGGCGCGACGCGCGCGCTCCTCGAGGCCTGCGAGGCCGGGGCGCCGCGCCTCTCCCGCTTCGTCCTCGCCGGCTCGCTCTCGGCGGCCGGTCCGTCGCGAACCCCACTCCGCGAGGGCGCGCCGCTCGAGCCGATCGAGGCGTACGGCGCGTCGAAGGCGGAGGCGGAGGCGATCGTGCACGCCTTCGCGCCCCGGCTCCCGGTGGCCATCGCGCGGCCGCCGCGGATCATGGGGCCGGGCGACCGCGAGAACCTCCTCTTCTTCCGGATCGCGCGGACCGGCCTCGCGCTCGACTTCGGCGACCGGCCGCTCTCCTGGATCGACGTCGACGACTGCGCCCGGGGCTTCCTTCTCCTCGCGGACCGCCGCGAGGCGATCGGCGAGACCTTCTTCCTCGCCTCGCCCCAGGCGACGAGCGCGCTCGGGATCATGCGCGAGTCGGCCCGGGCGCTCGGCGTCCGGCCGCGGACCGTGCCCGTCCCGGC
Organism: Anaeromyxobacter sp.; assembly: GCA_036390155.1. Taxonomy (GTDB): domain Bacteria; phylum Myxococcota; class Myxococcia; order Myxococcales; family Anaeromyxobacteraceae; genus Anaeromyxobacter. Next base: position 14,944 of record DASWCJ010000124.1, read on the forward strand.
CCTCGCGCTGCGCGCGCTCGCCGGCGCGGCGGACGTGGTGACGCGCGCGACGGGGCACCGCCTGCCGCTCAACCGCAAGCTCGCCGCGCAGCTGCTCGCCGCGGGCTGGGTCTGCGACCCGACGAAGGCGCGGGAGCGGCTCGGATTCGAGGCGCCGACGCCGCTCGCCGACTCGATCGAGCGGGCGGCGCGGTGGTACGTCGCCGAGGGCTGGATCACAAGCGCAGGGGCAGCCGGATGAGGCTGCCCCGGAGCGAGCCCCGGGGTTCGGGGGGTGCGACGAGCGGAGCGAGACGAGCGCCCCCCCGCTTTGATCAGCTCATCCCGCCGCCGACGTCGCGAACCTTCCGGACGAGCGCCACGCCGTTCCGCTCCCCGCAGGCGGCGCAGACCTCGTAGGTCATCTCCTTCACGACGAGGACGTCGGGGTGCTCCTCGGCGGGCGCGATCCGCGCGCCGCAGGTCGGGCAGCGGAGCTCCGTCACCCGCTCCTTCCGCGGGAGGACGACGGAGCGGCGGCCGCCGGGGCAGCGCGAGCACTCGATGCCGTAGACCCAGCCCTTCTCCTGGAGGGGCGGGGTCGCCTCGAGGTCCACGCCGCAGTACTGGCAGATCTCGCTCGCCACGCCGCTCGACTAACGTGCGAGCGCGACGGGGTCCAGCGGATCCAGCATGAAGGCATGCCCGGAAGAGAGAGAGACCCGAACCTCGGCCCAGAGGACGTTCACCCCGGCGCGCCGCCCGCCAAGGAGAAGCACCGCATCCCGGAGGACCGGAAGGCCGGCGAGGAGAAGCCAAAGAAGCCGGTCGGGAACAGCGCCCAGCCCGACGAGCCGGCCGCGTTCCCGCCGCACAACTGACGCGGTCGTCCCCCTCTCCCCCGGAGGGGGAGAGGGCCGGGGAGAGGGGCCGAGCCAGGAGAGCCCGTGCGACGCGGGCCGCGGTCCACGGTCCGCGAGAGGCCCGCGCGGGACCGCCCGGACGAGGATGCCCCGGCGTGGCCGCGCGGGCGGTGGTCGAGGACGGATAGGCAGGACGGAGATGGACGTCTGCCGGATCGCCGCGCGCGTCTTTCGCTCCGGGCCACGCTCGGACGCCCCGCGCACCTTCGCGGTCCGGCTCTGGGACGGGAGCGTGCTCCCGCCCGAGCGGGGCGGGGCGCGCGGGACGCTGGTGCTGCGGACGCCGCGCGCGCTCGAGGCCTTCTTCCCGCCCGCGAGCGAGCAGCGCATCGCGGAGGCGTTCCTCGACGGCGACCTCGAGCTCGACGGGGACGCGATCACGCTCGTCGAGGCGGGCGCGCGCTGGGGCGGACCGCGTCCCGACGCGGCGCTGGCGCTGGGCGCCGGGGTCGCCTGGGTCCGGCGCGCGATCGCGCAGCGTCCGCCGCTCGAGGCGAACGTCGGGGGCCCGTTGCACACCGTCCGCCGCGACCGCGAGGCCGTCCGGCATCACTACGACCTCTCGGACGACTTCTACCGGCTCTTCCTGGACCCCGCGATGGTCTACTCCTGCGCGTACTTCCGGCGCGGCGGCGAGCCGCTCGAGGAGGCCCAGGCCGCGAAGCTCGAGCTCGTCTGCCGCAAGCTCGACCTCTCCCGCGGAGAGCGCTTCCTCGACGTCGGGTGCGGGTGGGGCGCGCTCGTCGAGCACGCGTCGGCGCGGTACGGCGCCCGGGCCGCGGGGATCACCGTGAGCGCGAACCAGCTCGCGGGGGCGCGGCGGCGCGTCGAGCGGCTCGGAGGGCGCGCGGAGATCCTCGACGCGGACTACCGGACGCTCTCCGCCGACGCGCCGTTCGACAAGATCGCGAGCGTCGGGATGATGGAGCACGTCGGGCGCGCGCGGCTCGGCGCGTACTTCGCCGCGGTGCACCGGCTGCTGCGCCCCGGCGGCCTCTTCCTCAACCACGCCATCGCCGCGGCGGCGGATGACCGCCTGACGATCCCGTGGGTGAGCCGGCGCGGGGGCGGGTTCATCTGGCGCTACGTCTTCCCCGACGCCGACCTCGTCCCGGTAGGCGAGGCGATCTCGGCCGCCGAACGCGCCGGCTTCGAGGTGCGCGATCTCGAGAGCCTCCGCGAGCACTACGCCGAGACGCTCGCCGCCTGGCTCGCGCGGCTCGAGACCCGGTTCGCCGACGCGGTCGAGATCGCGGGCGAGCGGCGAGCGCGGCTCTACCGGCTCTACCTCGCGGCGTCCGCGGTCGGGTTCCGGCTGGGGCGCACGAGCGTGTACCAGCTCCTGCTCGCGCGGCGCAGCGCGCGCGGGACGGTCGAGGGGATCCCGCGCTGCCGGGCGGACTGGTACGCGGCGCCCGGCGAGGACGGCGCGGCGGAACCCCTCGACGTGCCCGCGGCGAAGCCGCCGCGAGGGCGGCCCTCGCCGTCGAAGCACGCGTGAGGCCGGGCGCGCTACTTCCGCGCCGGCACGATCTCGATGACGTCACCGGAGATCGCCAGGCTGTGCTGACAGTAGAAGAGGACGAACAGGTGCTGGCTGTCCTCGCGGAGGTTCTGGATGACCTCGTTCGGCTTCAGCGCGGCCGACTGGTGAAGATCCTCCATCGCCCGAGCATAGACCTCGTTCCCGAGCGGGATGAAACAGAGCGCCGATGCGACACTGGCGCGCCCGATCGCCGATCGGACGTATCGCGCGGACCCGATGTCCATGCGGAAATCCATCAATTGCGCGGTGGACGAGTCGCGGATAAGCCCCCGGCTCCCCCCGCAGCCGGCGAGCACCGCAATGAGGGCCACGGCTCCAGCGAGTTTCGCGTTCATCGTAAGTTCCCCCTGAGGACGGCCGGCGTCGGTCGCCGCGACAGCGATGGTTCGCGGGAGCAGTGGCATCATGCCGCGGACCCGCCCATCGAGTCACCCACAGTAACAGATTCCCACAGGAGGTACATCCTGCGTCCACGCGACACCGGGCATGTCCGGGGGCGACGGCGCGGGTTTCCACCTCAGGAGCTGCCTAGACGCAAAGCCGGTCACTTAGCGTGCCGGCCTCTCGAGGTCGCGCACCACCGAACGCCGCCGAGGCGGGCCGGGGAAGGCGCCGTCCTCCTGCGCCGCCGCCAGAGTCGCAACCGGCGCCGGACGGTCGAGCGGGCCCGGAAACGCAGACGCCGGCGCACGCCCGGGCGCGCCAGCGGCACACGGCTCCGGAACCGGACTGCGACCGGCACGGCGCAACCAGTGAGGGCGCCACCGAGGACAAGCGGGTCTGGCGTGTGCCGCTGTCACGCCGCGTGCACGCCGGCTCCGTCGATCGGAGCGGTCCGACCGCAGCGACGGCGGCGTGCTCGTCGGAGACGCCTCCCCAGCCCTTGGTGGCGGCTGCCGAAGTGGCTGCGACGAACGTTGGATTCGTGGGCGCAGGTTTCAGGACGCCGCGGTGGGCCGTAGCCCCATCGGCGGCGCGCGCGGGCCCGGGCTGGCCCCCTCCGACGAGCACGCCGCCGTCGCTGCGCTCGGATACGGTGTCCGTACGCGAGCCGGCGTGCACGCGGCGTGACAGCTTCGCGCGTCAGGTCCGGTAACCGTTCGGGGCCGCGCCCATGGCGCTCGCCGTGCCCGCCACCGTACGGGAACGCTCTCGCGCGGAGCTGGCGCGCCCGGGCGTGCGCCGGCGTCCACGTTTCTGGACCCGTCCGACCGTCCGGTGCCGGTTGCGACCCTGGCGGCGGCGCAGGAGGACGGGGGCCATGCCCGAGGCCCTCGGGAGCGTTCGCCGAAGCTAAGATGCGCAGCTACCCCGGAAGCGGCCGGCCGCTAAGTGACCGGCATTGGCGCTAGCACGTGGGGAGCGCGCGGGGTCCCGAGGCCCGCGCTTTTCGGCGCAGGGTGAGGGCCCCCCGCTCAGACGTTGAATCTGAAGTGCATGACGTCGCCGTCCTGCACCACGTACTCCTTGCCCTCGATCCGGAGCTTGCCCTTCTCCCGGCACGCCGCCTCGGTCCTGAGCTCGAGCAGGTCCTCGTAGCGGATCACCTCCGCCTTGATGAACCCCTTCTCGAAGTCGGTGTGGATGACCCCGGCGGCCTGCGGCGCGGTGGCGCCTCGCTTCACGGTCCAGGCACGGCACTCGTCCTCGCCGACGGTGAAGTAGGTGATGAGGCCGAGGAGCGCGTACCCCGCGTGCACGAGCCGATCGAGCCCCGGCTCCGCGAGCCCGAGCGACGCGAGGAACTCCTTCCGCTCGTCGCCGGAGAGCTCGACGAGCTCCGACTCGACCTTCCCGGAGATCTCGACCCAGCGCGCGCCCTCGGCGTCGGCGAGCGCCTTCACCGCGAGGACGTTCGGATCGGTCGCCTCCTTGCCGAGCTGCGACTCGTCCACGTTCGCGATGTAGAGGACCGGCTTCGAGGTGAGGAGGAAGAGGTCGGCGATGGCCGCGCGGTCCTCGTCCGAGAGCGCCTGCCCGCGCACCGGCGTCCCCGCCTCGAGCCCGGCCTTCACCTTGTCGAGGACGGCGACCTCGGCCTTCGCGAGCTCGCCGGGCTTGCCGGCGGTCTTCGTGTTCTTCACCGTCCGCTCGCGGCGCTTCTCGACCGACTCGAGGTCCTTCAGCATGAGCTCGGTCTCGACCACGTCCCGGTCGCCGCGCGGGTCGACCTTCCCCGCGACGTGCACCACGTCGGGATCCGCGAAGCACCGCAGGACGTGGGCGATCGCGTCCACCTGACGGATGTTGCCGAGGAACTGGTTCCCGAGCCCTTCCCCCTTCGACGCGCCCGCGACGAGCCCGGCGATGTCCACGAACTCGAGGGTGGTCGGGGTGGTCTTCTTCGGCTTGAAGAGGGCGGCGAGGGAGTCGAGCCGCGGGTCGGGCACCGGCACCACCCCGACGTTCGGCTCGATCGTGCAGAACGGGTAGTTCGCCGCCGCCGCCTGCGCGGCGCCGAGCAGCGCGTTGAAGAGGGTCGACTTCCCGACGTTCGGGAGGCCGACGATTCCGATGGAGAGGCCCATGCGTTCTTCTCTCTGGTGCCCTGAAATGAAAGCGCTCCGGCGGACGCGGGGTCCGCCGGAGCGCGAACTTCGGCGAGCGCCCGCCTCAGGCGGCGCGGTTCGTCGGGAGCTGCGCGATGTACTCCTCGACGAGCTTGCGCTGCGCCTTGTCGTCGAGGTTCGCCTTCACGAGCTTCGCGGCGGCGTCGATCGCGAGGTCCACCACCTGCGCCTTGAGCTCGGCGCGGGCCTTCGCGATCTCCTCCTGCACCTGCTTGCGGGCGTCGGCGATGAGCTCGTCCGCCTCCTGGCGGGCCTTGGCGGTGAGCTCCAGGCGGAGCTTCTCCACCTCGCCCTGGCTCCGGCGCGCGAGCTCGGCGGCCTCGCGGCTCGCCTTCGCGAGCGACTCCTTCTGCTCGGCGAGGAGCTTTTCCGCTTCCGCCCGCTCCCGCTTCGCCGACTCGATCGCCTCGCGGATGGTCTTCTCCCGCTCGTCGAGCATCTTGACGATCGGCCCCCAGGCGAACTTGGAGAGCACGAGGAGGAGAAGGATGAACGTGAGTGCGGTCCAGAGCGTGAGCCCCGGGTTGATGTCGGTGAGCGAGCCCGCGGCGAGGACCGGGGCGGGGACGGCGAAGAGGACCATGACGGCTCCCTGAGGAGGAGGTTCAGCCGCTTCGAGGCGGCGACTACTTGGCGATCGCGAGGAGGAGCGTGACCACGATGGCGAAGAGCGTCGCGCCTTCGATGAGGGCGGCGGCGATGATCATCGAGGTGCGGATGTCGCCGGCGGCGGTGGGCTGACGGGCCGAGCCCTCCATCGCGGAGGCGGCGAGACGGCCGATGCCGAGGCCGGCGCCGATGACGGCGAGACCCGCGCCGATGCCGGCGCCGAAGTAACCGAGCGAGAACTGGTTCATGGCTTCACGACTCCTTCGTGCTGCGTTCGGGCGGTGCGAGACGGGCCGCCTTGGCCCCGTGGCGCAGGCTTCGCGCTCTGCCTACCTGCGCCCGGGACCACCCCGGCCGCGTGTGCTGCATGGTTTCGACTAGTGCTCCGCGGCGTGCGCGCGCGCCTCGCCGTGGCCGTGCTCGCCGTGCGCCTCTTCGTGGCCGTGGCTCGCGAACGCCGCGCCGATGAAGAGGGAGGAGAGCATGGTGAAGATGTACGCCTGCACGAACGCGACGAAGAGCTCGAGCAGGAAGATCGCGAGGGCGAGCGCCATCGAGACCGGGAACACCCAGACCGAGATGGCGAAGATGAGCCCGAGGAGCGCCAGGATCACGAAGTGGCCCGCCACCATGTTGGCGAAGAGACGGACGGTGAGGGCGAAGGGCTTCGTGAAGAGGCCGAGGAACTCGACGGGGATCATGATCGCCCAGAGCGGCCAGAGCGACTTCGGGACGCCGCCGGTGAGGTGGGCGAGGTAGCCGCCGATCCCGATCTGCCGGATCGCCGCGTACTGGGTGATGAAGAAGGTGAAGAGCGCGAGGGCGAGCGTCACGTTCACGTTCGCGGTCGCCGTGCCCATGAACGGGATGAGCCCGAAGAGGTTCACGAACAGGATGAAGAAGAACGCGGTGAGGAGGTACGGGACGAAGCGGTCCGCGTGCGACTTGCCGATGTTCGCGATCGCGAGCTCGTTCCGGACGAACTGCACGAGCGTCTCGACGAACGCGTAGAGCCCGCGCGGCACGAGCGCCTTCTTGCGCAGCCCCCCGAAGACGACGAGGAGGAGGAGCGCCGAGGCGGCCCACATCATGATCACGTGCTTCGTCGGCGTCATGTCGAGCGCGCCGAACTTGAACGTGTCGCCGAAGGTGCTCCGGAGGTCCCAGGTGCAGTTCCAGCGGAACCCGCCCGCGTCGCCGCAGAGGCCGGGGTGCTCGATCTCGTAGCCGTCCACCACGTGATGCATCATCACGGGCCCGAGGCTCTCGTCGTGCCCGCCGCCGTGGCCGCCCGCCTCGCCATGCCCGGCCTCCGCGTGGCCGGCCTCGGCGTGGGCGCCGCCCTGGAGCGCGCCGCCGTGGAACGACTCGTGGCCTACCGGGGCGGCGTCCCCGTGCGCCTCGGGCGCGGGCGCGGGCGCGACGGCGCCGTTCGCGGGCGCCTCCGCGGCCGCCGCGTGCTCGGCGTGGGCCGGCTCGGTAGAAGCGAGGATCGCGCGGAGCGCGAGGGTGACGAGGGTGGCGGTGATCATGCGGGGGTCCCTGACCGGCGCAGCGAGTGGAGGAAGGCGCCCTCGAAGGCAGTGAAGGCGAAGTACGGCACGAAGAAGGCGACGACGTAGGCGACCGCGCCGGACTTCCCGACGAGCACGGTGCCGACGCCGACGAGCACGAGGCGCACGAGGAAGAGCGAGACCACCACCGCGAGCGCGGACAGGGTGGCGTTCCGCTTCGAGCGCGCGGCGCGGCCGAGCGCAAAGATCGAGACGAGCGCGGTCGAGCCCGCGATCGAGGCGCCGGTGAGCGCGGCGCCGCGCTGCGGCTCGCCGACGAACCAGGCGGCGACGACGAAGAGGAGGGCGGCGGCGGCGGTGGCGACCTGGTGCTTCACTTTCGCTTTCCGAGGACCGTCTTGAAGAAGCTGATGAACCCGCCTGTCATCCCGAGCAGGGCGCCGAGCAGCGTGAACCACGGCACCCGAACGTTTCCGACCTTCCGGTCGAGCCAGACGCCACCGAGCGTGAACAGCGCCACCGCGGAGACGAGGCTCGTCGACGCTGCGATGTACGGCGCGGCCTTGCGGTACCCTTCGCCGAGGCTCGAGAGCCCCTCCGAATCGGGGTCCTTCCGATCGCCCGGCCCCGCCACGATCCCGACCTCCGCACCGACCCGCCAGATCCCGGAAACGCCGGCATTTACCGGCGCTTCCGCGATTCGGAGGGCACGCCCGTATAGCAGGCGCCAACCCCCCGCGTCAATGCCGTCCTGGCCCTGCCTAACCCCCCGCCGGGACTTCGGATTCGTCGTCGCCTACGCCTTCGCCGCGGCCGCGAACCCGGCCCTCGCCGCGCGGAAGGTCCGCTCGAGGTCGTCGTCGGTGTGCGCCGTCGAGAGGAACGCCGCCTCGAACTGCGAGGGCGGGAAGTAGGCCCCGCCGTCGAGGAGGGCGTGGAAGAACGCCCCGAAGCGCTTCGTGTCGCAGGCGCGGGCGGTCGCCGCGTCGAGCACCGGGTTCGCGGAGAAGAACACGGTGAGCATCGAGCCGACCCGGTTCACCTGCACCGGCACCTGCGCCGCGGCCGCCTCCCTCGCGAGCCCCTCGGCGAGCTTCGCCGAGGTGTCCTCGAGCTTCGCGTACGCGGCGGGCGTCATCAGCCGGAGCGTCGCGTGCCCCGCCGCCATCGCCATCGGGTTCCCGCTGAGCGTGCCGGCCTGGTAGATCGGCCCCGCCGGCGCGACCTTCTCCATCACGTCCGCGCGCCCGCCGAAGGCGCCGACCGGGAGCCCGGCGCCGATCACCTTGCCGAAGGTGACGAGGTCGGGGCGGATCCCGTAGAGCCCGCACGCGCCGCCCGGACCGACCCGGAAGCCGGTCATCACCTCGTCCACGATGAGGAGCGCGCCGTGCTTGCGGCAGAGGTCGAGGAGCCCCTGGAGGTAGCCCGGCCTCGGGACGAGCACGCCCATGTTGCCGACGACGGGCTCGAGGATCACGGCGGCGAGGTCCTTGCCCTTCTTCTCGAAGAGCGCCTTCGCCGCGGCGAGGTCGTTGTACGGGAGCGTGAGGGTGTGGCGGGCGAGGTCCGCCGGCACGCCCGGCGAGTCGGGGAGCCCGAGCGTCTCGACCCCGGAGCCCGCCTTCACGAGGAGCGAATCGCCCGCGCCGTGGTAGCAGCCGTCGAACTTGAGGATGTCGTCGCGGCCGGTGAACCCGCGCGCGACCCGGATCGCGGCGGTGGTCGCCTCGGTCCCCGACGAGCAGAACCGCATCCTCTCGACCCAGGGCATCCGCTCGCGCACGAGCTCGGCGAGCTGGATCTCGCGCGGCGAGGGGGCGCCGTAGGACGAGCCGTCCTTCATCGCGTCCTGCACCTCGCGCATCACCTCGGGGTGGCAGTGGCCGACGATCATCGGCCCCCAGGAGAGGACGTAGTCGACGTAGTCGTTCCCGTCGACGTCGACGAGGTGGCTCCCGCGTCCGCGCGCGATGAAGCGCGGCGTCCCGCCCACGCCCTTGAACGCGCGGACCGGGCTGTTCACGCCGCCCGGAAAGAGGTCCTTCGCCTTCGCGAACAGCTTCTCCGACAGGTCGGTCTTCACGGTGACTCCCTGAGGCTGCGCCTCACCTTGCGCTCGTCGAACGCGGCGGCGCGGTCGCCCGGCTTCGCGGTCTTCGCCTTCTCGCGGCGCTCGCGCACCGCCTCGATGTTCGTCCGGATGGCGTCCGGGTTCGGGTGCGTGGGGAGCGCGAGCGCGTACAGCTCGAGCGCCCGGTCGTACCGCCCCGCCTGCGCGTGGATGTGCGCCTGGCCCTCGAGGGCGCGCGCCTTCACGTCGGCGCGCGGTGCCCGGTCGACGAGGGCCTGGAACGCGCCGAGCGCCTCGTCGTCCCGCTTCTCGAGCGCCCACGCCTGCCCGGTGAGGAGCTGCGCCTCGTCGGCGAGCGCGTCGTTCGGCCACTTCTCGCGGAGGATGCGCGCCTCGGTGCGGGCCTGATCGTAGCGCGTGAGGGCGAGGTAGCCGCGGGCGACCTCGAGCTGGTAGCGCGGCGCGAGCGGCCCGTCCGCGCCGGCGATCGCGGCGAACTGCGCCACGGCGGCGAGCTGGTCGTTGAAGCGGTCGCGGTAGATGTCCCCGAGCACCGCGCGCGCCTCGTCGGCCTCGCGGCCGCCGGGCTGGAGCGACACGATCCGCCGGTAGTAGGAGAGCGCCGCCACGTAGTCGCCGAGCTCGAGATAGGAGACGTCGCCCGCGAAGCGGAGCGCCTTCGTGCGGATCGCGGAGTCGGAGGACGAGAGGGCGCCGTTCCCGAGGTCGGCGAGGATCGCCTTGTACGCGGCGAGCGCGCCCTTCGCGTCGCCCGAGACGCGGAGCGCGTTCGCCTGCTCGAGGCGACGCTCCGCCGAGCCGCAGGCGAGGAGCGCGAACGAGGCGGCGGCGACCAGGAAGAGCCACCCGCCGCGCGTGCGGCGGTGGATCACCCGGCGTCCTCCGGCGGGGTGCCGTCGCCGCCCTCGTCGGGCTCCTCCGGCGCGCTCTCCACCGGCGCGGCGCCCTCGGGCTCCTCGCGGACGCCGGCCGCCTCGGCCGCCGCGGTCGTCTCCGCGACGCGGGCCACCGCGACGACCTGCTCCTCCTTCGACTCGAGGGTGATGAGCCGCACGCCCTGGGTGTTCCGGCCGATGACGCTGATCCCCTTCGCCGGCATCCGGATGAGCATCCCGCCGTTCGTGATGATCATCACCTCCTCGGCGTCGGTCACCGCCGCCGCCGCGACGACCGGGCCGTTCCGCTCGATCGTCTTGATGGTGATGAGCCCCTTCCCGCCGCGGGTCTGGACCCGGTGCTCCCCGAGCTCGGTGCGCTTCCCGTAGCCGTTCGCGGTGACGGTGAGGATCGTCTCGCTCGGCGCGCCCTCCGCTCCCGGCTGGAGCGCCTCGGCGGAGACGACGGCGTCGCCCTTCTCGAGCGTGATCCCCTTCACGCCATAGGCGGAGCGGCCCATCTTGCGGACGTCCGACTCCTCGAAGCGGATCGCCATCCCCTGCGCAGTGGAGAGGAGGACGTGGCTGTTGCCGTCGGTGATCCGGGCGGCGATGAGCTCGTCGCCCTCCTCGATCCCGAGCGCGATGATGCCGGCGGCGCGCGGCCGCGCGAACTGCGCGAGGCTCGTCTTCTTGATGAGCCCGCGGCGCGTCGCCATGAAGACGAACTGCTCGCCGGCGGCCTCCTCGGTCGCCGCCGCGGGGGTGCCCTCTCCCGCCGCCGCGATCACGGGCGTGTCGGTGGGCTCCACCTCGTCCGCGCTGCTCACGGGCTCCGGCAGCCGCCGGACCGGGAGGATCGCCGCGACCTTCTCGTCCTGCGCGAGGTGGACGAGGTTCACGATGGGCTTGCCGCGCGCGGTGCGCCCGGCCTGCGGGACCTCGTGGACCTTGAGCCAGTAGACCCGGCCGCGGTCGGAGAAGACGAGCAGGTAGCTGTGGGTGGAGGCGACGAAGAGGCTCTCGAGGAAGTCCTCGTCTCGCGCCACCGCGCCGGTCCTTCCGCGCCCCCCGCGACGCTGGGCGCGGTAGGCGGAGACCGGGTTCCGCTTCACGTAGCCGGCGTGGGAGACGGTGACGACCATCTCCTCCTCGGCGATGAGGTCCTCGGTGGAGAGGTCCTCCGCCTCGCCCAGGATCTCGGTACGCCGCTCGTCGGCGAAGAGCGTCTTCACCTCCTGCAGCTCCGTCTCGACGACCTCGAGGAGCACCTGCTCGGACGCGAGGATCTCGCGGAGCCGCAGGATGAGCTTCTGGATCTCCGCGAGCTCGTCGAGGATCTTCTGGCGCTCGAGCCCGGTGAGCCGCTGCAGCTGCAGCTCGAGGATCGCCTTGGCCTGGACCTCGCTCAGCGCGAACCGCTGGATGAGGCCTTCGCGCGCCACCTCCCGATCCGGCGCCTTCTTGATGAGCTCGATGATCTCGTCGATGTGGTCGAGCGCGATCTGGTAGCCGAGGAGGACGTGCTCGCGGTCGCGGGCCTGCTTCAGCTCGAAGCGGGTGCGGCGGGTGACGACGTCGCGCCGGTGCGCGACGAAGCGCTCGAGGAGCTCCCGCAGATTCAGGATGCGCGGCTGCCCGCCGTCGATGGCGAGGAGCGTGACGCCGAACCCGCTCTGCATCGCGGTGTGCGCGTACAGGTTGTTCAGGACCACCTGGGCGACCGCGTCGCGCTTCAGCTCGACGACGATCCGCATCCCCTCCCGGGAGGACTCGTCGCGCAGGTCGCTGATGCCGTCGATCTTCTTGTCCCGGACGAGCTCGGCGATGTGCTCGACGAGCCTCGCCTTGTTCACCTGGTACGGGATCTCGGTGACGACGATCGCCTCGCGCTCGGTGCGCGGGTGGACCTCGACCGACGCGCGGGCGCGCACCTGGATGTTGCCGCGCCCCTTTTCGTAGGCGGCGCGGATCCCGTCGCGGCCGCGGATGATGCCGGCGGTCGGGAAGTCCGGGCCCGGCACGAACTTCATGAGGTCCTGCACCGTCGCCTTCGGGTGATGCAGGAGGTGCACGACGGCGTCGATCACCTCGCCCATGTTGTGGGGCGGGATGTTCGTCGCCATGCCGACCGCGATGCCGGACGAGCCGTTGACGAGGAGGTTCGGGAACCGCGTCGGAAGGACGAGCGGCTCCTTCGTCGTGTCGTCGAAGTTCGGGCCCCACTCGACGGTGTCCTTGTCGATGTCGGCGAGGAGAAAGTCGGCGAGGCGCTCGAGCTTGCTCTCGGTGTAGCGGTAGGCCGCGGCGGGGTCGCCGTCGACCGAGCCGAAGTTGCCCTGGCCGTCGATGAGCGGGTAGCGGAGGTTCCACTCCTGCGCGAGGCGGACGAGCGCGTCGTAGACCGCGGCGTCGCCGTGCGGGTGGTACTTCTTCAGCACCTCGCCGACGACGCCGGCGCACTTCGAGTAGCGCTTGTTGTGGTGCAGCCCCTCCGTGTGCATCGCGTAGAGGATCCGGCGGTGCACCGGCTTCAGGCCGTCGCGCACGTCGGGGAGCGCGCGGCCGATGATGACCGACATCGAGTAGTCGAGATACGACTTGCGCATCTCGTCTTCGATGTTGACCTGCGCGCCGCGGTGGCCGTCGGTCGGCGGCGGCGGCGGCGGCGGCGCGGGTGCGTCCGGCGGGGGGGGCGGCGGGGGCAGGCTCTCGTCGGCCATCGGGAGGTGAGAAAAGTAGCGGAATCCCCCCGGATTTTCAACGCTTTTCGGCCCTCCGGGGACGCCGGAAGGGGGCGGAATTCCGGGCCAAAATGAGAGGGCCGGAGGGCATCCCTGCCCGTCCGGCCCCGAGGTGCTCCCGGCGCGTGCTTACTTGCCGGCGACGCCGATGCGGGCCGCGGCGCGCTTCACCCGGGCGGACTCGACGGCGTGGTGCTCGTCCTGCTCGGTGAGCTTGAGCAGCTTCTCCTGCGACTCCTGGAAGGCGCGGCGCGCGCGCTCCACGTCGATGTCGCCGGCGGACTCGGCCGTGTCGGCGAGGACGATGGCGCGGTTCTCGGCGACCTGGAAGAAGCCGCCGCCGATGGCGTAGTGGTGCTCGCGCCCGCCCTCGACGTAGGTGAGCCGCCCGGGCTCGAGCGCCGTCATGAAGGGCTCGTGGTTCAGCCGGACGCCGAACCCGCCCTGCACGCCGGGCGCGCGCACCTCGTCGCAGGTGACGGAGAGGACGCGCCGCTCCGGCGTGACGATGTCGAGGGTGATGGCCATCGGTTGTCCCCAGCCGCTAAGAGGCGGCGAGCTTCTTCGCCTTCTCGACCGCCTCCTCGATGCCGCCGACCATGTAGAAGGCCTGCTCGGGGAGCTCGTCGTGCCGGCCCTCCACGATCTCCTTGAAGCCGCGGATCGTGTCCTTCAGCTCGACGTACTTGCCCTCGTTGCCGGTGAACTGCTTCGCGACGTCGAACGGCTGCGAGAGGAAGCGCTGGATCTTGCGGGCGCGGGCGACGGTGAGCTTGTCGTTCTCGGAGAGCTCGTCCATCCCGAGGATGGCGATGATGTCCTGGAGGTCCTTGTACCGCTGCAGCGTCTCCTGGACCTGGCGCGCGACGTTGTAATGCTCCATCCCGACGACGAGGGGATCGAGGATGCGGCTCGTCGAGTCGAGCGGGTCGACGGCGGGGTAGATGCCGATCTCGGTGAGCTTGCGGGAGAGCACCGTCGTCGCGTCGAGGTGCGCGAACGCGGTCGCGGGGGCCGGGTCGGTGAGGTCGTCAGCGGGCACGTAGATCGCCTGCACCGAGGTGATCGCGCCGTTCTTCGTCGAGGTGATCCGCTCCTGCAGCTCGCCCATCTCGGTGGAGAGCGTCGGCTGGTAGCCGACGGCGGACGGGATGCGGCCGAGGAGCGCCGACACCTCCGAGCCCGCCTGCGTGAACCGGAAGATGTTGTCGATGAAGAGGAGCATGTCGCGCTTCTCCTCGTCGCGGAAGTACTCCGCGATGGCGAGGGCGGACAGCGCGACGCGGGCGCGGGCGCCCGGCGGCTCGTTCATCTGCCCGTACACGAGCACGCACTGGCTCTTCGACAGGTCGTCCTTGTTGATGACGCCCGAGTCGATCATCTCGTGGTAGAGGTCGTTGCCCTCGCGCGTCCGCTCGCCGACGCCGGCGAACACCGAGAACCCGCCGCGCTTCTTCGCGACGTTGTTCACGAGCTCCATGAGGAGCACGGTCTTGCCGACGCCCGCGCCGCCGAACAGGCCGATCTTGCCGCCGCGGAGGTACGGGGCGAGGAGGTCGAGGACCTTGATCCCCGTCTCGAACGACTCGATCTTCACGTTCTGCTCGACGAGGGTCGGGGCCGCGCGGTGGATCGGGAGCTTGCGGGTCGCGTTCAGCGCGCCGCGCTCGTCGACCGGGTCGCCGACGACGTTCAGGATCCGGCCGAGGACCTCCTTGCCGACGGGCACGGAGATCGGGGCGCCGGAGCTCTTCACCGCCATGCCGCGGACGAGCCCGTCGGTCGAGTCCATCGCGACGCAGCGGGCGGTGTTCTCGCCGAGGTGCTGGGCGACCTCGATGACGAGGTTGTCCGGGCGCGCGTCGATGCCGGGGTTCGTCACCGCGAGCGCGGTGTAGATGTCGGGCAGCGAGCCGGGCGGGAACTCGACGTCCACCACCGGGCCGATGACCTGCGTGATCCTGCCGCTCTGAACGTTCGTCGAAGTGGCCATGGAATCCTTTCGAATCCTTACTTGAGCGCCTCGGCGCCGCCCACGATCTCCATGAGCTCCTTGGTGACGTAGGCCTGGCGCGCGCGGTTGTACTGGAGGGTGAGCGACGCGATCATCTCCTCGGCGTTCTTCGTCGCCGACTCCATCGCGCTCATGCGGGCGCCGTGCTCGGAGGCGGCGGACTCGAGGAGGGCCCGCCAGACCTGCATCGCGACGTAGCGGGGGAGGAGCTGCTCGGCGAGCGCCTCGGCGGAGGGCTCGAACTTGAAGTCCACCGCGGCGCCGGAGGTCTCGCCCGCCGCGGCGGTCGCGATCGGGAAGAGCTGGACCACCACGGGCTTCTGCGAGATCGCGCTCTTGAACTCGTTGTAGGCGAGGAAGACCGCGTCCACCTCGCCCTCGAGGAAGGCGCGCGAGTATTCGGCGGCGATCGCCTCCGCCTTCTCGTAGCGGAGGTCGGCGTGGACGCCGGTGAAGTCCTTGCGGATCTGGATCTTGCGGGCGCGGAAGTAGTCGCGCCCCTTGCGGCCGATGGTGGTGAGCTGGAGCTTCTCGAATCGGTCGCCGCTCTCGGTGAGGAAGCGCTGGGCGCGCCGCGCGATGTTCGAGTTGAAGCCGCCCGCGAGGCCGCGGTCGCTCGTGATGACGACGACCTCGGCGAGCCGCTCCGGGCGCGAAGCGAGGAGCGGGTGGACGCCCGGCTCGCCCGCCTCAGCCTTGCCCTCGCCGGCGGTACGGGAGGCGACGCGCGCCACGGTCTGCTCGAGGAGCTGCGCGTAGGGGCGGGTCTTCAGCACCGCCTCCTGGGCGCGCCGCAGCTTCGCCGCGGCCACCATCTTCATGGCCTTGGTGATCTGCCGCGTGCTCTTGACGGAGCCGATGCGGTTCCGGATGTCGCGAAGGGATGGCACCTTGGAGTCCCTCGTTCGCCGAAAGCGGCTACGCCACGGCCTTGAAGATGCCGCCGAACTCCTTCAGCGCGGCGTCGAGGTCCTTGCGGACGGCGTCGTCGAACGCCTTCTTCTCCGCGATCGCCTTCGCGACCCCGGGGTGGCGCGCGTCGAGGAACTCGAGGAGCTCCCTCATGTAGCGGGTCACCTGATCCGTCGGGATCGCGCGGATCCAGCCCTGGCCGGAGGCGTCCTTCTGCGTCGCGGCGTAGATCTGGATGACCTGCTTCTCGACCGGCATCGGCTGGTACTGGCCCTGCTTCAGCACCTCGACGAGCCGCTCGCCGCGGGCGAGGGTGTCCTGGGTCGACTTGTCGAGGTCGGAGCCGAACTGCGCGAAGGCGGCGAGCTCGCGGTACTGCGCGAGGTCGAGCTTCAGCGAGCCGGCGACCTGCTTCATCGCCTTGATCTGCGCGGAGCCGCCGACGCGGGAGACCGAGATGCCGACGTTAATCGCGGGGCGGACGCCCTGGTAGAAGAGGTTCGACTCGAGGAAGATCTGGCCGTCGGTGATCGAGATGACGTTCGTCGGGATGTAGGCCGACACGTCGCCGGCCTGCGTCTCGATGATGGGGAGCGCGGTGAGCGACCCGCCGCCCTCCTTGTCCGAGAGCTTCGCGGCGCGCTCGAGCAGGCGGCTGTGGAGGTAGAACACGTCGCCCGGGTACGCCTCGCGGCCCGGCGGGCGGCGGAGGAGGAGCGAGAGCTGGCGGTACGCGACGGCCTGCTTCGAGAGGTCGTCGTACACGATGAGGGCGTGGCGCCCGGAGTCGCGGAAGTACTCCGCCATCGTCACGCCGGTGTACGGCGAGAGGTACTGCATCGGGGCCGGGTCGGACGCGTTCGCCGCGATGACCGTCGTGTACTCCATCGCGCCGTGCTTCTTGAGCGTGTCGACGACGCGGGCGACGGTGGACTGCTTCTGGCCGATGGCGACGTAGAAGCAGTAGAGGTTGTTCCCCTTGTTGTTGATGATCGTGTCGATCGCGACGGCGGTCTTGCCGGTCTGGCGATCGCCGAGGATGAGCTCGCGCTGGCCGCGGCCGATCGGCACGAGGGCGTCGATGGCCTTGAGGCCGGTCTGCATCGGCTCGTGCACCGACTTGCGCTTCACGATGCCGGGAGCCTTGAGCTCGATCTTGCGGGTCTGCTTCGCGTTCACCGGTCCGCGGCCGTCGATGGGGTTCCCGAGGCCGTCGACGACGCGCCCGAGGAGCTCCTCGCCCACCGGCACCTCGGCGATCTTGCCGGTCCGCTTCACGGGGTCGCCCTCGCGGATGTGCGAGTACTCGCCCATGATGGCGGCGCCGACGTTGTCCTCCTCGAGGTTGAGGACGAGGCCGCGGACGCCGTGCGGGAACTCGAGCAGCTCGCCTGCGGCGGCGCCGGCGAGGCCGTAGATGCGGGCGACGCCATCGGCCTGGGAGAGGACGCTCCCGGTCTCGGCGACGTCCACCTTCTTCCCGTAGTCCTTGATCTGCTCGCGGATGATGCGGCTGATCTCGTCGGCGCGGATTTCCATCGAATCGGTCTCCGGAAGAGGCGAGTGCTGCGTTGAAGGGGCTGCTACCGCTTCAGCTGCTGACGGAGGTCCTCGAGCTGAGTCCGGACCGAGCCGTCGTAGACGAGGCTGCCGACCTGCGCGACGACGCCGCCCAGGATGGCGGGGTCGACCGAGCGGTCGAGCAGGACCTGCGCCTGGGTTGCCTGCGAGAGCTTGTCGGCCACCGCCTGGGCGGCCACGTCCTCGAGCGCCACCGCGGAGGTCACCTTGGCGCGCACGCGGCCGAGGTGCTGGTCGGCGAGATCGCGGAACGTCGCGACGATCGCGCCGAGGTACGTGAGGCGCTGCCGGTCGCCGAGGAGGAAGAGGAGGTCCCGGGGCTGCGCGTCGAGGGAGAGCGCGGCCGCGAGCTTCTCGACGATCGCCCGGCGCTGGTCCCGCGAGTAGACGGGGTTCGCGAGGACGTCCTGGAGGTCGGGCGAGCCGTCGACCACCTGCTGGAGGGAGCCGAGGCTGTTCGCCCAGGCCTCCACCCGTCCGGAGTCCACGGCGAGGCCGAAGAGCGCCTTGGCGTATCGCCGCGCGATCGATCCCATGATCATGAGGGGGCGCCACGTAGCATGCGGGAGGCGCCCTGGTCAAGCCCGAAAGCCCTGAGAACTCGGCTCCTTCCCGGCGATTTGACAGCCCCGGACCCCTGCTTACGTTCGCCGCGTCCAAAGGAGGACGAAAACCATGGCAATGATGACGAGATGGGAGCCCTTCCGGGACCTCGCTCGCCTCCAGGACGAGGTGAGCCGGCTGTTCGACTACCGTACGAGCGAGTCGGTTGGCTGGACCCCGGCGTGCGACATCTACGAGGACGAGGAGGCGGTGACGCTCCGCTTCGAGCTCGCGGGTGTCGATCCGAAGGACGTGGACGTCCGCTTCGAGAACGGCGTCCTCACCGTGAGGGGGGAGCGGAAGCTGGAGCGGGAGGACCAGCGCGAGAACTACCACCGGGTGGAGCGGTCGTACGGCACGTTCACCCGCTCGTTCTCGCTGCCGGGCTCGCTCGACGCCGAGGCGATCAAGGCGGAGACGAAGCACGGCGTCCTCGCTGTCACCCTCCCGAAGAAGGCCGAGGCGAAGCCCCGTGCGATCCAGGTGAAGGTGACTTAGCTGAGGACTCGCGCTTAACACTGAGGACTCGCGCCTTCGGGCGCGAGTCCGAACGGCTGTCGCCGGCACGCGCTGCACCGCCCGAATCTGCGGTGCCGCGTGCCCCGTCCGCACGCGGGAGGCGGCAGCTGCCGCAGCGGAGCTGCGGCCTTCGTGGAACGACGACGCGCGGGTCCCTCGCGGGGCCCGCGCGTTCGTATGTGAGCCAACGTTTTGGTTCCCTGGCGCGCCCGCCGCGGCAGGGCCGCGGCGACTTCCGTCTGCGCGAGCGGACCGGGCACGCGGAACCGGCGATCCACCGGTCCCGCGTGGCCGAAGGTTCCCCGCTCGGACTCGCGTCCGAAGGCGCGAGTCCGCGGTGTTAGGGCTTGATCGACTGGACCGGCGAAGGCGTCGAGACGACCGGCTTCGAGGCCGGCGCCTTCTCCACGCCTTCCATCTTCGTCTGACCCTCGAAGATCACGCCCTTCTCGACCATGAGAGACGGGGTCTCGACGTTGCCGCGCATGCGGGCGGGGTGGTGCAGCTCCACCGCGCTCTTCGCCTTCACGTTCCCGTTCACCTCGCCGTGGACGATGATCGTCCCGCAGGTCACCTCGGCGTTCACCTTCGCGCCCTCGCCCACGACGAGCACGTCGTTCGTGACGATCGTCCCCGTGAACTTGCCGTCGATCCGGACGGTGCCCTCGAACGTCAGCTTCCCTTCGAACTCCGAGCCGCGGCCCAGGAGGGCGTTGAGATCGCCAGAGGCGGTGGGGATGGAGGCAAGTTCATCGCGCTTCAGCATGGCCATTGGCGTCTGTGCTCCTCGGGGTGGTGGGTTCCGAACCCTCTCACTACGCACCGATCTTCGCGAGTATTCCGTCGAGCTCGTCGAGGGACGTGTACTCCACCTCGAGCTTCCCCGCGACCGCGGACTTGGGGAGCACCCGACAGCGCGCGCCGAGCCTGCGCTGCAGGCGTGCCGTGAGATCCCGCAGGGCCGCGGTCTCCGCCTTCGGGGCCCCGGCGGGTTTGCCCTTCAGGGTGAGCAGGCGGACGAGCGTCTCGGTCGCCCGGACGGAGAGCTTCTCGCGGACCACGCGCTGAGCCGCCTTGCGGATCGCCTCCTCGCCCTCGAGGCCGAGGAGCGCCCGGGCGTGGCCCATGTCGAGCTGCCCGTCGTTCACGAGGTCGCGCACCTCGGCGGGGAGCCGGAGGAGCCGGAGCGCGTTCGCGACCGTCGAGCGGTCCTTTCCGACGCGCTCGGCGACCTCCTCCTGGGTGAGGCCGTGGTCCCGGACGAGGACGTCGTAGGCCTCCGCCTCCTCGATCGGGTTCAGGTCCTCGCGCTGTAGGTTCTCGACGAGCGCGAGCTCGAACGCCTCGCGGTCGCTCGCGTCGCGCAGGATCGCCGGGACCTCCTTCAGGCCCGCGCGCTGGGCCGCCCGCCAGCGCCGCTCGCCCGCGAGAATCCGGTAGCCCGACCCGTCGCGGCGGACGAGGATCGGCTCCACGATCCCGTGCTCGCGGATCGAGGCCGCGAGCTCCTCGAGCCGCGCCTCCTCGAACCGCTTGCGCGGCTGCTCGGGGTTTCGCTGCACCGCCTCGATCGGCAGCGAGAGGAGCGTCCGTCCCGAGACTGCCGCGACGGCGGACGGCGGGGGGGCCGCATTCGAGAGGAGGGCCGCCATCCCGCGGCCGAGGGCCGGCCTCCGCTTTTCCGCAATGGTCACGCGACGCCTCCGTTCACCGCGATCCGCTTCGTCACCTCGCGGGCGAGATCGAGGTAGCTCTGGCACCCCTTCGACGCGACGTCGTAGAGCAGGATCGGCTTCCCGTGCGAGGGCGCCTCGGAGAGCCGGACGTTCCGCGGGATGACGGTGTCGAACACCTGCTTCGAGAAGGTCTTGCGGATCTCGTCCGCGACCTGGTTCGCGAGGTTGTTCGCCGAGTACATCGTGAGGACGATCCCGTCCACCCGGAGCTCCGGGTTCGCGGCAGCGCGGACGAGCTCGATCGTCTTGAGGACGTCCGCGAGCCCCTCGAGCGCGTAGTACTCGCACTGCAGCGGGATGACGACGCCCTGCGCCGCGACGAGGCCGTTCAGGGTGAGCAGGCCGAGCGACGGCGGGCAGTCGATGACGACGTACTCGTACTCCCCCTCGAGCGTCGCGACCGCGCGGCGGAGCCGCTGCTCGCGGCCCTCGATCTCGGCGAGCTCGAGCTCGGCGCCGACGAGGTGCTTCGAGGCGGGGACGAGGTCGAGGAACTTGAGCTCCGTCTTGCGGACCGCCTCCTTGAGCGGGGCGCCGTCGAGAAGCACCTCGTAGACCGTCTTCTCCGACTCGTCGCGCCGGATCCCGAGCGCACTCCCGGCGTTGCCCTGGGGATCGACGTCGATGAGGAGCGTGCGGCGCTCGGCGGCTGCGAGCGACGCGGCGAGGTTCACGGCGGTCGTGGTCTTCCCGACGCCGCCCTTCTGGTTCGCGATGGTGAGGACCTGGGTCATTGGGAGGCGAATCTCGGGGATCCGTCTGACATCCGGTGTTCCACGTGGAACGTCCCGGCCCCGGGTCGTCCTCCCGGGTGTTCCACGTGGAACAGCGTACCCGAGTCGCCTGCCCTACGCCCTACCCCCGGCGCCAGGAGGCAATCGCCCGCGACGACCGGGAGAGCGGAAGCTCGTAGCGCTCGAGCTTCTCGAGCCGGAGCCCCGACGCCGCGCCGAGCCTCGAGAGCCGCTCCGCGTCCGCGTCGCGCCCGAGCATCGCGAGGAGCACGCCGCCCTCCCCGAGGTAGCGCGCGCCGAGCGGCACCCACGCCTCCGGATCCGCGAGCGCCCGTGAGACGACCGCGTCGGCCCGCGGCAGCCTCTCCTCCTCCGGCTCGCCCGCTGCGCGTACCGCCACCGCGCGCACGTCGATCGCGAGCTCGGCTGCAACCGCCTTCACGAAGGCGATCTTCTTCGCCACCGAGTCGCAGCAGGTGACGGCGAGATCCCGCCGCACGCACGCGAGGGGTACGCCCGGCAGCCCCGCGCCGGCGCCGACGTCGAGGAGCGTCCGCGCGCCGGCGACGAACGGGAGGAGGACGAGCGAGTCGACGAGGTGCTTCTCCGCCACCTCGGCGGGCCCGGTCACCGCGGTGAGGTTCACCTTCCGGTTCCAGGCGAGGAGCCGGTCCGCGTAGCGCTCGAGGAGCGACTCCGCGCCCTCGGGCAGCGCGAGGCCGAAGGCGCGCGTGCCTTCCCCGAGCGCCTCACGGAATCGCGCGTCCACCGCCTCAGCTCCCGCGCCGGCGGATCGCCGCCTCGACCTCGTCCCGGTGCGCGGCGAGGTACTTCTCGACCTCCGCCTCCTCGAGGCCGAGGTCGCGGAGGACTCCGTCGTAGACGAAGCGGAAGCCCTCCTGGTAGCGGGCCTCCTGCAGCTCGAAGGACCGACGCAGGACGGCGGCCGAGAAGAGCTTCTCCGCGCGCGTCTTGGGCTGGGCCACTAGCGCTCCGGCTTGTCGCCGGCCCCGGCCTTCGCCGGGATGACGAGGAGCTGGCGGAAGATCCCCTCGCCCTCGCTCCGCGTCGACACGCCCTCGACGTCCACGAGCGCGAGGTGGATCTGCCGCCGGTCGCGCGCGCTGATGGGCGCGATCGCGATCACTTGGCCGGTCCGCTTCGCGCTGTCGGCGAGCCGCTGCGCCATCGCCTGGATGGCGGGGTCGCCCTCCTCGCGGAAGCCGCCGACGTCGAGGTTCACCCACTTGCGCCCCTCGGCGCGCGGGTTCACGACGCGGTTCACGAGGTACTGCGCCGCCTCGACGAGCGCCGAGTTGAGCTCGACCGCGTTCTCCGGCTTCGCGGTCACCGAGACCGCGATCGCCTCCGCGGTCTCCTTCACCTCGAGCTCGACCTCGGCTCCGAGCCGGGAGAAGAGCCCGGTGCAGAACTCCCTCGCGCGCTCGACCTTCTCCGGTGCGTGCGCGGGAGGCGGGGCCTCCCTTTCGGTCCGATCCTCCATGCGCCCTCCGCGCCGCTACGCCTTCGCCGCCACCCGCTGCCGCTTCATCATGTACTGCTGCTGCGCGATGGACAGCACGTTGTTCACGAAGATGTACAGGGTGAGCCCGCCCGGGACGAAGAGCATGAGCACGGTGAAGAACACCGGCATGAAGTAGAGCATCATCTTCGCCTGCGCGTTGTCGGCGGGCTGCGGCGAAATGCGCTGCATGAGGAACGAAGACATCCCCATCGCCACCGGCAAGATGAAGTACGGGTCGTGGCGGGTGAGGTCGTGCATCCAGAGGAAATTCTCGTGGAAGAGCTCGACCGAGGTCTGGAGCGTCGCATAGAGCGCGAACCAGACCGGCAGCTGCAGCAGCATCGGGAGGCACCCGCCGAGCGGGTTCACCTTGTGCAGCTGATAGAGCTGCATCGTCGCCATGTTCAGCTTGTCGCGATCGTTCCCGAACTTCGCCTTCAGCTTCTCGATCTCGGGCTGGAGCTTGCGCATCTCGTTCATCGAGCGGACCGACTTCGCCGTGAGCGGGAAGAGCAGCGCCTTCACGAGGACCGTGAGGAGGATGATCGCGACGCCCCAGTTCTGGACGACGTGCTCGTGGAACCAGCGCATCACGTAGAGGAGGATGCGGGCGAAGAACGCGAAGGGCCGCGCCATCGCGCCGTAGTCGATCGCGGACTCCATCCCGCGGCCGTACGCGCGGAGCGCGTCGAGGTCCTTCGGGCCCGCATACACTGTGAGTGACAGGCGGCGTGCGCCGCCCTCGACCGGCACGCGCACCGCGGCGAGCCCCGCGCCCTTCTCCGGCCCGCGGCTGAACACGCACTGGCCGACCGCCTCGGCGGGGATCGCGGTGGCGAGGAAGTAGCCCACGTCGACGCCGGCCCAGGCGACCGCTCCCTCCACCTTCTCCGCGCCGGGCTCGCCCCCGAGGTCGTAGCGCTCGGTCTTCTCGCCGCCACGGCAGACCGGCCGGACGACGTCGAGCGGCGGCCCGGAGAAGAAGCCGCCCTTCTTCGCCTCGGGCGGGGTGTAGCCCGGGAAGAGGAGCACCACCGCGCCCGGGGCGTCGGCGCCCGCCACCTCGACGTCGACCGCGAGCTCGAAGGGCTTGCCGGTGACGCGGTAGGTCTTCTTCACGTTCACCCGGCCGGCGCGCCCCTCGAAGACGACCGACTTCTCGTCCTTCGAGACGACCCGCATCGGCGCGCGACCGGCTGGGTCGGCGGCGAGGTCCTGCGGTCCGCCGAGCTCCGGCGACGCGACGAGCGCGAGGAAGTAGGGCTGGCTCTTCGTCACCCGGACGAGGTCGACCTGCGAGATCTCGCCCTTGTCGCTCTCGCGGCGGAACTTCTCGCCCTGGAGGACGAGCCTCTTCACCGCGCCGCCGTGGCTCGTGAGGACGGCGTCGAATC
Source organism: Anaeromyxobacter sp. (assembly GCA_036390155.1). Lineage (GTDB taxonomy): Bacteria > Myxococcota > Myxococcia > Myxococcales > Anaeromyxobacteraceae > Anaeromyxobacter. Next base: position 38,817 of record DASWCJ010000124.1, read on the forward strand.
CGGGGCCGGCGAGCTTCACCGTCTCCTCCGGCGCATCGACCGGCGCGGCGGGCACCGGGGCCGCCGGCGCGCCCGGCGAGGAGGGGGCGGGCGCCTTCTGCGCCTGCGTCGGGGCCGGCTTCTCCGCCTGCGACGGCGCCTTCGCCGACGGGAAGACGAACTGCCAGAGAATCAGGATCGCGACGGAGAGGACCGTGGCGACGAGGATGCGGCGATTGTCGGGACCCAAGTGGACGGACCTCGCGAGAAGAAGGAGCCTCAGGGCACCGGATCGATGCCGCCGGGATGGAACGGATGGCAGCGGGCGAGCCGCCGCGCGGTGAGCCAGGTCCCCTTCGCCGCGCCGTGGCGGCGGAGGGCCCCCTCCGCGTACGCGGAGCAGCTCGGGTAGAAGCGGCACGCGGACGGCAGCGCCGGCGAGACGAACCGCCGGTAGACGCCGAGGAGGGCGAGCAGGAGCGCGCGGATCACGGCAGCGCCCCCGCGAGCGCGGACCGGGCCGCGTCGAGCGCGCGCCGCGCGCCCTCGAGCCCCATCTCCGGCGCCCCGCGCCGCGCAATCACGACGAGGTCCACCGCCGGCAGCGCCCCCTGCACGGCGCGAAACGCCTCGCGCACCCACCGCTTCACGCGGTTGCGTCCGACGGCGTTCGCGATCTTCGAGGACACCGTGATCCCGAGCCGCGGCCGCGCACGCCCCGCCTCGAGGGCGAGCACGAGCACGTCGCCCGCGTAGAGCTTGCGGCCACGCTGCTGCACGGTCAGGAACTCCCGACGACGCAGGAGGCGCGCCGCCTTGGGCAGCGTCACCCCAAGTTACTTCTTCGGCGCAGACGGGTTGAGGCGCTTGCGCCCCTTCGCCCGGCGACGCTTCAGGACATTGCGACCGCCCGGCGACGACATCCGCTTGCGGAAGCCGTGCGTGCGGTTCCGGCGCTGCTTCTTTGGTTGATAAGTCCGCTTCATGGCGCGGGCAAACTCACCGATCGCTCGCAGGATGTCAAGGTTTCCGGACGGTTGCCGCCTTCCTCGGATCTCGTGCGCGGAGGGCCCTCCGCGCGATCGGCGAAAAGCCCGTCGTTACGGGTCCGATCGCGAAGAGCCTTGATCCCGCCGGGCGACCCTGGCTAACGTCCGCGCGCACAGCACGCGCTCCCCTCGCTCCTCGTCGCCCGACCGAAGGAGCAGCCGCTGGTGGCCTTGGCCGCCTCGCGGAGGGGAATCGTTTTTCTCGAGACACGGGCCGGCGGGGAACGAGACGATGGACGCAGCGGCGAATCCGAGAGGCCCCGACGAGCTGTGGCCGCGCGTCGAGTCGTACCTCCGCTCCCGCCTCCGCCCCGAGACCTACGCGAAGTTCTTCGGCCCGCTCCGCGCGGTCGGGTTCGACGGCCAGAAGCTGCAGATCGGCGCGCCCGACCGCTTCCACCGAGACTTCGTCGAGGACAACTACCGCGCGTTCTTCGAGGAGTTCCTCCCCGCGATCGTCGGCGGGCCCGTCCTCGTGTCGTTCGTCGTCGACGAGAGCCCGCGCCTGCTCGCCCCCGTGCTGACCCCGGTGTCCGCCCCGCGCGCGGCCCCGCCCGCTCCCGACCCGCGCGAGGTGCGCGAGGTGCGGCCGAACTCGCGCTACACCTTCGACACCTTCGTCGTCGGCGAGTCGAACCGCTTCGCCTTCGCCGCGACGCAGGCGGTCTCCGCGAACCCCGGCCGGACCTGGAACCCGCTCTTCATCCACGGCGACTCCGGGCTCGGCAAGACCCACCTCCTCCACGCGCTCGCCCACGCGATCATCGAGAAGCAGAACGGCGGCCGCGTCGCGATCGTCTCCTCCGAGCGCTACACGAACGACTTCGTCGACGCGATCAAGAAGGGCACCCTCGACGACTTCCGGCGCAAGTACCGCGAGTGCGACGCGTTCATCGTCGACGACGTGCAGTTCCTCGCCGGCAAGGAGAAGACCGCCGAGGAGTTCTTCCACACCTTCAACGAGCTGCACGACCACCACGTCCAGATCGTCCTCTCGAGCGACCGCCCGCCGAAGGACCTGAAGGGCCTCGACGACCGGCTCTGCTCCCGCTTCGAGTGGGGCATGCGGGTGCAGATCGAGCCGCCCGAGTTCGAGACCCGCGCCGCCATCCTCAAGAAGAAGGCGGAGGTCGAGCGAATCGCGCTCCCCGACGACGCGACCGAGCTGCTCGCGACGCACATCCGCTCGAACGTTCGCGCGCTCGAGGGCGCCCTCATGCGGCTCGCCGCGTTCGCCTCGATGAAGGAACAGCCGATCACCGTCTCCCTCGCGCGCGACGTCCTGTCCGACGTCATCCCCCCTCAGGGCTACCGGCCGCCGATCGAGCGGATCCAGGAGACGGTCGCGGCGCAGTTCGGCCTCACCGTCGCGAAGCTCACGAGCTCGTCCCGCGAGCAGAAGGTGGCCCTCCCGCGCCAGGTCGCGATGTACCTGTGCCGGATCCTCGCCGAGGAGAAGCTCCAGGCCATCGCGGAGAAGTTCAACAAGAAGGACCACACGACGGTCATCTCGGCGATCGACCGGGTGAAGAGCCTCATCGAGACCGAGGAGCACGTCCGCACCGCGGTCCAGATCCTCGTCTCGAAGCTGGCGCCATGACACCGAGGACGTCCGCTGTGGACGGCCTGTGGACGCCGGTGTGGCCGCGGAGGGGATTCCGTGTGGGCGGCTGTTGACAGCTTTTCACGCCGCACGCTACACAAACTCGACCCAGACGGATCGCTGTCCTTGTCCAGGTGGAAAAGGCCAACGGATCCAGGGAGTCTGCCCGGTTCTCCACAGCCAGGCGTCCCCTGCTTCTACTGAGAAGAGAGAAGAAGAGGATCTCCCATGGAACTGAAGATCTCGACCGCGGAGCTCTCGAAGGCCCTCGGCCGCTCGCAGGGGATCGTGGAGAAGAAGTCCACGATGCCGATCCTCTCGCACGTCCTCCTCGAGGCGAAGAAGGACACCCTCATCGTCTCGGCGACGGACCTCGACCTCGCGGTCTCCTCCGAGCACGGCGAGGGGTGCGAGGTCCTGAAGGAGGGCGCCCTCGCCGTCTCGGCCCGCCACCTCTTCGACATCGTGCGGTCGCTGCCCGAGCAGCAGGTCGCGCTGAAGAAGGCGCACAACAACTACCTCGAGGTCCGGAGCGGCCCCTCCGAGTTCCGGATCGTCGGCCTGCCTGCCGAGGACTTCCCGGCCCTGCCGCGCTTCGAGAAGGTCCCGTTCGGCGACATCGACCCGAAGCTCCTCCTCGACATGGTCGAGCGAACCATCTTCGCGGTCTCGACCGACGAGACCCGCTACAACCTGAACGGCGTCTACTTCGAGCCCTCTGCGGAGGCCCTCCGCCTCGTCGCGACCGACGGCCACCGGCTCGCGCTCGTCGAGCGGAAAGTGGGCGCAAACTTCGGCCTCAAGCGCGGCGTCATCCTTCCGAAGAAGGGGCTCCAGGAGCTCCGCAAGCTGCTCCAAGAAGCGGTCGAGAAGGAGTTGGTCGAAGGTCAGGCCGCCGAGACGAAGCTCGGCTTCGTCGAGAACTCGGCCATCGTCCGCCGGCCGGGCGTCACCCTCTCGATGCGGCTCATCGAGGGGCTCTTCCCCGACTACCGCCAGGTCGTCCCGAAGGCGAGCGACCGGGCGGTGAAGCTCGGCCGCGACCGCTTCCAGGAGACGCTGCGGCGCATCTCCCTCCTCTCCACCGACAAGGCCCACGCGGTGAAGCTCGAGCTCGAGAAGGGACTCCTGCGCGTCTCCTCGCAGAACCCGGACCTCGGCGAGGCGAAGGAGGAGGTCCCGGTCGAGTTCGAGGGCGAGGCCCTCAAGATCGGCTTCAACGCGCGCTACATCCTCGACGTCCTCGCCGTGGTGCAGTCGAAGGACGTCACGTTCGAGCTCGCCGACGACCTCTCCCCGGGCGTCCTGCGCGGCGCGGACGAGGCCGACCAGGGCTTCACCGCCGTCGTGATGCCGATGCGGATCTGACGCTGCGCCTCGTCCAGCTCAGCGTTCGGGACTTCCGGAATCTCGAGGCGGTCGACCTCACGCCGTCGCCGCGGGCGACGCTCCTGCTCGGCGAGAACGGCCAGGGGAAGACGAACCTCCTCGAGGCGATCTACCTCCTCGCGACCTTGAAGCCGCTCCGGGCTGCGCGCCTCTGCGAGCTCGTCCGGTTCGGCGCCGCGCGCGCGCAGGTCGCCGCGGACTTCGACGGCCCGGGCGGCGTTCGCAGGGCGGCGGTCCAGGTCGAGGCGGGGGGCCGCGCCGCGTTCCTCGACGGGAAGCCCCAGGACCGGCTCGACGCCTACTTCGAGGGGCTCGCCGCGGTCTGCTTCGCACCGGACGACCTCCTCCTCGTGAAGGCGGGGCCGGAAGGGCGGCGCCGCTTCCTCGACCGCGCCGCCTTCAACCGCTGGCCAGCGGTGCTCGGCGAGGCGCGCGACTTCGTGCGGGCGCTCCGCGCCCGCAACGCCGCGCTCCGGACCGGCACGGACGAGGTGGAGGCCTCCTTCCGCGGGCCGCTCGTCCGGGCGGCGACGCGGCTCCTCGTCCGGCGCCTCGCGCTCGTCGAGGAGCTCGCGCCCCGGGTCCGGGTCGCCTTCGGGGAGATCTCCGGCGCGGGGGCGCCCGCGGCGGGGATCTCCTATCGCCCCGCGGCCGGGCTGCGGCTCGACGACTACGAGGACGAGGACGCGCTCTCCGGGCGCCTCGCCGCGATCCTGGCGGAGCGGCTCCCGCGCGACCGCGAGCGGGGCTACACGTCGGCGGGCCCGCACATGGACGACCTCGTCCTCGAGCTCGGCGGCCGCCCGGCGCGCGCCTACGGCTCGCAGGGCCAGCAGCGCGCGCTCGTGCTCGCGCTCAAGATCGCCGAGATCGAGAACGTGCGCGCGGCGCTCGGCCGACCGCCGCTCCTTCTCCTCGACGACGTCTCCTCGGAGCTCGACCCCGCGAAGAACCGGTACCTCCTCGAGTACCTCGCGGCGCTCGAGGGGCAGGTGTTCCTCACCTCCACGGACCGCCGGCTGCTCGAGGCCGCGGCGGGTCCGGGGAGCGCCCTCTACCGGGTCGAAAAAGGGGCGGTCGGGCCGCTGGTTTCCTGAGGCGTTCCGAGCGGTTGAATCGCGCACTCGGGCGTTGAATCCGGGCTCCCGCCCTGCTAAAACCTGGGAGCCTCAGAAAGCTCCGAACCCGCCGAGAAGAACGAGGAAATGTCCCCCTGGAAACCGCCGAGAAGACGCCGCTCCAGAAGAACGGAGCGGACGAGTACGGGACCGACGCGATCAAGGTGCTCGAGGGGCTCGAGGCCGTTCGCAAGCGGCCCCACATGTACATCGGCGACGTCGGCGAGCGGGGGCTCCACCACCTCGTCTACGAGGTCGTGGACAACTCGGTCGACGAGGCGATGGCGGGCCGCGCGAACGAGATCAACGTCTCCATCCACGGCGACAACTCGGTCACCATCGTCGACAACGGCTCCGGCATCCCGGTCGGCCCTCATCCCACGGTGAAGGGGATGGACACGCTCGACGTCGTGATGACGAAGCTCCACGCGGGCGGGAAGTTCGAGTCGAACGCGTACAAGGTCTCGGGCGGCCTGCACGGCGTCGGCGTGACCTGCGTGAACGCCCTCTCGGAGTGGCTCAAGGTCGAGGTCTACCGCGAGGGCAAGGTGTTCGCGCAGCGGTACGAGCGCGGCCAGCCCGCGGGCAAGGTGACGCCGATCGGCGAGACGCAGCGGCGCGGCACGAAGGTGACCTTCAAGCCCGACGGGACGATCTTCGAGACGACCGAGTTCTCCTTCGAGACGCTCTCCGGTCGGCTCCGCGAGCTCGCCTTCCTGAACGCCGGGCTCAAGATCACCGTCGAGGACGAGCGGAGCGGCAAGAAGCACGAGTTCCTGTTCAAGGACGGGATCCGCGAGTTCGTCGCGTACCTCAACAAGGCGCGGGAGTCGCTGTTCGAGCCGCCCATCGCGCTCCACCAGGAGGTCGAGACCGAGCGCGGCACCGCGGTGGTCGAGATCGCCCTGCAGTGGAACGACGGCTACGACGAGAAGGTCTTCGCCTTCGCGAACAACATCCACAACCACGAGGGCGGCACGCACCTCATCGGCTTCAAGGCCGCGCTCACCCGCACCATCAACAACTACGGGCAGAAGTCGAACATCTTCAAGGACCTGAAGGAGGACCTGCCGAGCGGCGACGACATGCGCGAGGGGCTCGCGGCGGTCGTCTCCATTCGGATGCCGGGCGCGAGCTTCGAGGGGCAGACCAAGACGAAGCTCTCGAACACCGAGGCGAAGTCGATGGTCGAGACGATGCTCAACGAGCGGCTCGGCGCGTTCCTCGAGGAGCACCCGAACGTCGCGAAGCGGATCTGCGCGAAGGTCGCGGATGCGGCGCGCGCGCGGATCGCGGCGCGCAAGGCCCGCGAGACGGTGCGGCGCAAGGGGGCGCTCGACGGCGCATCCCTGCCGGGCAAGCTCGCCGACTGCCAGACGCGGGACCCGAAGGAGTCCGAGCTCTTCATCGTGGAGGGCGACTCCGCCGGCGGCTCGGCGAAGCAGGGGCGCGACCGGCGCATCCAGGCGATCCTCCCGCTCCGCGGCAAGATCCTGAACGTCGAGAAGGCCCGCTTCGACAAGATGCTCTCCTCCGTCGAGATCGCGACGATGATCACCGCGCTCGGGACCGGGATCGGCCCGGAGGAGTTCTCGGTCGACAAGATCCGCTACCACAAGATCGTGATCATGACCGACGCGGACGTGGACGGGAGCCACATCCGCACGCTGCTCCTCACCTTCTTCTTCCGGCAGATGCCGCAGGTCGTGGAGCGCGGCTACCTCTACATCGCGCAGCCGCCCCTCTACCGCGTCCAGAAGGGGAAGAAGGAGCAGTATCAGAAGGACCAGGCGGCGCTCGACGAGTACCTCCTGAACCTCGCGACCGAGAAGGCGAAGCTCCTCGCGGGCGACACCGCGATCGACGGCCCGGACCTCAAGCGGCTCGCCGAGTGCGCCCTCGCCTACCGCGCGATCCTGACGCGGGTGGACCGCCGGCGCGACAGCCGGATCGTCGACGCGGCGGTGAAGCTCGGGGACCTCGACCTCGCGCTCCTCAAGGACCACGAGGCGGTGAAGACGCAGGTCGAGGCGATCTACGAGAGGGCCCAGAAGCTCCACCCGGAGCTCGAGGTTCGCCTCGCCAAGATCGAGCGCGACGAGGAGCACGGCTGCGACGCGCTCGTCTACTCGACCAACGTCGCCGGCGCTCCGCGCGAGACGCGCCTCGACCACGACTACCTCTCCGGGCCGGAGTGGGGCGAGCTCGCGGCGCTCTACGCCGCGATCGCCGAGATCGGCCCGGGCCCGTACCGGATCGAGCAGCCGGACGGCGAGGAGGAGGTCGACGACGTCTTCGCCGCGGTCGAGGCGCTGAAGCGGAGCGCCGCGCAGGGCCAGAACATCCAGCGGTACAAGGGGCTCGGCGAGATGAACCCCCAGCAGCTCTGGGAGACGACGATGGACCCGGAGCGCCGCACCATGCTGCAGGTGCGGGTCGACGACACCGTCGAGGCGGACGAGGTGTTCTCGGTGCTGATGGGCGACGCGGTCGAGCCGCGGCGCGAGTTCATCGAGAAGCACGCGCTCGACGTGCAGAACCTCGACGTGTAGGCC
>DASWCJ010000125.1:0-18772 GCA_036390155.1 Anaeromyxobacter sp.
TCTCTTTCGTGTCCCTGCGCGTGTTTCCGACGCTCCTAACGCACCGCGTGAACACTCGACCCCGGGGTCGAGAGGTCAACCGCGCGGTGCAGATGGGCACAGAACAGCCACCCGACGCGAGGCGAACAGGCGCCCTCTCCGCACGCTCTCGCGCGTGGTCGTTGGCGAATCCATCGGGATTCGCGACGTGGGCTCGTCGGTCGGCTCTCTGCCTCTGCGTGTCCGACCGCGCCCCACCACGACCGAGGCACGCCCCTGCGCAGGCCCTCGAACGTTCCCTGGTTTGTCAGCCTGCGCCTGCATACTGCCCGTCATGGGCGACCAAGATCACCAGCGACGCGGCGTGGGAGCCGAGCTCGCCAGAGCGCTCGCGTGGCCCGTCTTTGCCGTTATCGCTCTTGTTGCTCTCGGGGGACCGCTTCGGACGCTTCTTGTGCGTGCCGGCGAGGTGGTGGCAGTTTCGTCGCGAGTCAGCGTGGGCTCCTTTTCCCTGGAGGTACAGCGAGCGGCGGTGTCAGCCGGGGATCCCGAACTTGGAAACCTCATCCGCGGCTTGAGCAGCACAGCGATCCGGATACTGCTTGCGACTGGAGACTCGGCCGTCCAGTTGCTGAGCACGTCGAACACCGGCGAGTACCTCACGCCCTCTCCTGACGAACGCGCCGCTCTCGACCAACTTCAGAGCGCCGGACTTCTCAAGTACACGGTAGCGGTGCCCGAATTTGAAAAGTCGGTCTCCCTCTTGCTGAAGAAGACAGGGAGCCATGGCTACGTCCCGGTCCGAAGCCTGAGCGACGGGGAGAAGAAGGCGCTCGAACGCCAGGCGTACGAACTGACGGAGCGCGGCCGGAAGTCGTGGTCGCTGATCGTTGATGCGGTAGGGCGACAGGCAAGAGCGGACCGCCCGTAGACGCTGGCGGCTACGCTCTCCGCGGTTTGGCCGTCGGACCCGTGCGCTAGGCTTGCAAGATGCCCGGTGTAACGCCAGCGCACCTCGCCGCGTGGGGTCGCTCCCTGCGCCGCGTAGGTCGCGCAGTCGAAGCGCGCGCAGTGGCGCCAAGCAGAGTGGCCGCCAAGAGCAACCACCTGGCCCTAACGCTCTTGGTCGCTGTTGTCGGCGGCCTCGCATCGTCGGTATTCGTCCAGTGGTACCAGACTTGGCACGAGGAGAAGGTCTGGCGTCGCGAGCAGCACGTTCGAGAGTTGCAGGAGAGTCTCGACAGGGCCTTGCAGGGGAACATCGCTATGGAGGAGATGTTCGCGACGGTCGTAAAGTTTCAGCGCGCTTGGGATTCAGATGAGAAGGTGAGGTCGGACGCTCGCGAGTGGATCACGGATATGAAGCACGCGGAGCGCGAGCGGAAGGCGGGCCGTCCGTACTCTCCGCCATCCGATAGGCACTTTGCTTTCACAGAGCGCGCTTCCGAAGTAGAGGGCGAGCGAAGAGTTCAGGAGGCGAAACTCGTGATGCTCCTCCACGAGGCCGAGATGCCTGATGTCGGCTCCGAACCTCCGAATCCCGACCCGATGCCCCTCTCTGCGTTTAAGACATGGAGCGAAGCGGCGATTGAGTTCTTGCACGCACACATGACGGCATCGCAGGCGAAATCAGAGGGGCGTGCCAACGTGGCAGAAATTAAGCGCGTGCGCGACGAGGCTGCCTCGAACGAGACCGCTGCAGAAGACAAGTTGCGGTACGCAGTACGACTCCTGTGCACCCGCGCAGCTTCCCGGCTCCACATGTTTCGGAAGTATGGGGAAGGGCTCACAGGCGACAGGGACCCACCAGATCCACGGCCTCCCTGGCTGTAAGGATCTCGCGCGTCTCTCAATCAAGTTTCGTGAGGACCCGTCACCACCGCGACGACCTTCTCAAGCACCCAGATGCACCTGAACACCCGAAGTGCTCCGAGCAGAGTAGTCCCGAGCACTAGGTAGACGGGCCATCTCATCGGGTGTTTCTCCCGGTCGACCACAAGAGCGACCACGGGCATCGCGGTGGCGAGCGCCAAACTCCATGTAGCGTTCGTGAAGATCTTCCACAGAGTCTCGTAGTGCGGCGTCTTCTTCAGGAGTTGCAGGCGCTCATGCCCGGAGAGCGAAAGCACGATTGCAAGCGTCGTAATCACGAACCCGAGAAGAGCACCGAATACGGAAGCAAGCGTTCCGTAGACGGCGCCGCGGTTGCCCTGCATGAATGCTTCTAGAACAGCGGACTCTCCCCAGCGCTCGACCCATAGTGCGAGAGCGGACGCGGCCACGACCGCGCCTATGAACTCGTAGAGGAGGAAGCGCTGGCGCACGTACCTAGTCGGGAGCGAGCCCGGCGGCGTCAAGGAGGTCCCGTCTGAGTTCGTGGTGCGCATTCTCGATGGCCTGATACGCCGAGTCCGATTGCACTGCGCGCGTATTCGCCCCAACCCTCGCCATCTCCCGACGCGCGATCAGAAAGTCGCTCAGCACGTCTACTTCTTGGATCTTGCCAGACTCATCTGACACTCCGCTGACCGTGAACCGCCTCATTTCGGTACGAGACTCATCACGCGCTGCGACACGCTTCACGAAATTGATGAGGTTGTGCTTCAGCCCGGGCCTCCTGCGGCTACGCGGGGCCTTCAAGATGACCTCCACCACATCGGCGTTTCCACGCTCCGCGAGGGCGTCGAGGGCTGCACCGATGCCAGCATCCATCTGACGAAGCGTTGCAGAGTAGGAGGACCTTGTCTTGATGTGCATCGCCCTGAGTTCACCAAGATGGGCGAGCTGCTCGCTAACATCTCTCCGTAGGAGTGGGGCGAGGTCGAAGGCTCCCCCGACAGGGGCCTTTGTCGTCAGGTACTGCGAGATACGGCTCGGCCGGGGGCCATAGAAGTTGAACTCACAACCCACGATGTTCTGCGGGAACAGAACGAAGTGGATCTGTTCAGCGAGACCCGATGTCCGTGGGATCGCGAGTGGATTCAACTTTCCGTGATCCTCAACCTGCGGAAGATCTCGTTTCCGAATCCTGGCTAGCTTCGCGTGCTTGGGTCCATCGACCCACATGCACAACGAGTCTCCCGCCTCCACGTCAAGGTAACGGCCCACAGAATTGAACGGCAATCCGTGGACAGCAGCCAATGCGGCCGGAAGGTCGATGGGAGAATGCGTGCCATCAGCGCGTGTACGCGGTGTGGCTGCGTAGAAGTGAATCGTTCTCTCGATGGTGGTGGGTGTTCTCGGCGGCATGCGTCCCCTCCCCGCAGGCGACCACGTACCGAGCGCATACCACACTCTTCACCCTAAGCAAGACTTCCGCCTCTTCGAGCAGGGCGGACCCTAGTTCCGAATCGGAATGATGGTTGCGGGCTCCAGAGTTCGGACGTAGCCGATCACCTATTTGAGCCTCCACGAGAGGTGGCGGAGGTCGGGATAGCCGGGGAGCGAGAGGTGGCGACAGGTGAGGTCGGCGAGGAAGGCGCGCAGGGCGGCGCGCTCCGACTCGCTCGCCGCTGGCATGAGCCGGACCGTCACGCTACGTGACCCGAGGTGAACCGTGCCGGGAGCTGCGAAGAGCGCGGCGAGCAGCTTCTCCGCCTCGCGCGGCCGGTCGAGGTGGCGCGCGAGCATGGTCGCGTAGTCGGACTCCAGGTTCGCGAGCGAGATCCTGAGCGTGTCGAGCAGGTTCTTGTAGCCGAGCTCGTGGCGGCGGAGCAGGCCCGCGAGCGGCGTCTCGCTGACCGGCGCGACTGCGGCGGGGCAACGGCGCCGGCGTGCAGGGGCCGCGCCGCAGGTCGAGGCCGCCCGACGTATCGTCCGGACCGTGTACGCGCCCGTGCTACCGTTAGTGCATGGCCAAGCGGAAAGTCGGAGTACCCAAGGCTCAGGGGTCCGTGCGCGTGTTCGTCAGCTGGTCAGGTCCCGCTTCGAAGGTCGTGGCTGAGACGTTCCGGACCTGGCTCCCGTCAGTCATCCAGACGCTGGACGTGTTCGTCTCCAGCAATGACATCGAGAAGGGGGTGCGGTGGCGGGCAGAGATCGATGCTCAGATCGCCGGCTCGCACTTCGGGATCGCCTGCTTGACGCCGGAGAACGTGGGCGCGCCATGGGTCCACTTCGAGGCGGGCGCGCTCGCGAAGGCCGTTGGCAACGGAGACCCTGAACCTCCGCTGTTCACGTACCTGATCGGCCTGAGGCACGCTGACATCCGGGGCCCGCTCGCGGAGTTCCAGCACACCGTGGCGACGAAGGACGACACCCGAACCCTACTCCACTCCCTGAACAAGACCGTCGGCCGCGTCACCGGGCGCGAACTCCCGAAGGAGACCGTCGACTCCCTATTCGATGTGTTCTGGCCCAAGCTCGATGAGGCGATCGCGAAGGCGCGCGGCAGTGCACCGCCGCGCGAGGTGCGGTCAACAGACAACATTCTCGGCGAGCTCTTGGATCTCGTCCGCTCGATCGATCAGCGCCTCGCCCCGAGAGCACTGCCGGCAACGCCCGATCAGCTCGCGGACACCAACGCAACGCTGTTTCGGCGCGCAGTACGGGGCCTCTTGCAACGCGAGGAAGAACTCGCGCCCATCCGTGCGGCGGCAGGCCGGTTCGAGGACGAGGTGGCACTTCACATGCGGGAGCTCGAGGACCTCAAGTCGGGAACGTTGGCGGCTGCCCGCGCGGAAGCGCTCCGGAGGAGGGCGAAGCACAAGAAGGAGTGACCGGCTTCTCACGAATCCCGGGCGCTTCTCGCCCGTTGCCCCGAACATTCCAAACGCCTGCGGCGCCGACGTCGAGGAGCGTCCGCGCGTTGGCTGCGGCCTTGATGGTCTCTGCGCAGTAGGGGCACTCCCTCAGTGCGCGAGTCTAGCACTCGAAAATCGTAGTTCGGGGCGGCAGGCCCGACGCGGTCTGGTCCGCTCCCTGTCGCCTGCGTGCCGCGTGTGCTCGGCCCGCGGCGCTGCTATTCTCTCCGCCATGTTCGCCTCGGAATTCGGAACCCGGCCGTTACCCGCCGCGCAGCGCGCGCGCTGAGCGTCGCGGGGCCGTGGCGGAACTGGCAGACGCAAGGGACTTAAAATCCCCGGCCGGCGAACCCGGCGTCCCGGTTCGACTCCGGGCGGCCCTACTTCCTCTCGTCCGTCGCACGCCGCTCCGCGCGCGGCTTCTCCGCAACGCCCGCGAGGGCGTGCTCGGCGAGCGCCGTGATCGTGAGCGCCGGGTTCACCCCGAGGTTCACCGGCACCGCCGCGCCGTCCACGACCCAGAGCCCCTCGTAGCCGAACACGCGGCCCGACGGGTCGCACACGCCCTGCGCCGGGTCGTTCGCGATCACCGCGCCGCCGAGGATGTGGGCGGTCGAGGAGCGGTTGCCAAAGACCTCGAGGATGTTCGACCCCGGCAGCCCGCCCATCCGGTCCGCGAGGCGCCGGGCGATCCGGTCGCCGATCGGGATCGACGTCGGCGGACGCGGGCCGGAAGCGACCGCGCTCGTGAGCACCTTCCGGCCCAGGCGACGGCGCAGCCCGAGCCGCAGATAAGACTCCAGCGGCTGCATCACGAGCACGATCGCGGTGCGGGTCGCCCAGCCCCGCAGGTCGTGGACGCGCAGGTACCGGAGGGGATGGCGCAGGAGCCCGCCGAGCCAACGGAGCCAGCGCGGCCAGGGCGGCCGGTCCGGCGTGAGGTGCGTGACGAGGAGCCCCATCGCGTCCTGGCCCTTGCCGTACCGGACGATCTCGACGTGCGTGTCCTCGTCCGCGTCGATCCCCGACGTGATGGCGATGCCGCGGCTGTAGTCCACCTTCTCGTCGAGCGCGATCGCGCCGACGAGCGCCTCGGAGTTCGTCCGCACGAAGTTTCCGAGCTGGGGCGAGAGGCCCGGCAGGCCGCCGCGCTCCCGGCACTCGAGGAGGAGCCGCGTCGTCCCGAGCGCTCCCGCGGCGAGGACGACGCCGCGCGCGCGCCAGGTGCGGGGCGCGCCCGGGCCGGTGGACCGCTCCGTCCGGACCTCCCAGCCGCCGCCCGCCGCGGGACGGAGGTCCGTCACCTTCGTCTCCGGGTGAATCTCGCAGCCGAGCCCCTCGGCGAGGTGGAGGTAATTCCGGTCGAGCGTGTTCTTCGCGCCCGGGCGGCACCCGGTCATGCACGCGCCGCACAGCGTGCAGCCGGTCCGCTCCGGCCCCTTCCCGCCGAAGTACGGGTCCGGCGCCTTCTCGCCGGGCGTCCCGAAGAAGACCGCGACCTCGTGGCGACGGAACGTCGCGCCGCGCCCGGTCTCCGCCTCGACCACCTCGCGCAGGTGCTCGTCTGCCGGGTAGACCTCCGGCGCCGGCACCGCGCCGAGCATCCGGCGCGCCGTCGCGTAGTGCGGCGCGAGCGCGGCTGCCCAGTCGATCCCGGCGGGCCAGCGCGGATCGCGGAAGACCGGCGTGGCGGGCACGACGCAGGTGTTCGCCCAGACGAGGCTTCCGCCGCCGACGCCCGCGCCGTGGAGCACGAAGACGTGGGGCAGGATCGTGATCTGCTGGATGCCGTGGAAGCCGAGCCCCGGCATCCAGAAATACTTCCGGAAGTTCCAGTTGCGCTCGGCGAAGTCCTCCGGGCGCCAGCGCTTGCCCATCTCGAGGACGGCGACGCGCCAGCCCTTCTCGGCGAGCCGGAGCGCCGCGACCGCGCCGCCGAACCCGGAGCCGACCACGACGAAATCGACCTCCCGGACGTCGCCCCCCGCGGTAGACGCCGGAGCGCCCATCGTGCCCTCTCAGTTGAGGAACGTCGGGGTCGGGGAGTCCGCGCCCTCGATCGGCCTGCGCGACCCGTACCCCTCGTCGAGCGGGTGCCAGTGCGAGATCGCGGGCTCGCCGAACTGCCAGCACAGGAACGCGGGCTCGCCGTCCACGAGCGCGTAGAAGTCGACGAGGCCGAGCTCGACGTCCTTCACGAGGCAGCCGAGGCCGTTCACGCGCTCCACCGCGCCCGTCAGCTCGCCGGCGAGCCGGCGGAGCGTCTCCGCCTCCGCCTCGCGGCCGGGCGGGAGGGCGGCCCCCTCCTGCAGGATCGCCACCGCCTCGTCCGGACCGCCGAGCGCCTGGATGAGCGGTGCGAGCTGGGAGCGGACCTGGGCGATGCGCCCGAACTCGATCTCCAGCGTCGAGACGAGCGAGTCTGCCTCCTCCACGGTGAAGAACCGCGGACCCTCGTCCATGGTCGGAAACCTTAGCATGGGCGTGTTATAAGCGCGGGCCGTGCACCGCGGACCGGCGGTCGCACGCCCGGACGAAGAAGGGGCCCGGACGCTCATGCTCGAGACGGTGTCGAAGGGCTTCAAGGCGGCCCGAAACAGGCTGAAGGGCCGGACGCAGATCACCACGGAGGTGATCGACGAGGCCCTGCGCGACATCCGCGTCTCCCTGCTCGAGGCCGACGTCTCCTTCGAGGTCGTGAAGCGGTTCGTCTCCCGCGTCCGCGAGAAGGCGGTCGGCGAGGTGGTGGACACGAAGGTCCGCACCGAGCGGGGCACCCTGCGCGTGACGCCGCAGGACCACTTCGTGAAGATCTGCCACGACGAGCTCGAGGCCCTCATGGGCCCGGTCGACACGTCGCTGCGCGACGCCCCGCACGGGCGCCCCACGGGCATCATGATGGTCGGCCTCCAGGGGTCCGGGAAGACGACCACCGCAGGCAAGCTCGCGAACCGCCTCCTCAAGGCGGGGAAGAAGCCTCTGCTCGTCGCGGCCGACATCTACCGCCCCGCCGCGGTCGAACAGCTGAAGGTGCTCGGAGCGCGGCTCGGCGTCCCGGTGTTCCACGCCGAGGGGTTGAAGCCCCCGGAGCTGTGCCGGCGCGCGCTCGAGGTCGCGGAGCGAGAGAAGGCCACCGCGATCATCTACGACACCGCCGGCCGCCTCGCCATCGACGACGCGCTCATGTCGGAGCTCGAGGAGATCAAGCGCGAGGTCGCGCCGGAGAACATCCTGCTCGTCGCCGACGCGATGATCGGCCAGGACGCGGTGAGGACCGCGGCCGAGTTCGACCGGCGGCTCTCGCTCGACGGGTTCATCCTCACGAAGCTCGACGGCGACGCGCGCGGCGGCGCGGCCCTCTCCATCAAGGAGGTCACGGGCAAGCCCATCAAGTTCCTCGGCGTCGGCGAGTCGCTCGACCGGCTCGAGGAGTTCCGCCCCGAGGGGCTCGCCTCCCGCATCCTCGGGTTCGGCGACGTCGTCGGGCTCGTGAAGGACTTCGAGCAGCACGTCGACGAGGAGACCGCCGAGCTCGAGGCGCAGAAGATCCTCTCCGGCGACTTCACGCTCGACGACTTCGTGAACCAGATCCAGCTCGTGCGGAAGATGGGGCCGCTCGGCGAGCTGATGGAGAAGTTCCCGCTCTTCGGCGAGCTCCCCGAGGGCTTCCAGTTCGACGACCATGCGCTGACCAAGATCGTCGCGATGGTCCACTCGATGACGGCGGCGGAGCGGCAGCGCCCCGACCTCATCACCGACGGGCGGCTCAAGCGGATCGCGAAGGGCTCCGGCCGGACCGAGAAGGAGGTCCGGGACCTCCTCAAGCAGTACAACGCGATGCGTGGGGTGATGAAGCAGGTCGGCTCGGCGCCGGGCCTGCTCGCGCGCCTCCCGGGCGTGAAGCAGCTCATGCAGCTCCGCAAGCTCCAGGGCAAGGGGATGGAGGACGTCCTCGGCGAGGACGCCGCGGCCGTGGAGAGCGCCCTGCAGGGCGGGCTCGTGCCTCCCGACGCGGCGCGCGCGATGGGGCTGCCGAAGGGCTACACCCCGCCCATGCCGTCCGGCGCGATGGCCCGCGCGCGGCTCATGGGCTATGCGCCCGAGCCCATCTCGATCGAGACCGCGAAGGAGCGCGACGCGCGGAAGAAGAAGCGGAAGCAGGAGCGCCAGGCGCGCAAGAAGGCGCGGAAGAAGCGGAAGTAGGGCTTCGCGCCTTAACGGCGCGGCTTGCGCTTCTTCGGCACGACGAGGCCCCGCGACAGCCGCCGCAGCACCTGCTTCAGCTGCCGCCGCTTGTACCGCTCGTGCGAGCTCTCGCCGTGCTGGTTCCGGCGCGACGTCTCGGCGTCCACCACCTGGAACTCGACGAGCGTGAACACGATCCGGCCGAGGTCCTCCGCCGACGGATCGAGCTTCGGGAGGAGCTCGTCGACGCGCACCGGCAGGTCGACGACGAAGTTCAGGATCTTGAAGTCCCGGCCGCTGAACTCGTTCCGATGGGCGGCGGGATCGATCCGCTCGAGGTCCGGCGGCAGCTGCAGGTGCGGCGCGAGGGCGGCGCCGTCGGGGTGGAGGTCGAGCAGGTCCCCGAACCGCACCAGCGAGTTCTGCGTCTGGCCCGGCACCGCGTAGTTGAACGGGAAGAGGTGCTGGGCGAGGTGCCAGACCACCGAGGCGATCTGGTCCGGGCGGTCCGTGACGATCCGGTAGCGGACGCGGTCGAACACCTGCGCCGCCACCGACTCCTTCTTGGCGAGGAGCTTCGTCACGAGCGAGTCGCGGGCCTTCACGTTGCCGCGGAACTCGCGGGCGAGGCCGACCTCGATCATCCGCGACGCCTCCGACATGATCCGTCGATCGGCCCGCTCGGCGAGGTCCGCCTCCCGGAGCGCGGTGCGGAACAGGAGCTCGCGCGCCTCGAGGTGGTGGATGACGTGCATCACCTTCAGCACCACGCAGGCGATCCGGCGGTAGCGGACCGGCTCGCGCGCGCCGGAGGCCCAGAGGAAGAGGTCGCGCACGTCGTCGGGCTCGGCCACGGGCAGCGCGACGCGGTACCCGAACTCGGTGCGCAGGTACTGGACGGCCTGCGCGAGGATGAACCGGATCCGGCGCTCGTCCTGCGGATCGTCGGGATCGAGGAGGTTCAGGCGCAGGAAGCGCCCGACCTCGTCGGCGTGCCGGAAGTCGAGCCGCTTCCAGTCGATGACGGAGCCGCCCCGCAGGAGGAGCCGCAGCACCTCCAGCTCGGCGACGCCCATCCGCTCCAGGGGACGGAGCGCGGCGGCCGCGGGCCCGGGCTTCGGCTCGCCATTCACGATCCGGTCCCTCGCACCTAGAACTGGAAGGGGAACGTGATCTCTTGTCCCGGGGTCGAGGACCTCGGGAACCGGATCGTCCGCACCACCCCGCTGATGCAGGAGGAGAACGGACCCGCGGCGTAATCGCCCGGGAGCGACTGGACGCTCCGGACGGACCCGTCGGCGCCGATGGTCCACTTGAGCTTCAGGATCCCGCTCGCGGAGGGATCCCGCGTCTTCTGGTCGGAGACGCACTTCCGGAGCGAGTCGATCTGGGTCGCGACCGCCTCGTTGATCTGGGCGGGCGAGAGCTTGGCCGGAAGCGCGCCGCCGCCGGGCGCGGGCGGGACGTAGACGGACCGACCGGAGGACTTGCCGCTGCCGAGGGCGTCGTCGAGCGCGGAGTCGTTGGAGTCGAAGTCGAGGAGCGAGTCCTTCTTCCTCCCCTGCGCCGGCGGCGGGGGCGAGGCGGGACGGGGCGCGGGCTCGGCCGACGCGACGCGCGGCGGCGGCACCTCGGCCCGTGCGGCCTTCCCGCGCTTCCCGCTCTTCGCGAGCGGCCTCGCCGGCGGCGCCGGGGGCTCGGGGGCGGCGGGCTTCGCGGCGGACGGCTCGGGCGCCGCGGGCGCGGGCGCGGGCGGAGCGGCGGCGGGTGCGGGCGCGGGCGGGGTCACGGCGGCGACGGCGCCCGGCGGCGGCGCGGCGGGTGCCGCGGCCGGAGGCGGAGTCGGAGCGGCGGGCGCTGCCGCGGGGGCCGGCGCGGGGGCCGCCGGGGCGACCGCGACCGGCTCCTTCCGCTGCTGCGTCATCACCCACGCGGCCGCGCCGCCGACGGCGGCGAGGACCAGGACGACGGCGATCAAGACGACGCGGGTGAGGCTGCGCCGGTGGCGCGCCTCCTGGGCACGGCTCGCGACCACGGAGCGGCGCTCGATCTTCTTCTCGTCGGTGGTCTCGAGCCCCTTGATGCTGAGCGGGATCGCCCCGGTCGGATCGACCCCACCACCGTCGGGGAGCCCCTCGACGAGCGACTTCACGCCGGAGGGCGCGGCGGGGCCCTTCGCGACCGGCTTCGCCTCGGGCGTCGCGGTGCGGGAGGCGATCTCCTCGCTCGCGAGCGCGGCGAGCGCGGAGGCGCCGACCGGCTTCCAGGAGACGTCCGCGGCCACGGCCGGCGTCGGCGTGGGCGTCGCGGTTCGATTCGCTCCCTGCGAGTCCGACTTGAACGGCTGGGGCTCGGCACGCGACGGCCGCGGCGCGGCGCGCGGGATCGGCGCGAGGTAGTTCGCGAGCTCCGAGACCGAGGAGAGCGGCTGCCAGTCGCCCATCCCCGGGCGCCACACGAGCGAGTCGGGGCCGACGTCCCCCGCCTCCCACTTTCGCTTCACCTCGGCGAGCGGGAGCGGGCCGACCTGCGCCTGACCGATGGCGACGTACCACTCGGTGGCGGCCGGCGCCGCCGCAGCGGAGCCCGCCGCCTGGGCGGCCGCGATCTTCTCCTGGTCCTCCGGCGCGAGGGCCTGGGTCGCGCCGTGATCCGGCGCCCCGCCCTCGGGCGGCTCGCCGAAGGCGCTGTCGAACGCCTGCCCGAGCTCGGCGTCGAGCCCCCCGGGAGCCGGGGCGGGCGCCTCGGGCGACGCCGGCGCGGCGGCCGGGAGATCCTGGGTGCGGCGGACGTGGACGACGTTCCCACACTTCTTGCAGCGCACCTTCACGCCGTTCGGGCCGACCTTCTCGTCCGAGATCATGTACTGCGCGCCGCAGCTGTCGCAGGTGAATTTCATCGGTGGTCCATCCTAGATCAATCGGGTACGACGCACGAAAGTCCGAGCCGCTCTCGCAGGCGCCCGTACTCCTCGGAGACGCAGAAGGTCGCGAGGTCGCGCAGCCGGCTGTCCTCGCGAAGCTTCGAGACCTGCGCCCGCTCCGTCAACACGCCCTTCTTCACGATCTCGAGGTCGCCGGCGAGCAGGGCGCCCGCCCGGTTGGACGTCAGCTCGGCGCCGTCGAGGTAGGCCCGCACGTCGCCCGGGTGCTGCACCTCGCAGTACTTCCGGGCGAGGAGCTTCAGCGTGTTCTTCCGCACGTTCTCGGGGAGGATCCGCTCGAGCTCGCGCTTCAGCTTCTCCACGACGTGCGGGTCGGCCGTGATCACGAACTGCGAGGTGCCCACCGAGCAGGCCGCCTGGAACACGAGGTCGAGCTGGTCGTGCGGCATGAGCCGCGCGAGGAAGAGCTCGGGCCGGACGAACGCCATCGCCTTGCCGATCGCGAACCAGAGCTCCTTCTTCGGGCGCTCCTTGAACTTCGAGTCGTCCGCGATGAGCCCGGGCGGGTCGGTCGGCACGAGCTGGAGCCGCGGGTCCGGCTCCTCCTTGCGGAACAGGCGCAGGCCCTTGAAGCCGAGGGTCCGCTCCACGTACTTGAACATGTTCGCGAAGAAGAGCATCGACCCCTGGACGTCGAGCTCGTCCTTCTTCGGGACGATCCCGAGGTCCTTCTCGCGCTGCGCGAACATGCTCCCCGCGTGGAGCGCGATGAGCGTGAGGATGTCCGCGAGCGGGCCCTTCGTCCGCTCGTGGAGGAGCAGCGCCCAGCCGTCGTCGTCGAGCGACCGGCTCGCCTGGTCCCGCGCGAACTTCCGCAGGCGCGACACCACCTGCAGCTCCTCCTGCGTCGCGGCGCCGAGCAGGTGCGCGAGCACCTGCGCCGCCGAGTAGGCGAGGTCGTACTCCTTGCGCCGCGCGTGCAGCGTGACGAGCGAGGAGGCCGCCTTCTGCGCCTTCGCGCCGCCGCGCAGGAGCTGGCGGTAGGCGGCGATCGCGTCGCCCTCCTGGCCCGGCTTCCTCGCCGCGAGCTCGGCGTACGCCTCGAGCGACACGGCGTCGTCGGGGTCGGACTTGGCGACGACCTGGAACGCCATCCGGGCGCCCTCGTCGTCGCGGAGCACGCTGCGGTACAGCTCGCCGAGCGTCTTCCAGAGCGCGATGCGCGCCTGCGCGGCCTCGGGTCCCTTCGGGAGCCGCTGGATCATCCGGACGTAGGCCTGCTCGAGGTCGTTCCACCGCTTGGCGCGGGTGAGGCTCTCCTCGATCGCCCCGAACGCCTGGACGAGCCGCGGGTTCTTCTCGAGCGCGTTCTCCCACTCGGCGAGTGCGCCGGCCTCGTCCTTCACCTCGTCCCGCAGGATCTCGGCGCGCGAGACGTGGAGCTTCGCGGCGCGCCCCGGGTTGGCCTGCACCTCGGGCCGGGCGAGGATCTGGGCGAGGACGTCGGCCGCCTTCTGCCCCTGGCGCGTCTCGCGGTAGAGGCCGAGGAGCGCCTCGGTCACCGGCAGCGCGGTCGGGTCGATCCTCGAGGCGCCGAGGAACGCGTCGATCGCCTGGTACGGGTCCTTCAGCCGGTCGCGGCAGGCCTCGCCGATCGCGACGAACGTCTCGAACTTCGCCTGGCCCTCGAGGAGCGGGAGGAGCCGCTGCCGCTGCTCCACCGCGCCCTCGAAGTCGCCGAGCGTCTCGAGCACGCGCACGAGGCTCCGGCGCGAGGGCTCGTGGTTGGCGTCGATCTCGAGCGCCTTCTTGAAGGCGTTCACCGCGCGCTCGATCTGGCCGAGCTTCTCGGCGATCTCGCCGATCTGCCAGTGCGTCTCGACGACCTCGAGGTCGGTGAGGCCGTCGCGGTGGTGGACGATGACGGTGGTGAAGATCCGGAGCGCCTCGTCCCACTGCTTCTCCTGGACGAGGAGGTGGCCGAGCCCCTCCAGCGCCGGGAGGTAGGTGGCGTCGAGCTCGTAGGCGCGCCGATACTCGCCGAGCGCCTCGTCCCGCTTCCCGAGCTTCTCCGCGACGTAGCCGAGCCGGTAGCTCTGGCGGCACAGCTCCTTCGCGTCGCCGAGCGGCTCGAGCACCGCGACCATCGCGGCGAGGACCCGCTCCGCGTCCGCCCAGCGCGCCTGCGCGACGTAGATGTCGGAGAGCGGCTTCGCAGAGTCGGCGTGGCCCGGCGTGCGCTTCTGCGCCTCCTCGTAGTAGCGCGCGGCCTGGTCGCGGTCGTCGCGCTCCTCCTGGTAAATGCGGCCCACCTCGGTGTAGAGGCGGGTCTTCTCCTCCACGTCCGGGCTGTAGCGCGCCTCCTCGACGAGCATCTCGAGGACGCGGTCGCGGTCCCGCTCGCGCTCCGCGATCCCCCGGAGGGCGCGGATCGCGTCGAGGCTGCCCGGGTCGAGGGCGAGCGCGCGCCCGTAGGCGTCCTTCGCGCTCGTGGCGTCGAGGAGCATGTCCTCGAAGATCTTCCCGATGCGGACGTGGACCTCGACCCCTTCCTTCCCACCGCCGGCGATGCGCGCCTCGCGGCGGAGCATGTCGAGGGCGAGGTTCCAGTTGCCGCTCCGCTCGTACAGCCGCCCGAGGGCGGACACCGCCTCGCGCGACTCGGGGTCGAGCTGCAGCGCGTGGTTGAAGATGCCCTCGGCGCGGTCGACGCGCGACATCTCCTTCCACCACACCTCGCCGATCGCGACCTCGAGCGCCACCTGCTCCTTCCGGTCCTGCACGAGCGAGAGGTGGTGCTGCATCACCGGGATGAGCTTGTCCCACGCGCGCGCGTCCCGCAGGAGCCGCTCGAGCGCCTTCACCGCGGGGAAGTTCCCGCCGTCGATGGCGAGGATCGCCTCGTTCTTCGCGATCGCGCTCCTAGGATCCCCGAGCTTCTCCTCGTGGATGCCCGCGCTCTTCGCGAGGATGCGCGCCTGCTCCCGCGGGTCCTCGGCGAGCGCGATCTGCCGCTCGTAGACCCGGTTCAGCTCGGCGAAGCGGTCGAGCTTCGTGTAGAGCCGCTCGAGCCCGTCGAGCGCGTCGCGGTTGCGGTCGTCGAGCCCCACCACCGTGCGGTACGCCTCGACCGCGGCCTCGTCGTCGGCGATCTCGTTCTCGTAGAGCGCCGCGATCTGCAGCTGGAACGCGATGCGGGCCTCGTCGGTGGAGACGAGGTCGCGCGCGCGGGAGAGGATCTGCGAGAGGTCGTGCCAGCGCTGCTCGCGCCGGTACAGGGCGGAGAGCTGCGCGAGCGCCGCCGCGTCGGAGCCGTCGAGCTCGAGCACGCGCCGGAGCGCGGTCACCGCCTCCTCGACGTCGTTCATCTCGGCGTCGTAGAGCTTGGCGACCTCGATCAGCATCGCCTTCTTCTCGTCGAGCCCGGCGGCGGCCTCGAGCCGCTGCTCGAGCGTGATGACGAGGTCTCGGATGCGGCCGCGGCGCTTGAAGAGGTGGGTGAGCGCCTCGAGCGCGTCCGGGCTCGCCGGGTCCGCCTCGAGCGCCCGGCGGTACGCGGCCTCCGCGCCGTCCACGTCGTCCAGCCGCTCGTCCTTCAGCTTGCCGAGGTGGAGGAGGAGCCGCGCCTTCACCATCCCGCGCGCGTCCTCCGACACCTGCTCGAGCACCGCAGCGAGCTCGTCGAGCGCCTCGGTCTCGACCCCCAGCCGATCGGCGGCGGCGAGCGAGTCGGCGTCTCCGGGCGCCTCCGCGAGCGCCCGGCACCAGGAGAGGAACGCCATCTCCTTCTGGCCGAGCTTCTTCTCGTGGATCCCCGCCACCTCCTTGAGGAGCGAGAGCTTCTCGGCGGGATCCGCGAGCTGGGGAGCGAAGAGGTCGCAGACGCGGGCGAGGGCGCGCCAGTTGCCGCCCTCGGCGTGGAGCGAACGCAGGCTCTCGTACGCGGCGCGGTTGGGAGGGTCGAGCTCGAGCACCTTCTCGAGCGCGGTCGCGGCGGCGTCGGGCCGCTTCTGCGCCCTCCAGAGCTCGGCGACCGCGAGCCACGCCGGGACCGCCTCGGCCGGGCCGCCCGCCGCTGCGAGGAGCGCCGCGCGCGCCTCGGCGGCGCGCACGCCGTCCTGGGCCGCGCCGGCGTCGCGGAAGACCCCCTCGATCCGGACGAGCTCGTCGGCGAGGTGCGGCTCGATGTCGAACGCGAGCTTCGCCTGCTCGATCGCGTCGCGCTTGTTCCCGCTGCGCAGCAGCACCTCGGCGAGCTCGAGCCGCGTCTTCTTCACGCCCGCGGCGTCCTCCTGGATCGGGACGAGCCGCCGGTAGACGCCGGCGAGCGCGTCGCCCTCCCCCTGCGCGGCGTAGATGTCGCGGAGCGCCTCGAGGGCGCGGCGGTTCCGCGGGTCGGTGTCGAGCACCGCCTTGTAGGACTGGACCGCCTGCGAGAGGTCGCCGAGCCGCGTCCCGAGGACGAGGCCGAGCTTGTCGTTCAGCCGCGCGATCTCGCGCCGGTCCACCGTGGCAGCGACCCGGACGCGAAGGTGCTGGGCGAGGTCCGCCCATCGCTCGAGCCGCTCGAACAGCTCCTCGAGCGCGGCGAGCGCCTCCTCGTGGCGGGGCCGCGAGGCGAGCAGGTCCTTCCAGAGCGCGACCGACTCGTCGAGCCGGTCGAGCTCGGCGGCCAGCGCGGCCATTCGCGCGAGGACCCGCTCCTTGGCAGCGGGGTCGGTCGCGGCGGCGCGCTGCGCCGACAGGACCTGGAAGAGGTCCTCCTTGTGGCCGGCGTGCTCGAACAGCGTCTCGAGGGCGCGCAGCGAAGGGAGGTGTCGCGGGTCGGACTGGACCGCCGCCTGGTACGCCTCCACCGCGCGATCGGGGGCGGCGAGCCGCTCCTCGCAGAGCTGGCCGAGCCGGAACAGGACCTGGACGCGCTCGGGCCCGGCGATCTGCCCCGCTCGCTGCGAGAGGACGTCGGCGAGGTCGGGCCAGGACTCGAGCCGCGCGTAGAGCCGCTCGAGCGCGGGGAGCGCGGTGGCGGCCGCGTCGGGATCGAGCGCGACCGCGCGGCGCAGGAACGACGCCGCGCGCGACGGATCGCCGAGCCGGTGCTCGTACAGCGCGCCGAGCCGCTGCGCCACCTCCGCCGTGTCGGCGGGCTGGAGCCGGTCGATCTCGTCCTCGTAGATGGCGGCGAGCTCCTCCTCGTGGCCGCTCTTCTCCGCGAGCGCCTCGAGGCGGCTGCGCACCTCCCCGTCGGCGGGGTCCTCGCGGAACGCCTTGCAGAGCGCGAGGAAGGCGAGCTCCGGCGCGTCGAGCCGCTTCTCGCGCAGCTCCGCGAGCTCCAGGTAGAGGGTCTTGCGCTCCACGCCGTCGGGCCGCTCGCCCGCGCGAACCTCGAGCACCGCCGCGTGCCGGAGCGCGTCGCCCTGCGCCGCGTACGCGGCCTCGAGGACGAGCGCCGCCTGCTCGCTCGAGGGGTCCTTCTGCAGCAGCGCCTCGAGCCGGGCGATCGCCTCGGCGTGGTCCGGCCTCGCCCGGAGCACCTGCTCGTAGAGCGCGAGCGCGCCCTCGCGGTCGAGCAGGCGCGTCTCCTTCAGCTCGGCGAGCCGGTAGCGGAAGTCGACGAGGGCGGTCGCGTCGTTCGCCTCCTCGGCGAGCGCGACCTCGCGGGCGAGGACCTCGCCGAGGTCCACCCAGCGCTCGGTGCGCGTGCAGAGCCGGTCGAGCCGCGCGTTCGCCTCGCGGTCCTGGGGCGTGAGGTCGACGAGCCGCTTGCAGGTGAGGATCGCCCCCTGCGCGTCGTCGAGCCGCTCGTCCTGCACGGCGGCGAGATCGGCGAGCAGGCGCGCCCGGACCTCGCCGTCCTCCTCCGCGACCACCGCGCGCCGGATCGCCTGGGCGAGCGCGTCGGGATCCGCGCCCCCGCGCAGCGCCTCGACGACGCCGAGCGTCGCCTCGCGGTCCTCGGGGACGAGGTCGAGCACGCGCTGCCACGCCTCCGCCGCCCGCGCCGGGTCCGCCTTCGCGAGCCGGGCGATGCGCCGCTGGTACTCGGCGCGCGCCGACGGGTCACGGGCGCGGTCCGCGTTCTCCTCGAGCAACGCGGCGTGCTCCTCCGGGAGCCCGGCCGCCGCCGCGTAGGTGCCGACGAGGGAGAGCGAGTCGCGCGCGTCGGGGTCGGCCGCGAGGGCGCGCCCCGCGGCGAGGAAGGCCATCTCCGGGTTCCGGAGCGGCCCGCCGTAGATCTCGGCGATGCGCCGCAGGAGCCCCGCCCGCGTGCCCGGGTCCGCCTCGTTGGCCGCCCGCGCCTCGAGCGCGTCCACCACCTTCTGGTGCTCGCCCTCGGCCGAGTACACCGGCTCGAGCACGAGCGCCGCCTGGATCGCGGTCGCGCCGGTGCCGCGGGCGAGATCCTCGAGCGCCGCGAGCGCTGCGGGGTGGCGCGGCACCTTCGAGAGCACCTCCCGGTAGCACGCGAGCGCGCCCTCCGCGTCGGCGAGCCGCTGCTGCCGGATCCGCCCGAGCCGGAAGCGCAGCTCCGCGGCCTCGGCGACGAAGTTGGGCTGGCGATCCGCGACCGAGACCTCGCGGCCGAGGACGTCGGCGAGGTCGTCCCACCGCTCCGCCGCCCCGAGGAGGTTCCCGAGGAGCCGCAGCGCATTCGGGTCCTCCGGGTCGACGGCCAGGATCTTCCGGTACGCGGCGACGGCGCCGTCGCGATCTCCGAGCTGTTCGGCCATGATCTTCGCCACCTCGAGCAGGAGTTCCTTGCGCGCCGCCGCGGCGGGCGCGACCTCAGAGAGTCTTTCGAGCGTCCGCGCGAGCTCGCGCGGGGCCCCGGACTTGCGGTAGAGCCGGGCGAGCGCGCCCAGCGTCTCCGCGGAGGGCGCCTCGGCCGCGACCTCCTCGAACCACCGCGTGGCGACGTCGAGCCGCCCGAGCTTCTCGGCCGAGATCGTCGCGAGCCGCCGCCGGATCTCGAGCGTCGCCG
>DASWCJ010000126.1:0-2551 GCA_036390155.1 Anaeromyxobacter sp.
CTGGCGGAGGCCCCACGCGAATGCGAGGAACGCGACCGTGCACAGCAGGGACTCGAGCACGTGGTGGTCGGTCCGGCCCAGCATCGAGAACGTCGCGTCCGCCGGGAGGAGCGCGAGGACGAACGCCGCCTCGATCCCGCCCGCGCCGACGAGCACGTCCGCCAGCAGCGCGACGAGCGCGATCGAGAGCAGGCCGAGGACCGGCGGGACGAAGCTGCCGCCCGTGGCGATGGCTTCCCGGTCGGGCACGGTCCCGCCTGCGGCGATCCAGCCCGCGGACGCGAGCACCCCGTCGAAGAGCGGCGGCCAGAGGACGTCCGCGCCTCGCGGGAAGTTCAGGTTCGGGTCCCGCCACGGCGCGCCCTCCGTGCCCTCGACCATCCGCGCCGAGCGGAGCACGTGGTAGAGCGCGTCGTCGTCGCCGGACGGGAGCACGCCCTCAGCGGTGAAGACCTCGCTCCAGTTCGAGAGCCGAACGACCGCTCCGAAACACAGGGCCAGTGCGACGAGCGCGAGTCTGTGCGGAACTGAAGGAACGAGAGATGCAGCCGGCGCGGCGCGCCTCGAGAGGTGCGCGTCAGCTCTACCGGACGAAGTCTCGCTGCCGCTCATTCGGGCACGTAGAACCGAGAGTGCGGCGAATGGTCGCACGGATGTTCGCCGCGATCGTCCGTACGGTAAGTGATATACGAGACCTGCAATTATAAACCCAATGGGGGGATTCCCCTAAGCGCAGCGCCGCTGCGGGTCGATGGGAGGGGCTCGGCCGTCGCAAGTCGACGGCCGAACCGCTTCGGCATCTAGCTCGGAAGAATGCGTGAAGGGCGCGGGATGGTCGCACGATCAGCGCGTCAGCCCCGCTTCGCGCCGCGCCATAGGCCGCGGACGGCTCGGAGCAGCGGCCATCCTTACGCCGCGTGAAGCGATCCATGAGGTCGTCGCCGTAGAGCCTTCGCGCGGACACGTCCTGGTGAACGCGGCAGAGGAGCCGGCAGGCCTCGACGGTGGTCTCCCCGCCGCGCGCGAACCCCGCGACGTGGTCGAGCTCCACCTGTTGCGTGGACGCGCAGATCCCGCCGCCGTCCACGGGCCACTGGCACCTGCCCCCGTCCCGCTCCCAGACGGCCCGACGAACCGGGGCGGGGACGTAGCGGGAGCGGGGCTTGCCGGGAGCGCACACCTCCGGCGAGGGCTCCTCCGAGGTCGCCGTCCTCTTGCGCGGGTTCTTCACGAGCCCACGCCGCTTCGCCGCCCGCTCGAGCAACAGGTCGAGGCCCGCCTCGATGACCTCGTCGCGGGACGCGCCGGGGTGAGAGTGCGAGAGCGCGTCGCGCGCGGCCTCGAGCTTTTCGAGGAGCCGGCGCGGGACGGTCATGTGGACGCGCGCATGCTCCGCGTCGAGCGGCTCGACCGTCATCGGCGGAGGAGCGGGAGCGACGCGAGCGGGCGGCGGGACGTCCCGGGTGGGTGCATTTAGTTCGGGCGCCCGAAATAGCGCCGACGCCGGAAACTCGGGCGGCGGCGGGCGCGCGAAGTCGGCGGCTGCGATCGTGACGGCCGTCGCCTCGTTTCGCACGGACGTCACGATGAACTCGCGCGTGGGCGGGTTCTCGACCGGGCGGATCGACGCCGCGACAAATGCGGCGTCGCGGCTCGACAGCCCGAAGAACCGCGGCAGGACCTCGTGCGCGTTCTCCGGCATGAGCACCTTCGCGAGCTCGATCACGGAGGAGAGGCACAGGTCGCCGGCCCTGAGCGCGGTCTCGACCTCGGGGTACTTCCGGACCAGCTCGGCCGCGGTCTTCCGGTACTGGGCGGCTCCGGCCGAAAGCTTCAGCTCCCGGCGGAGGAACGAGAAGAGGCTGGAATACCCCAGCGACTCCCACATCCGTCTGCGATCGAAGTCCGCGAGGGCGACGAGGAAGTCGCCCATCGCGGCGTGCTCACGGCGGAGGAGGTCGGCGAGGCGGGAGGTGAGCTCGCGCGCAGTGTTCATGCACGCATCGTCTCATCGAATTTCGACGTCTCCCCAGACGCACGCATTCGCGTTCTGGCGCGAGATCGCGAGCGGGGAGGGTGGCCGCCATTCGTTCACGCCCGGCGGCGCACTGGCCGCACCAGCGCGCGCGAGGCGCGATCCTGGCGCGAGGCGCCGGCGCGCGAGTCATCTGCGAGTGAAACAGCGTCAAGAGATCAATTGGGGCGTCCGCCCTCGAGCGAGCCGCCGCGCCCGCCCGTGAGCCGATCTCGTCCCCGACGTCTCGTACTCGCGGTGACGCTCCGGCCGCCGGCTCCCTCGCTGCCCAACCGGCGCCCTTCAGATTCAGGCTCCGCTCGCCGCCCGCGGTCCCGCTCGGTGAACGGAAGGCGCCCCGGACGCGTGGTTCAAGGAAGGACGGCGAGAGGAAACCCGCGCACTTCGTGCTCGCGACGGACCTCCGGCCGGCGGACGCGGACGATCTCGCCGAGCAGCTCGAGGTGCTGCGCGGCGCGGTGCTCGGCGGCCTCTTCGCGGTCCCGCCCGAGCTCCCCGGGCGCCTGCGGGTGGTCG
>DASWCJ010000127.1:0-8193 GCA_036390155.1 Anaeromyxobacter sp.
GGGTGGTGGTCCGGGAAGATCGCCTCCGCCCCGATCTCGGCGCCGAGCGCCGCGCACGTCCGGCGGAACCCGGCCGGTCGCGCGATGCCGGCGAGGAGGAGGACCCGGCGGCCGCGCAGCGCACCGAGCCCGAAGGTCCGCCCGAGCGCGCCGTCGAGGACCTCCACCGGCGCGTGGCGGGACTCGACCGGCTCGCGGGCGGTCTGCTCGAAGGCGAGCGCGCGCAGGCGCTCCAGCGCGGACGGCTCCGCCTGGTCGGCCCGGGAGAGCCAGACGAGGCCGGCGCGGCGCAGGGCCGAGCGCGGCTCCCGGTTCGGCCCGGCGGGGAGGAGCCGCCCGTTGCCGAACGGATTCGCCGCGTCGAGGACCACGACGTCGAGGTCGCGGGCGAGCGCGCGGTGCTGGAAGCCGTCGTCGAGGAGGAGCGCGTCGGCCCGGTGCTCCGCCACCGCGGTCCGGGCGAGGTCCGCGCGGCGGGGCCCGCAGAGGACGGGGACCGCGAGCGTCCGCGCGACGAGCACGGGCTCGTCCCCGCCCTCCGCCGCGCCGAGGAGGAGCCGCGCGCCGTCGGACACCACCCGCGCGTCGCTCCGGGAGGCCCCGTAGCCCCGCGACAGGACGGCGACGCGCCGGCCGCGCGCGGCGAGCCTCCGGGCGACCGCGATCGCGACCGGGGTCTTGCCCGCGCCACCCACGGCGAGGTTCCCGATCGAAACCACCGGGACCCCCGCGCGGAACGCGCGAAGGAGTCCGGCGTCGTAGAGCGCGCCGCGGAGCGCCGCCCCGGCGCGGAAGAGCGCCGCGGCGAGCCGGAGCGGCGGCGCGAGCAGCGCCCCCGCCAGCCCGGGGCGATCCGACCACCAGATCGCCTCGACGAGCCCGCTCATGAACGGAGCAGCTCGCGCGCGGCCGCGAGCACCGGCTCGGGCGCGAGATCCGAGAGGCAGCGGTGGTGCCCCTCGGGGCAGTAGTCGCCGCCGTGGTTCGAGCAGGGCGCGCAGGCGAGCCCGATCGCGATCGCACGCCCCGGCGGCGGCGGCCCCCACCGCGCGGTCGAGGTTGGACCGAAGAGCGCGAGCGCGGGCGTCCCCACCGCGGCGGCGAGGTGGACCGGGCCCGAGTCGCAGGCGACGAGCAGCTTCACCCGCGCGATCGCCGCAGCGAGCGCGTCCACCGGCAGGAAGGAGAGGTCGGCGGCGACCGGCGCGCGGGCCGCCGCCCGGAAGGCCGCGAATGCGTCGCGATCTCCCGGGCCGCCGCACAGCACGATCGAGCAGCCCTCGGCATGGAGCGCGTCCGCGACGGCGGCGAACCGGTCCGCCGCCCACCGCTTCGTCGCCCAGCGCGCGCCGGGCGCGATCGCCACGGCGGGCTGGGCCACGCGCTCGAGCGCGTCGGCGGCGAGGGCCCGCGCCTGCGCGGAGAGCGCCACCTTCACCGGCCCGGGCTCGAACGCGCCGAGCGGCGCGAGCGCCTCGGCGTAGAGCCGGGTCTGGTGGGCGCGGACGAGCGGGGGATCGGCCCCGAAGAGCGAGAGCACCGCGCGCACGGCGGTGCGGCGCCGGAAGGCGACGCGGAGGGGCGCGGCCGAGCGGGCGACGAGCGCGCTCCGGACCTTGTTCTGCAGGTCCACCGAGTAGTCGAAGCGGCCGCGGAGCCGGCCCGCGAGCGCGAGCGCGGAGTCGGGCCCGTCGCGCTGGATCCGGTGGACCGCCGCGAGCTCGGGCAGCCCCTCCAGCAGCGGCGCGTAGAGCCCGTCGGTCACCCACTCGATCCGGGCGCGGGGGAAGCGCGCGCGGAGCGGCTCGAGGATCGAGGTCGCGAGCACGACGTCGCCGAGCGCGCTGTAGCGCACGACGAGGATGCTCGCCGGATCGGCGGCGCCCGGAACGCCCGGGCCCGCGACGGGGCGGGCGGAGGCCGTCACGCGGCCGCCCTCCCGCGCGGGATCATCGAGAGCATGTGCTCGACGTTGCGGGCGCTCGCGCCACGGATCGCGCCCACCGAGCTGCGGGCGAGCGCGCCGAGCTCCTCGACCTGGTCCGGCCGCGAGAGGAGCTCGTCCGCCACGCGGTAGAGCTGCTCCGGGCCCGAGACCTGGAGCCCCCCCCGCCCCTGCAGGACCTGCACCGAGTCCTTGAAGTTCTCCATGTGCGGACCGAAGAGGACCGGCTTCCCCTGGGCGGCCGGCTCGAGCACGTTCTGGCCGCCCCGCGTCACGAAGCTCCCCCCGACGAACACGAGGGTCGCGAGCCGGTACGCGGTGGCGAGCTCGCCGATCGAGTCGAGGATGGTGACGTCCGCGTTGCCGGCGGCCGCGCCTCCGGTGCGGAGCCGGACCGGGAGCCCCGCCTCCGCGGCGAGCGCCAGGATGCGTCCCGCGCGCTCCACGTAGCGGGGCGCGATCACGAGCTGGAGGCCGGGGTGCCGCTCGCGGAGGCGCGCGTACACCGCGAGGAGCTGCTCCTCCTCGCCCTCGTGCGTCGAGCCCGCGATCAGCACCGGGCGGGCGGGGTCGAGCCCCATCGCGGTTCGCAGGGCATCCTCCTTGCCCGGGGCGCCGTCGAGGACGATCGCGTCGAACTTGGTGTTCCCGGTGACCCAGACGCGGTCGGGCGCCGCCCCGAGCGCGAGGACCCGCTCGGCCTCCTCGTCGGAGCGCATCAGGAAGCAGTCGATGCGCCGGAGCGGGTTCGAGATCGCGCGGAAGAAGAACCGGTAGCGGGACATCTTCGCGGGGTTGAACCGCCCGTTGGTCAGCGCGATCCGGGCGCCGGCCTTCCGCGCGGCGCGGATGAGGTTCGGCCAGATCTCGGTGTACTCGAGCACGAGCAGGTCGGGCTTCAGCGCGGCGACGGCGCGCCGGGTCGCGCCGAACAGGTCGTAGGGCGCGTGGCAGACGACGTCGGCCTCGCTGATCCGCTTGCGCGCCATCTCGAGGCCGCTGTTCGTGATGGTCGTGACGATGATGCAGCACCCGGGCTGGCGCGCCTTCAGCTCCTTCATCATCGGCTGCAGCGCGAGGAGGTCGCCGGCGCTCGCGCCGTGGAGCCAGATCCGCGGGCTCCCGTGCCCGAGGTCGAAGGAGCGCTTGTAGAACCCGAGCCGGAACGGGATCCCGTGGCGCAGCTTCGGATGCCAGATCAGCACCGGGAGCGCGACCACGAAGAGGAGGTAGCTCGCGAGGGCGTAGAGGAGGTGCACGTCGGGCCGTTCTTACTCGATGCGGATGGGGTTCGTGAAGATCCAGGGGCGCCCGCCCCAGGTCGCCTCGATGCGATAGTCGCCCGGGGCGCAGCGCCCGCCCTCGCAGGCGAACGGGATCACGGCCGGCCCGGCCCGGGCGGCGGGCATCCGGTGAGCGAGGGCGCTGCCGTCGTGGACGAGCGTGAACGCCGCGAGCGAGAGGTCCGGCGCGTCCAGCCGGAGCTCCAGGCCGCGGCCGTCCGCGGAGCGACCGAGCCGGACCCCCGAGGCGGCGGCGACGCCATCGAGCACGCAGACCGCGCGGCCGTCGAGGAGCGCGCCCGCGACGCTCCGCGCGTCGGCCCGCCCCTCCCCCGTGACCGTCAGCGGGACGTGCATCGAGAAAGCCTCGAACGCCGAGCGGTAGCTCGGGTAGCCGTGCGCGTCGGCCGAGCAGAGCAGCGCCCGCGGCGGCGCGCGCGGATTCCCCCGGCGCGCCGCGCCGGACTCCTGGTCGAAGCGGCGCAGCTCGGCCCGCGGGTCGCCCTGCAGCTCGAGCACCGCGCGCGCGCGGTCGAACGGGAAGACGAGGGCCGCCTGCGCGACGCGCAGCCAGGAGTTGGTCGCGAGGGCCTCCCCCCAGGCGGTGTCGTTCGACACGACCTCGAGACCGCGCCACTCGCCCCGCCCCCAGCCCGTGAACGGGCGCTGCGGGTGGAGCGGGTGCGCGACCACCGCCTGCCCGCCGAGCGCGCGGATGGTCGCGAGCGCGTCGCCGTCGCGCTCCTCCCGGGAGAGCGGGCGCGGGACGCCCACCGCGACGACGTGTCCGAAGCGGGTGGAGGCCTCGACCGCCTTCACCACGAGCACGTCGCCGTGCCACCCCTCCTCCTCGGGCGCGAGCACCTCGTGGTCGGACACCACCACGAACTGCAGCCCCGCCTCGCGTGCAGCGGCGACCACCTCGTCGAGGGTGCCGCGCCCGTCGCTCCGGGTGGTGTGGACGTGCCACGCGCCGCGGAGCTCGCCCCGGGGCGGCGGCGCTCGCGGGGCGCGCTCGGCGCGCAGCCGAAGCCCCCACGCCAGCCAAGGCCCGGCGGCGAGGAGCACCCCGAGGATGAGGACCTTGCGGGTCAGGCGCGCGCCGCGGTCGCCCGCGCCTCCTCCCCGGCCTCCTCGCCCTCGTAGATCCGGTGCAGCCGCGCGTACTCGCCGCCGCGCGCCACGAGCTCGTCGTGGGGTCCGATCTCGGCGACGCGCCCACCGGAGATGACCACGATCCGATCCGCCTTGCGGATGGTCGAGAGCCGGTGGGCGATGACGAGGACCGTGCGGCGGGCCTCGCGCTCGAAGGCGACGAGCTTGTCGAGCGAGCGCTGAACCTCGCGCTCGGTCTCGGCGTCGAGCGCGCTCGTCGCCTCGTCGAGGATGAGGATGGGTGCGTCCTTCAGGAATGCGCGGGCGATCGCGAGCCGCTGGCGCTGCCCCCCGGAGATCTGCCCGCCGCGCTCGCCGACGGGCGAGTCGTAGCCCTCGGGCATCCTGGCGATGAACTCGTGCGCCTCCGCGAGCCGCGCTGCGCGCTCGACGTCCGCGGTCGAAGCGTCCGGGCGGCCGTACGCGATGTTGGCGCGGACGGTCGAGTGGAAGATCACCGTCTCCTGCGTGACGATCGCGATCTGGGCGCGGAGGCTCGCGAGCGTCGCCTCCCGGATGTCCACGCCATCGACGAGGATCCGGCCGCCGGTCGGGTCGAAGAAGCGCGGCAGGAGGTTCGCGACGGTGGTCTTCCCTCCGCCGGTCTGACCGACGAGCGCGATCATCTCGCCCTTCCGGATCTCGAGGTCGAAGCCGTCGAGGACCGTCCGGACGCCGTCGTAGGAGAAGGTGACCCTCTCGAAGGCGATCGAGCGCCGCAGCGGGGCGAGGGCGAGCTTCCCGTCGTCGCGCACCGGGCTCTCGGCGTCGAGGATCTCGAAGATGCGCTCCGCTGCGCTGGCGCCCGCGATGGCGGTCTGCCCCATGCGCCCGAGCTGCTTCACCGGCTGGTAGAGCAGCATCACCGCGGCGATGAAGGAGAAGAACTTCGCGGGCTCGATCTGCCCGGCGAGGATCTGCCCGCCGACCCACCAGATCGCGGCGGAGATCCCGGCCGCCGCCATGACCTCCATGAGCGGCGAGGTGAAGGAGCGGACGAGGTACCCGCGGCGCATCGCGCGGACGTACGCGCGGGCGACCTCGCCGAAGCGGGCGGACTCGTGCGCCTCCATCCCGTAGGCCTGCACGACCCGCATCCCGTGGAGGACCTCCTGCACGCGGGTGGAGAGCGTGCCGGCGGTCTCGGCGGCCTGCGTGGTGACCCGCTTCAGCTTCTTCGTGAGCCGGATCACCGGGAGGAGCGTCACCGGGATGACGCCGAACACGATGATCGACATGCGCCAGTCGAGGACGAAGCAGTTCACGAGCATCACGACGACGGTGAGGCCGTCGCGGACGTAGGACGGGATGGCCCCGGTGATGGCCGAGTCCACCGCCCAGACGTCGCCGGAGACCCGGGACTGGATGTCTCCGCTCGCCCGCTGCGCGTAGTAGGCGGGCGAGAGCCGCACCAGCCTGTCGAAGGTGGCGCGGCGCAGGTCGGCGATCATCCGCTGGCCGACCATGCCCATGAGGTACTGCTGGCCGAAGGAGGCGATCCCCTTCACGCCCGAGACGCCGATGACCACCCAGGGGAGCATCCCGAGCGCCCGCTTGCGGTCGACGGTGGCGAGCCAGGCGTCCATGTCGAAGCCGGACGGGGCGAAGGAGCGGAGGATGCCGAGCGACTTCACGCTGCCCGTGAACAGGAACTCGAGCATCGGCCCGAGGAGGTTCGCGTAGGCGGCGGTCGACAGGGAGAGCAGCCCCATGCACAGGATCGCGAGGGCGATCCGGAGCTTGTAGGGGGCCGCGAAGCGGAAGAGTCGGAAGTAGGTGTGCAACGCGCGGCCATCCTATGCCAGATCGGCCCCTGGCCGAAGCCGCTACTCCTCGATCCCCTTGACCTTCCCGTCCGCGCGGCGTCTCTCGATGATCTTCTGCGCGATGGGTGGCGGGACGGGGTCGTAGTGCGACGGCGCCATCGTGAAGTAGCCGACCCCCTGGGTGAGCGAGCGCAGGTCGGCGTCGTAGGTCATCGCCTCCGCGTGGGGGCAGAGCGCGCGCACGAGGACGCCGCGGGCGAGCGGCTCCATGCCCTGGACCTTGGCGCGGCGGCTGTTGAGGTCGCCCATCACCGCGCCGACATACGCCTCCGGCACGCGGATCTCGAGCTTCATCACCGGCTCGAGGAGAATCGGGCGCGCCTCGAGCACCGCCTTCTTGAACGCCATCGAGCCCGCCACCTGGAACGCCATGTCGGAGCTGTCGACGTCGTGGTAGCTGCCGAACACCAGCTTCGCCAGGAAGTCGACGACGGGGTAGCCGGCGAGCGGCCCGGCGCCGAGCGCGCCGCGGATGCCCTTCTCGACGGACGGGATGAACTGACGCGGGATGGAGCCGCCCACGATCGCGTCCTCGAACTCGAACCCCTCGCCGCGCGGCTTCGGGACGAGCTCGACGTGGCAGTCGCCGTACTGGCCGTGCCCGCCAGTCTGCCGCTTGAACTTGCCCTGCGCCTTGGAGGCGGCGGTGATCGTCTCGAGGTAGGCCGGGGACGGCGGAGACAGGGCGATCTCCACGCCGTGCTTGCGCTTCACGCGCTCGACCGTGACCTCGATGTGCGCCTGGCCCATGCCCTGGAGGAGCATCTCGCCCGTGTCCGCCGAGCGCCCGAGCTCGAGCGACGGGTCCTCCTCGATGAGCTTGTGCAGCGCCGCCGCGGCCTTGTCGTCGGCGGCGCCCGGCCCGGACTTCGCGTGGACCGCGTAGGAGACCGGGCGCGTGTGCGACGCGAACGGCGGGAGCGTCACCGGCGCGTCCCGATCGCAGAGGGTGTCACCGGTGTGCGCGTCCTTGAGCTTCAGGAGCACCACGAAGTCGCCCGGGCCCGCCTCCGGAACCTCGGCCGTCTGCGCGCCGTCCGTCCGGTAGAAGTGGGTGATCCGCTCCTCCGTGCGGGTGCGCGGGTTCATGATGCTGGTGTCCGGCTTGAGGGTGCCGGAGAAGACGCGGACGTAGTCGATGCGCCCCGCGAAGTGGTCGATGGTGGTCTTGAACACCTGCGCGGCGAAGGGCGCGTCGGGGGCCGCGTTCCGCAGGGTCTCGCGGCCGCCGAGGTCCTTCCCCTTCACCTCGCGCTTCTCCGGGCCGGGGAAGATCTGGACGGCGAGATCGAGCATCTCGCGGACGCCGATGCCGCCCTTCGCGCAGGCGACCGCGACCGGCAGGAACCGCTGGGCCGCCGCGCCCGCGGCGAGGCCCCGCACGATCTCCGCGGGCCCGAGCGCGCCGCCCTCGAGGTACCTCCCGAGCAGCTCGTCGTCGGACTCCGCCGCTGCCTCGACGAGCGCGGTCCGGTAGCGGTTCGCGTCGGCCTGGAGGTCCGCCGGGATTTCGCCCTCGGTGAACTTCGCGAAGGTCTTGCCGTCGTAGAGGTGGGCCTTCATCGAGACGAGGTCCACGAGCCCGGAGCACTTCCCGCCCTTCGCGATGGGCAGGTGGACCGGGATGGGCTTCACCTTGAGCGACGTCTCGACGTCGGTGATCGCCTTCTCGAAGTCGCCCAGCTCCTCGTCCACCCGGCTCACCACGCACACGGCCGGCCGGCCGGAGTCGGCGAGCACGTCGAAGGTCCGCTCGGTCCGGTTGTGGGCGCCGTCCACCGCGGAGACCGCGAGGAACGCACCGTCGGTGACCTGCAGGGCCCACTCCACCTCGGTGAGGAACGCCGCGAAGCCGGGGCAGTCGAGGACGTGGAACGAGCGGCCGCTCTCCTCGAAGCTCTCCGGGTGGAGGGTCAGCGTGAAGTTCCGCTTCTTCTCCTCGGGCTCGGCGTCGAGGCGGGAGGTCGAGCCCTCGGGCGAGGCG
>DASWCJ010000128.1:0-3932 GCA_036390155.1 Anaeromyxobacter sp.
CCCCCGTTCGCGCGCAGTCCGTTGGGATGCCTCCGCGCCCCATCGCCCGCCTGCGCCTCGTGCGCGTGGCTTGTCCCCGGACTTCCCTCGCCCCGCGGAGCGGGGCTGGGGAGGGGGCGGTGGTGCGCGGCGCGACGGTCCTCACCCCGCCGGTTCCACCTCCGGCCCCGGCCTTCCCGGCGGGTAGGTCACCCGCGCGAGCGTGAGCCCCCAGCCGGGCGCGCGGACCCCCCGGTACCGCTTGTCCCCGGACCACCACCGCCCCGCGAAGCGGGGCTGGGGAGGGGGCGCCCCCGCG
Source organism: Anaeromyxobacter sp. (assembly GCA_036390155.1). Lineage (GTDB taxonomy): Bacteria > Myxococcota > Myxococcia > Myxococcales > Anaeromyxobacteraceae > Anaeromyxobacter. Next base: position 299 of record DASWCJ010000128.1, read on the forward strand.
AGGAGGAGCTCGCGGATCGCGTCGGGTGGCCCCCGGCCGACCGCGGCCGCCACCGCGGTCCCGACCAGGTTCCGCACCATCGCGCGCAGGAAGCCTCGCCCCTCGAGCACGATCGCATGAAGCGGCGCCCACTCCGCCGAGTGGACCTCCGCGCGCGTGACCGTGCGCACCGTCCCGCGCTGTTCGCCCGGGCGCGCGAGGCCCCGGAAGTCGTGCGTCCCCACCGCCGCGGACAGGCAGCGCCGCAGCGCCTCCGCGTCGAGCGTCGGAGCCGCCAGGTCCGGGAAGGCGCGCTCGTCCGGGAGGCTCCACGCGTAGCCCCGAGCGCACTCCGGGGCCGGGGCGCCCACGAGGTAGACGTACGTGCGCGAGAGCGCGTCGGCGCGCGCGTGGAACGCGCCGCCCGTCTCGCGCACCGCGAGCGCCGAGATGCCCTCGGGCAACGCGGCGTTGAGCGCGCGCCGCAGCGCGTCGGGCTCGAGCACCGCGCGCGCGGAGAAGCTCACCACCTGCCCGAGCGCGTGCACCCCGGCGTCGGTCCGCGCGGCGACCGCGACCTTCGCGCGGACGCCCGCCGCGACGAGCGCGTCCTCGAGCGCGGCCTGCACGGTGGGGAGCCCGGGCTGCCGCTGGAAGCCGCGGAAGCGGCCTCCGTCGTACGACACGAGGACGGCATAGAAGCGTCTCTCCACGCGTGCTAAGTTCACCACGCCCGCCTCGACGACGCGAGGCGAAGCGATCCCCCCGAACCCCGCGAGCACATGGCGCCCGACGAGACGCTTCTCCGCAGCGACCCAGGACTCGAAGGCGGCGAGTGGCTCTTCCGGCGGGACGGGCAGGTGTTCGGCCCCGTGGACTCGCGCGCGCTCGCGGCCATGCTGTACCGCGGAGAGATCGACGGGCGCACCGCCGTGTCGGCCGGGGACGGCTCGTGGAGCGCGCTCGCGGGAGTGCCGGAGTTCGTCGTCCACGTGAAGAAGGCCGAGGTGGGGCTCCGGGTCGAGGCGGAGGTCACCGGCTCGCGCACGCTCCGCGTGCGGGCCCAGCGCCGGAAGCTCGTCGGGCTCGGGCTCGTCGCGGTCCTCCTCGTCTCGGGCGCCGCCGGCGGCGCGCTCTACCTCGCCCGCAGGGATGCGCCCGGGACGAGCCCGCTCCTCGAGGACTTCGGCGCCGGCATCCGGATCGCCTCCGCCGCGCGCGTGGGGGTCTCGCGGCGCGAGGCGGAGGAGGACGAGTTCGAGGTCCCGGCCGACGCGCCTCGCGGCACCGCCCCGGCGCGCAAGCGGACGCGCCTCGCGCCGGCGCCCGGGGCGCAGCCGGCGGGCGGGGGGGGCTCGGTCGAGGGCGGCGAGCTCGTCGCCGCGAGCTTCGACGCCCGGAAGATCCAGACGGTCGTCGGCCGCGAGCAGCGCAACCTCGCGCCGTGCTTCCGCGCCGAGGCCGAGCGGTCGCCCGAATTTCGCGGCGATGTCCCCTTCGAGTTCGCGATCGGCAACGACGGGAAGGTCGCGCAGCTCTGGATCGACGAGCCCCGCTTCAAGCAGGGGCCGCTCCGCGACTGCCTCCTGAAGGCGCTCGGCGCCTGGCGCTTCGAGTCGTTCCCGGGGCAGCGCCCCACCGTCTCGCTCGCCTTCGGGATCGGACGATGACCGCCACCGCCGAGAGGCTCGCCGCCCGCGCCGAGGACCTTCCTGAGGGCTCGACCCGGCGCAAGGTGATCGAGGGGGCGCGCGGGTTCAAGGCGGCCTGGGTGGACTTCGGGCGCCTCCTCGCCCAGGTGCGCCACGAGGAGCTCTGGAAGGAATGGGGGTACCCGAGCTTCGACCGGTACTGCTCGAAGGAGCTCTTCATCCGCCCCGCCACGGCCGACAAGCTGACGGTGAGCTACGGTTTCCTCGAGCGCCACGAGCCCGCCCTCGCGCGGGCGAAGGGAGAGCCGCGCGCGCCGCCGTTCGAGGTGATCGAGGTGCTCTCCCGCGCCGAGGCCGCCGGCCGACTGTCCCAGGAGGGCTGGCAGGAGCTGCGCGAGGAGGTTCTCGAGTCGCCGCCCACGCCTGCCGCGCTGAACCGCAAGCTCGCGGAGCGCTTCGGCCCGCCGCCGGCGCCGCCCGCGCCCCGAAAGGCGGAGCGGCTCGCGCGACTCGGGGCGCTCGCCCGGCGCCTCGCCGGCGCCTGCGAGTCGGATTCGGCCGTGCCGCCCGCCCTCGCGCGGCGCGTCGCGGACCTCGCGGGGGAGATCGAGGCCCTCGGGAGCGGAGCCTAGAGCGCCCTTTCGGCGCGCCCGTTTCCGGGAGCGGCCCGTGAGGCCGCTGGTTATGTTCGAAGCCGGGCGCCGGGTTCAGGGCGTGCCGATTTGGTGGTACGATTCGCTGACGAGGGACGCGTGAGCCGCAAAGAGCACCACCACGGTAATCTCTCCTGCTCGTTCTGCGGCAAGGGCCAGCGCGAGGTCCGCAAGCTCATCGCGGGGCCGACGGTCTACATCTGCGACGAGTGCATCCGGCTCTGCAACGACATCATCGCGGAGGAGGCCGAGCGCGATGAGGGCCGCCCCGCGGTCTCGCTGCCGACGCCCGCCGAGATCAAGAGCTTCCTCGACGACTACGTCGTCGGGCAGGACCGCGCGAAGAAGGTCCTCTCGGTCGCGGTCTACAACCACTACAAGCGCGTCCACTCCCGCAAGCCGGCGCGGCCGCAGCGGCCCGGTCAGGCGAGGGCGGCGAACGAGGACGTCGAGCTCCAGAAGTCGAACATCCTCCTCATCGGCCCGACCGGCTCGGGCAAGACGCTGCTCGCGCAGTCGCTCGCGCGGTTCCTGAACGTCCCGTTCACGATCGCGGACGCGACGAGCCTCACCGAGGCCGGCTATGTCGGCGAGGACGTCGAGAACATCATCCAGAACCTCCTGCACAACGCCGACTACGACGTCGAGAAGGCGAGCCGCGGGATCGTCTACATCGACGAGATCGACAAGATCGCGCGCAAGGGCGACCAGCCGTCGCCGACGCGAGACGTCGGCGGCGAGGGCGTGCAGCAGGCGCTGCTCAAGATCATCGAGGGCACCCGCGCCAACGTCACGCCGCGCGGGGGCAAGAAGTACAACCAGCAGGAGTACATCCAGGTCGACACCTCGAACGTGCTGTTCGTGGTCGGCGGGGCGTTCTGCGGCCTCGAGCAGGTGATCCGCCGGCGCGTCGGCGTGAAGGGGCTCGGCTTCGGCGCGAAGATCGAGCGCAAGGAGGAGGCGAGCCTCGGCGAGCTCCTCGCGAAGGTGGAGCCGCAAGATCTCGTGAAGTTCGGGATGATCCCGGAGTTCGTGGGCCGCCTCCCGATCATCGCGACCCTCTCCGATCTGTCGGAGGAGGACCTCGTCACGATCCTCACGCAGCCGAAGAACGCGCTCACGAAGCAGTACGTGAAGCTCTTCGACCTCGAGAAGGTGAAGCTCTCGTTCACGAAGGAGGCGCTCCGCGCGACCGCGCGCGAGGCGATGCGCCGCAAGTCGGGCGCGCGCGGCCTCCGCGCCATCCTCGAGCAGGCGATGCTCGACATCATGTACGACGTGCCGTACCGGGAAGGCGTGAAGGAGTGCAAGATCACGGAGGGCGTCATCCTGAACAAGGAGCCGCCTCTG
>DASWCJ010000129.1:0-41039 GCA_036390155.1 Anaeromyxobacter sp.
CCCGACCCCGACTCCCGACGGCCCGCCGCTCGCGGAAGCAGCCCCCGTCCTCATCATGCGGCGGCAGTATCCAGAGGGTGGAGCGCTCGAACGGCTGATCGAGGCGTCGGGCGACATCGTCGTCCACGTGGTGACGCCCGCCGGGACGGTCGAGTCCTGCGAGAAGGTGGGGACGCTCTTCGCGCTACCCGTCGTCGAGCAGACCTTCGCCGGCGGCGGCGAGGTCGTCCAGGTCGCGCGCGACGAGTCCGGGGCCCTCATCCGTTGGGTGGTCCGCGCCGACGGCGAGCCTCGCGGGCTGACCGTGCTGGAGGCCGGCCGGTTCCGTTGACGCCGGACCCCCACCCGACTAGCCTCGCCCGGCGGTTTTCTCGAAAGAGCCCCGACGGATGCGAGACGAGACCCCTGCGCCCCCGGCTTCGGGCGGCGACGACCTGGGCGCGACCGAGCGCGAGATCATCGCGCAGCGCCAAAAGAAGGCCGAGGCGCTGCGCGCCCTCGGCGTGAACCCGTTCGGCAACGGCCACGCTCCGCGCCACCTCGCGCAGGAGCTCCGCGACCGGTACGGCGAGGCGCCCGCGGAGGAGATCGCGAAGGCTCCCGGCGACTGGTCGGTGGCCGGGCGCGTGCTCGCGGAGCGCCCGTTCGGGAAGGCGGCCTTCCTCAAGGTTCGCGATCGCACCGGTGACATCCAGGTGTGGCTCAAGAAGGACCGGCTCTCGGAGCGGGACTTCGCGATCTACAAGCAGCTCGACGTCGGCGACGTCGTCGCGGCGACGGGGCCTGCGACCCGGACCCGGACCGGCGAGCTCACCGTCGAGGCGACGGGCTTCACGATCCTCACGAAGTCGCTGCGGCCGCTTCCGGAGAAGTGGCACGGGCTCACCGACGTCGAGCAGCGGTACCGGCAGCGCTACGTGGACCTCATCGCCACGCCCGGCGTCCGAGAGGTCTTCCGAAAGCGCACCAGGATCGTGAGCGCGATCCGCCGGTTCCTCGACGCCCGCGGCTACCTCGAGGTGGAGACCCCGACCCTCCACAAGCCCGAGGAGGCCGGCGGGGCCGCCGCGAAGCCGTTCGAGACCTTCCACAACGCGCTCGAGATGCCGCTCAAGCTCCGCATCGCGACGGAGCTGCACCTCAAGCGGCTCGTGGTGGGCGGCTTCGACCGGGTCTACGAGATCGGCCGGATCTTTCGGAACGAGGGGATCTCGCGCCGGCACAACCCGGAGTTCACCTCGATCGAGTTCTACCAGGCGTACGCGACGCACGAGGACCTGATGCTCCTCACCGAGGAGCTCCTCCACTCCCTCGCGCTCGAGGTGGCGGGCACGGCGGTCGTCCCCTTCCAGGGGCAGGCGATCGATCTCACCCCGCCGTTCCCGCGGGTGTCGATGATCGCCGAGGGCGCGAAGGCGCTCGGCCTCTCCGTCGAGGACGCGCTCGCCGGCAAGGGGCTCTCCGAGGCGCTCTCCCGCGCCGCGGCGCGCGAGAACGAGTCGGAGGACGCCTGGAAGCTCGAGCAGGCGGCGAAGAAGAGCCCGGGCGAGGCGATCGCGGCGGCGTTCGAGGTGTTCGGCGAGCCGCGGCTGCCGAAGGATCGGCCCGCGTTCGTCGTGGACTGGCCGTTCGAGACCTCGCCGCTGTCGCGGCGGCGCGACGCGGATCCGCGGCTCGTCGATCGGTTCGAGCTGTTCGTCGCGGGCATGGAGGTGGCGAACGCCTTCTCCGAGCTGAACGACCCGGTCGACCAGCGCGCGCGGTTCGAGGCGCAGATGAAGGCGAAGGCCGCCGGCGACGAGGAGGCGATGCCGTTCGACGAGGACTTCGTCCGCGCCCTCGAGCACGGGATGCCCCCCACGGCCGGGGAGGGGATCGGGATCGACCGGATCACGATGCTCCTCACCGACTCGGCCTCGATCCGCGACGTGATCCTGTTCCCGCTCCTCAAGACGAGGAGCTGAGCGGGCATGAGCGAGCTCGGACCGCCGCGCCCCGCCCCGGCCCTCGACGGCGCCGAGCCGGCCGCCGCCGCACCCGCGCCCGGCGCGCCGCCGCCCGCAGGCGGCCATCCGGCGCCGCGGGTGTTCTCGCCGGTCGCCTTCGTGCTCGTGCTCGTCGCGGTGCTCGGGGCGATGGCGGTCGCGCCGCTCGCCTCGTCCTTCTTCGGGGACCGGCTCGCGCTCGCCGGGCCCGTCGCCGCCGGCCTCGCCGCGGTGGTCGCCGCGGCCTTCGCGATGGCGCTCGGCGGGGCCGCCGCGGTCGCGTCGCGCCGCCTCTGCTTCTACGAGGTCGCGGCGGCGTCGCTCCTGTGGGCCGCGCTCGTGGGGGTGGTCGCCACCGCGCCACGCCTCCGCGGCGCGGGCGCGCTGCAGTCGCTCGAGTCGCAGGGCACCCTCGTGGTGGTGCTCGGCCTCCTCGGCGCGGGCTTCCTCGCCGCGACCGCGGCGTTCGCGGGCGCGACGCTCGCCTACCTCCTCACCGGGACGGGCCGCCTCGACGGCAAGGTCTCGTACGAGCTCTTCGTCGCGCGCAGCCACCTGCGGCTCTCGGCCCGCACCATCGCCGGCCTCTTCGTGCTCGTCGTCACGGGCCTCGTCCCCGGCCTCCTCGTCGCGCTCGGGTGGTCGCTCTTCCGAGACGCGCGCGAGCGCCGCGCCTACCGACGCGGCGAGCTGTTCCGGCGAGGCCGGATGCCCGCCACCCTCCTCATGACGCTCATCTCGATCGGCGGCGTCGCCATCGGGGTGTGGGCGCTCACCGTGGTGCTGTCGGTGATGAGCGGGTTCGAGGCGGACCTCAAGCGCAAGATCCTCGGCCACAACGCCCACGGGATGGTGCTGTCCTACGGGCCCGACGCATTCCAGGACTGGCGCGCGACCCGCGAGAAGGCGCTCGGGGTGCGCGGCGTCGGAGGGGCGACCCCGTTCCTCTACAACGAGGTGATGCTCTCCGCCGGGCAGAACCTGACCGGCGCGATCCTGAAGGGCGTGGACGTCGACACGATCGGCACCGTCACGGACCTCCCGCGCAGCGTCGAGGACGGGAAGCTCGCCTGGCTCCGCGCCCCGGCGGAGATCCCGCGCGCCGGGCGCGACCGCTCCGCCGAGCCCGCGCCGCCCCAGCGCGCGGACCGGGTGCTGCCCGGGATCGTGATCGGCCGGGAGCTCGCCCGCTCGCTCCGGGTGTTCGTCGGCGATCAGGTGAACGTGGTCTCGCCCTTCGGCGACCTCGGGCCGGCGGGGCCGCAGCCCAAGAGCCGCCCGTTCCGCATCGCCGCCGTCTTCTACAGCGGCATGTACGAGTACGACTCGAAGTTCGCGTACCTGGATCTCTCCGAGGCGCAGCGCTTCTTCGGGAGCGGCGACACCATCACCGGGCTCGAGCTCCGGGTGAACGACGTGGACGCCGCCCGCGCGGTGATGGGCCGGGTCGTGGTCGCGCTCGGCGGGTGGCCCTTCCGCGCGAAGGACTGGGGCGAGCTGAACCGCAGCCTCTTCTCCGCCCTGCAGATGGAGAAGGTGGTGATGGCGGTGATCCTCGGGTTCATCGTGCTCGTCGCGAGCTTCATCATCGTCGCGACGCTCATCATGCTCGTGCTGGAGAAGACGCGGGAGATCGCGGTCCTCAAGTCGATGGGCGCGGGGGTCCCGTCGATCATGAAGATCTTCGTCGCCGAGGGCGTGATCATCGGCGCGGTGGGGACCGCGTTCGGGCTCCTGCTCGGCTACGGGACGTGCCTGCTCGTCGACCGCGTCGGGATCCCGCTCGACCCGGAGGTCTACTACATCTCCAACCTGCCCGTGCTCATCGAGCCAGCGCAGTTCGCGCTCGCCGCGCTCGGCGCGCTGCTCCTCTCGTACCTCGCCACCATCTACCCCGCCACCAAGGCGGCGCGCCTGCGCCCGGTGGACGGGCTCCGGGAGTGACGCGATGACCGCTCCGTTCGTCTCGATCGAGGGGCTGGTGAAGACGTACCTCATGGCGGACCGCCGCCTCGAGGTCCTGCGCGGGCTCGACCTCGAGATCGCGGAGGGCGAGCTCGTCGCGCTCACCGGGCCGTCCGGCGCGGGGAAGAGCACCTTCCTGCACCTCCTCGGCACGCTCGACGTCCCGACCCGCGGCCGGATCCGGTTCGACGGGGAGGATCCGTTCGAGCGCGGCGAGGAGGACCTCGCCTCGTTCCGGAACGAGACCGTCGGCTTCGTCTTCCAGAGCCATCACCTGCTCCCCGAGTTCACCGCCCTCGAGAACGTGATGATGCCGGCGCTCATCCGGCGGATGGCCCGGGGCGACGCGCGCCGCAAGGCCGGCGCGATGCTGGAGCGGGTCGGCCTCGGCGACCGCCTGGACCACCGCCCGGGTGAGCTGTCCGGCGGCGAGCAGCAGCGGGTCGCCCTCGCGCGCGCCCTGGCGCTCTCGCCCCGCCTCCTCCTCGCCGACGAGCCCACCGGGAACCTCGACCCGCAGACCGCGGACGGGATCCACGCGCTGCTCGTGGACCTCAACCGGACGCTCGGGATCACCGCCGTCGTGGTCACGCACAACGAGCGGCTCGCGCAGTCGCTCCCGCGTCGGCTCCGGCTCGCCGAGGGGCGCCTGCAGTAGGCCCCGGACGCCGGACGCTGAGCCGCGGATCCAATTGAGCTTTTCCACCTCCCGGTCTAGATTCGCCCGCTCCGTGACGCGCCTCTTCCAAAGCGCCCTGGGCCTGCTCCCGGCCCTCGTGCTCGCGCTCTCGCCCGCCGCCGCCCGCGCCGCCCCCACCGGGGCGGTGATCGAGGAGGTGCGGGTGGAGGGCAACCGTCGCGTCGAGCCCGCCGCGATCAAGAACGCCATCACCGCGCGCAAGGGCGGCCCCTTCGACCCGAGGAAGATCCAGGCGGACGTCCGCGCGCTCATGAAGCTCGGCCTCTTCTCGGACGTGATCGTCGAGCAGGAGGGCAACCCGGACGCCCCCGTCGTCGTGTTCCGCGTGGTCGAGCGCCCCGCGCTGCGCGAGTGGCGCGTCGAGGGGAACCAGGAGCTCTCGAAGAAGGACATCGAGGAGAACGTCACGCTCAAGGCGGGCCAGCTCGTCGACCCCGCGGTCGTCCAGAAGGACGTGAAGAAGCTGCAGGAGAAGTACGTCGAGAAGGGGTACTTCCTCGCGGAGGTGACCTCCCGGATCCTGGACGCGCCCGACGCGCAGGTCGACGTCGTGTTCGTGGTGAACGAGCAGGCGAAGGTCCAGGTGAAGGGGATCGGCTTCATCGGGAACTCCCACGTGTCCGCCGACGAGCTCCAGAAGATCATGGTGACGCGGGAGGGGAGCCTCCTGTCGCTCCTCACCGACGCGGGCAACTACCGGGACGAGGGGCTCCAGCGCGACCTGCAGGCGATCCAGGCCTACTACCTCGACAACGGCTACGTCACCGTGAAGGTCGGCACGCCGGCGGTGTCGCTCTCCCCGGACAGGCGCTTCATCTACGTGACGATCCCCGTCGAGGAGGGCGAGCAGTACACCATCGGCAAGATCGCCTTCGCCGGCCAGCTCCTCGACCAGGAGCCGCGGCTCCACGCCATCCTCCGCACGCGGAGCGGCGTCCTCTTCTCGCGCTCCGACGTCGCCGCGGACCTCTTCGCGATCACCGACGTCTACAAGGACCTCGGCCACGCCTACGCGAACGTCTCGCCGCTCACCGCCACCGATCCCGACAAGCGCATCGTCGATCTCACCTTCGAGGTGCAGCCCGGCAAGGTGGTGAGCTTCGAGCGGATCGAGGTGATCGGGAACGACAAGACCCGGGACAAGGTGATCCGGCGCGAGCTCCGCGTCTACGAGGGGGAGCGCTACAGCGGGACCGGCGTGAAGACCTCGAAGCAGCGGGTGAACGCGCTCGGCTTCTTCGAGACGGTGGAGATCACGACGAAGCCCGGGAGCGCGGACGACAAGATCATCGCGGTGGTCGAGGTGAAGGAGCGCCCGACCGGCACCTTCCAGCTCGGCGCGGGCTTCTCCTCCTACGAGAACTTCATCCTCACCGGCCAGATCTCGCAGCAGAACTTCTTCGGCTGGGGCCAGACGCTCTCGCTGCAGATCCAGTGGTCGAAGATCCGCCAGCTCGGGCAGATCCAGTTCGTCGAGCCGTACTTCCTCGACACGCGCTGGACGTTCGCCTTCGACCTCTACATGACCGAGGGCGTCTACACGACCTTCACCCGCCGGTCGGTGGGCGGCTCGCTGACCTGGGGCTACGAGCTCTCCGGGCTCGCGCCCTGGTGGTCGTTCGCCCAGCGGCTCGAGGACATGCGCGTCTTCGCGACCTATACGAACGAGCGGATCGACGTCACCGCCGCGCAGCTCTCGACCACCGCGCGCAGCCAGTTCAAGTCGGGCACGACGAGCTCGGTCCGGCTCTCGCTCCAGTGGGACCGCCGCGACAACCGGCTCTTCCCGACCAGCGGGTACTTCCTCACATTCTCCGGCGAGTGGGCGCCGCCCGCCTTCTCTCCCTCGGAGCTCTTCGGGAACGAGCCGAACCTCTTCTCCCGCTACGCGCTCGACCTCCGCCTCTACCGGCCCGTGTGGAAGGGGCTCGTCGCCCGCGGGAAGCTCACGATGGGCATCATCCGCGACTGGGACGCCGCCCACCCGGTGCCCATCTCGGAGCTCTACTACGTGGGCGGCATCAACTCCGTCCGCGGGTACCGCTACCTGTCCATCGCGCCGTCGATGCCGGTCGGCGTGTCGAACGCGTTCGACGCGGGGACGCGCTCGCTCTCCGTCGGCGGCGACAAGCAGGTCGTCGTCAACACCGAGCTCGAGTTCCCGATCGTGGCGGAGGCCGGCATCCGCGGCGTCCTCTTCTACGACATGGGCAACGCGTTCGCGCAGGGGACCTGGAGCGACCCGAGCGTGTCGCTCTCGCTCTACAAGGCGTGGGGGTTCGGGCTGCGCTGGGTGAGCCCCATCGGCCCGCTCCGCTTCGAGTGGGGCTTCCCGCTCGACCGCCGCAAGGACCCGATCACCCGCCAGTACGTCGACCAGCCGGTCGACTTCCAGTTCACGATCGGCAACTTCTTCTAGCCGCGGCCGCCCCGACGCGGCCCCTCTCACGGAAGGAAAAGGACCATGTCGCGCTCCCTGAAGACCCTGCTCCTCCTCGCCCTCGCCGCCGGCCCCGTCCTCGCCCGCGCCGAGCTGAAGCTCGGGTACGTGGACCTGCAGCGCGCCCTCAACGAGGTGGACGAGGGCAAGGCCGCCAAGGCGCTCCTCAAGAAGGACTTCGACGAGAAGCAGAAGCACCTCGACGCGAAGAAGGCCGAGTTCGACAAGGTCCAGGCCGACGCCGAGAAGCAGGCGGTGGTGATGTCCGACTCCGCCAAGAAGGACAAGGCGAACGAGCTCGATCGCCGCGCCCGCGAGCTGCAGGGGCTCTTCGTCCAGCTCCAGAAGGACCTCTCCGAGCGCGAGCGGGAGGCGACGAAGGGGATCTTCGACCGGATGGCGGTCATCGTCCGGGAGATCGCCGAGGCGGACGGGGTCTCGATGGTGTTCGAGAAGGGCGCCGGGCTCGTCTACGCGCCGCAGTCGTCCGACCTCACGAACGAGCTCATCCGCAAGTACAACGCCCGCCACCAGTCCGGCTCCGCGAAGAAGGCGGACAAGGGCGAGGGCAAGGCCTCGAAGAAGTGATGGGCCCCGCCTCCTTCACGCTCGCGGAGCTCGCCGCGCGGGTCGGCGGCACGGTCGAGGGCGACGGCGCGATCGCGGTGGACGGCGTCGCCACGCTCGAGGACGCCGGCCCGTCGCAGATCTCGTTCTTCGCGAACCGCAAGTACCGCAAGGCGTTCGAGGCCTCGCGAGCGGGCGCCGTCATCGTCGAGGCCGACGAGGACGTCCCCGCCGGCCGCACCGTGCTCCGGGCGTCCCCGGCGTACCTCGCCTTCGCGAAGATCTCGACCGCGTTCCACCCGCCCCGCGAGCCGATGCCGGAGGTGGCGCCGGAGGCCGTCATCCACCCGACCGCCCGGATCCACCCGAGCGCGCAGGTGATGCCGCTCGCGAGCGTCGGCCCGCGCGCCGAGGTGGGGCCGCGCACGATCCTCTTCCCGGGCGTGCACCTCGCGGAGGACGTCCGGGTCGGAGCGGACTGCCTGCTCTACCCGAACGTCGTCGTGCGCGAGCGCTGCGTGGTGGGCGACCGGGTCATCCTCCAGCCGGGCGTCGTCGTCGGCGCGGACGGCTTCGGCTTCGCCCTCGATCTCCAGGGTGAAGGGCGGGGCCCGCGGCACTACAAGGTCCCGCAGGCGGGCCTGGTCGTGATCGAGGACGACGTCGAGATCGGCGCGAACAGCTGCGTGGACCGGGCGACGCTCGGCATCACCCGCATTGGCCGGGGCGTGAAGATCGACAACCTCGTGCAGATCGCGCACAACGTCGAGGTGGGCCCGCTCTCCATCCTCGCCTCGCAGGTCGGCATCTCCGGCTCGACCCGGCTCGGGATGGGCGTCGCCGTCTGGGGCCAGGCGGGCATCGTGGGCCACGTCACCATCGGCGACCGCGCCAACATCGCCGGCCAGGCCGGCGTCGGGAGCGATCTCGAGCCCGGCGCCCGCGTGGCGGGCTCGCCCGCGACGCCCGACGTGCAGTGGGCGCGCAACGTCTCCGTGTTCAACCGCCTCACCGAAATGCGCCGCGAGCTCCGCGAGCTCCGCGCCGAGGTCGCCCGCCTCCAGCTAGGGCAGGAGAAGAAGAAATGACCGCCGAGCGCCCGGCCGAGCCGGCCAAGCCCGTCCTGGACTCCGTGCAGATCCAGGCCATCCTCCCGCACCGCCCTCCCTTCCTCCTCGTCGACCGCGTGGTCGCCTTCGAGCACGGCAAGAAGCTCGTCGCCTGGAAGAGCGTGACGATGAACGAGCCGTTCTTCCCCGGCCACTTCCCGGGGCGGCCGGTGATGCCCGGCGTCCTCATCCTCGAGGCGCTCGCGCAGTCGGCGGGCCTCCTCGCGATCCTCTCGCTCGGCCCCGAGGAGCGCGGCAAGCTCACCTACCTCATGGGGATCGACCAGGCGCGCTTCCGGCGGCCGGTCGTCCCCGGCGACCGGCTCGAGCTGCACGTCGAGATCGTGAAGCAGAAGGGGCCGGTCTGGAAGATGAAGGGGACCGGCATCGTCGACGGCCAGGAGTGCGCCGGGGCCGAGTTCATGGCGATGCTGGTCGACCCGAAGGACGCGTAGGGGAGAACGCGACATGGCCATCCACCCCACCGCCGTCGTCGAGCCCGGGGCCGAGATCGATTCGAGCTGCGAGGTCGGCGCGTACGCCGTGGTCGGAGCGCACGCGAGGCTCGGGCCGAAGAACGTCCTCTCGGCGCACGCCATCGTCACCGGCCACACCACGCTCGGCGCGGGGAACCGCGTGTTTCCCCACGCGGTGCTGGGCGAGGCCCCGCAGGACCTCAAGTACCGAGGCGAGCCCACCCGCCTCGAGATCGGCGACCGGAACACCTTCCGCGAGTGCGTGACGGTGAACCTCGGCACCGAGGGCGGGGGCGGGGTCACCCGGATCGGCAACGGCTGCCTGTTCATGGCCTACAGCCACGTCGGGCACGACTGCATCATCGGCGACGGCGCGATCATCGCGAACTCCGTCGCCCTCGCCGGCCATGTGACCCTCGAGGACCACGTGCACATGTCCGGGCTCGCCGCCTCGCACCAGTTCTGCCGGATCGGGCGGCTCGCCTTCGTCTCCGGCCTCACCGGCGTCGCCATGGACGTCGCGCCGTACTGCACGGTGACGGGCGCCCGCGGAGAGCTCGCGGGGCTGAACGCCGTCGGCATGCAGCGCGCGGGGATGACCGACGAGCAAATCGGCCGGGTGAAGCAGGCCTACAAGATCGTGTTCCGCTCGAACCTGGCGCTCGCCGAGGCGCTCGCGCAGCTCGAGTCGGAGCTGGGCACCCACCCCGAGATCGCCCACTTCCTCGCCTTCGTGAAGGGCTCGCAGCGCGGCATCACCCGGTGAACGTCCTGGCGACGATCGGGCTCATCGCCGGGGGCGGCCGCTTCCCCCTGCTCTTCGCGGAGAGCGCGCGCGGCGCGGGCCACCGCGTGGTGGCGGTCGCGCACCGGAACGAGACCGATCCGGGCCTCGCCGAGAAGGTGGACGCCATCACCTGGGTGAAGCTCGGGCAGGTCGGCCACCTCCTCGAGGCGCTCAAGGCGGGCGGCGCGACCCAGAGCGTGATGCTGGGCGCCATCACCAAGCGCCGGTTCTTCGCCGACGCGATGCTCGACGCGACGGGCCTGCGGGTCCTCGCGCGAGTCGCGATCCGGTCCGACGACAACCTGCTCCGCGCGCTCGCGCGCTTCCTCGAGGAGGAGGGCGTTCCCATCGTGGACGCGACCCCCTTCCTCTCGGACCGGCTCGCCCCCGAGGGCGTGCTCGGGCGACACGCGCCCACCGACGAGGAGCTCGCGGACGCGCGCTACGGCCTCGAGCTCGCGCGCGGGATCGGGAAGCTCGATCTCGGCCAGACCGTGGTGGTGAAGGACCGCGTGGCGCTCGCGGTCGAGGCGCTGGAGGGGACGGACGCGTGCATCCGTCGTGGCGGCGAGCTCGCGAAGAACGGCGGGTTCACGGTCGCGAAGGCGGTCAAGCCGGACCAGGACCGCCGCTTCGACCTCCCCGCGGTCGGGCCGGACACGGTGGAGACGATCCGCGCGGCGGGCGGGCGGGCGCTCGCGATTGAGGCGGGGGCGACGCTGGTGATGGACCTCGACCGGATGATCGAGCGGGCGAACGCGGCGAAGATCGTGGTCATCGGAGTTCGGCCGTGACCCCCTGGGCACGCGAGAGCTCGGACGGGGCGGTGCTCGAGCTGCTCGTGCAGCCGCGCGCCTCGAAGACCCGGGTCGTGGGCGAGCACGACGGCCGGCTCAAGCTCCAGCTCGCGGCGCCGCCGGTGGACGGCGAGGCGAACGCGGCGCTCCTTGCCTTCCTCGCCGACGCGCTCTCGGTGAAGCGCGCCGCCGTGGCGCTCCTCGCCGGCGAGTCGGGCCGCAAGAAGCGCGTCCGGATCGCGGGCGTCGCGCCCGAGGCGGCGGCCGCGACGCTCCTCGGGATGGCGAAGGCGTGACGCTGGCGCGCGCGCTGGTGCTGCTCGCGGCCGGGCTCCTCGCGGTGCCCGGCCTCTTCGTCCTCGCGAAGGGGCTCGCCGCGATCCGGCGCAGGACCGCGCTCGTGCAGGGCAAGACGGTGACCGGCGCGCGGGCGATCCTCGCCGGTCTCGTGCTCCTCTCCTGGGGCGCCGGGATGATCGGCTTCGCGGTCCTGGTGCTCGTGGCGCAATCCCGCCGCTGAGATGGTTGGCCGCCCGCGGACGAGCCCTCGATCGCTGTTCCGGACCCTCCCGGTGGACTAAGATGCGACCCCTCATGACCCACCGTTTCCTCGCAGCGTGCCGCAAGCAGCCCGTCGACCGCCTCCCCGTCTGGATGATGCGTCAGGCCGGGCGCTACCAGCCCTCGTACCGCGCGGTCCGCCAGAAGGTCGGCTTCCTCGAGCTGTGCCGCTCGCCGGAGCTCATCGCGCAGGTGACCGTCGCCCCGATCGACGAGTTCGGGTTCGACGCGGCGATCCTCTTCTCCGACATCCTCGTGCACCTCCCGGCGATGGGGCTCGACCTCTCGTTCGAGAAGGGCGAGAAGGGCAAGGGCGACGGCGGCCCGAAGATCGCGAACCCGGTGCGCAACCGCGCCGACGTGGACGCGCTCCATGTCCCCGAGCCCAAGAAGGACCTGCCCTACGTCCTCGACGGCGTGCGCGCGATCCGGACCGCGCTCCAGGGCCGCGTGCCGCTCATCGGCTTCGTGGGCGGGCCGTTCACGGTCGCGAGCTACGTGGTCGAGGGCGGGAGCCAGGGCTTCACCCGCCTCAAGACGATGCTCTACGCCGAGCCGAAGACCGCCCACGCGCTCTTCGACAAGCTCACCCGCGCCGCGATCGTGCAGATCGAGGAGCAGATCGCGGCGGGCGCGGAGGCGGCGCAGATCTTCGAGAGCTGGCTCGGCGAGCTCGACCGCTACGACCTCGAGGAGTTCAGCTTCCCGTACCTCGCGCGCATCGCCGAGGCGGTGAAGAAGGCCGGCGTGCCGGTGATCTTCTTCGGCACCGGGATGGGCGGGCACCTCGAGCGGATCGCGGGGCTCGGCTTCGACGTCGTCTCGATCGACTGGCGGATGCCCATCGAGGACGCGCGCGCCCGGCTGCCCGGGATCGCGGTGCAGGGCAACCTCGACTCGACGGTGCTGCTCGGCCCGAAGGAGGTGGCGGTGGACCGCGCCCTCCGGATCGTGAAGGCGGCCGGGCCCGCCCCCGGTTACATCTTCAACCTCGGCCACGGCCTCCAGCCGCCCACCCCGGTCGAGAACGTGAAGGCGGTCGTGGACGCGGTCCACGCCTTCCGCTGGAAGTGAGGCGCAGGTGATTCAGATCCCCTCCTGGGAGCTCATCAAGAAGTACGACCGGCCCGGGCCGCGGTACACGAGCTACCCGACCGCGGTCGAGTTCAAGGAGACGTTCGGGGTGCAGGCGTTCGAGGAGCACCTCGCGCGCGCCGACCGCCAGGGCGGGCCGCTCTCGATCTACGTGCACCTCCCGTTCTGCCGCGAGATGTGCCGCTTCTGCGGCTGCAACGTGGTGGCGACGCACGACCGCACGCGCGCCGACGCCTACCTCGACCAGCTCGAGAAGGAGGTCGCGCTCGTCGCGGCGAAGCTCCCCGCCCGGCGGCAGGCCTCGCAGCTCCACTGGGGCGGCGGCACCCCGACCTTCCTCGACGAGAAGCAGCTCACCCGCTGCCACGAGATCCTCTCCCGCCACTTCCAGTGGACGAAGGACGTCGAGAAGGCGGTCGAGATCGACCCGGCCATCACCACGAAGTCGCAGATCGAGACGCTCGCGAAGCTCGGGTTCAACCGCATCTCGATGGGCGTGCAGGACTTCGACGCGAAGGTCCAGCAGGTCGTCGGGCGGATCCAGGGCGAGAAGGAGACCCGCGAGCTCGTGGAGGCGGCGCGCGCGAACGGGTTCCACGGGGTGAACCTCGATCTCATCTACGGGCTCCCGTACCAGACGCCCGAGACCTGGGACGACACGCTCCGGCGGATCGTCGACATCCGGCCCGACCGGCTCGCGGTGTTCGGCTTCGCGTACGTGCCCTGGTCGAAGCCACACCAGAGGCTCCTCCCGCAGGAGGCGCTCCCCAAGACCGAGCAGCGGGTCGAGCTCTTCCTCGAGGCGGTCGAGGCGTTCACGAAGGCCGGCTACCGGCTCATCGGCCTCGACCACTTCGCGCTCCAGACCGACGAGCTCGCGAAGGCGCAGGACGACGGGTACCTCTACCGGAACTTCCAGGGCTACACGATCCGCCCGGCCCCGGACACCATCGCGTTCGGGATGAGCTCCATCTCGGACATCGGCGGCGCCTACGTCCAGAACTTCCACAAGCTGAAGGAGTGGGGCGAGAAGGTGGACGCGGGCGTCATCCCGGTCGAGCGCGGCGCGGCGATGAGCGACGACGACGTGATGCGCCGGTTCGTCATCAACCGGGTGATGTGCCTCCTCCGGCTCGACCTCGGCGAGGTCGAGGAGAAGTTCGGGAGGGGCTCGCGCGAGGTGATCGAGCAGGATCTCAAGGGCGGCCTCGCGGAGCTGATGGTGGACGGGCTCGTCACCTTCGACGGCAAGGTCCTGAAGGTCACGCCGCTCGGGCAGCTCCTCGTCCGCAACGTCGCGATGCTCTTCGACGCGTACCTCAAGAAGGGCGCGTCCCGCAGCCAGTTCTCGCGCACCGTCTGACGGGCCCTCGCGCCCTTCGACTCCGCGCACCGCCCCGCGGTGCGCCCCGCTGAGGGAGCCCCATGGCGCACACCGCCGTCTTCCTGATGAACCTCGGCGGGCCGCGGTCGCTCGAAGAGGTGGAGCCGTACCTCTACGAGCTGTTCTCGGACCCGCTCGTCGTCACCGCTCCCTTCGGCCCGCTCCGCCCGCTGTTCGCGAAGCTCATCTCCTGGACCCGCGCGCCGTCCTCTGCGGAGAAGTACGCGCTCATCGGCGGGCGTTCGCCCATCGTCGAGGGGACCGAGGCGCAGGCGCGCGCGCTCGCCGCCGAGCTCGGCGGGGGCTGGTCCTGCCACCTCGCGATGCGCTGCGGCCACCCGAACACCGAGGAGGGCGTCCGCGAGGCGCTCGCGGCCGGGGCGACGCGCGCGGTCGCGTTCCCGCTCTACCCGCAGTACGCGAACGCGACGACGAGGTCGTCCCTGCTCGAGCTGCGCCGGGTCTGGCCGAGGGAGAAGCCGCTCGCCGAGATCTGCACCTGGCACGACCACGAGGGCTACCTCGACGCGTCGGCGTCGGCGCTCCGGGAGACGCTCGCGCAGGTCCCCGCCGCGGACCGCGACCGCGTCCTCGTGGTGTTCAGCGCGCACGGCCTCCCGCTGAGCCAGGTCCGCAAGGGCGATCCGTACCCGGGGTACATCGAGCACTCCGCGCGCGAGACGGCGCGGCGTGCGGGCGCGCCCGCGTTCCAGGTGACCTACCAGAGCCGCGTGGGCCCGGCGAAGTGGCTCGGGCCCGACACGGTCGAGTTCCTCGAGGCGAACGCGAAGGACCGCGTGATCGTCGCCGTGCCCATCGCCTTCGTCTCCGAGCACCTCGAGACGCTCTACGACCTCGACCTCCTCGCGAAGGCGGCGGCCGAGAAGGGCGGGGCGCGCGGGTTCCACCGCGTGCCGGCCCTCGGCGTGCGGCCCGACTTCGCGCGCGCGATGGCGGACGTCGTGCGGAAGGGCGCGGCGGCGCAAGGGATCGCCGCCTGAGCGTGGGCCTCACTTCCCGCCGCACGCGCAGGTGCCGCGGGCCATCCCCTGCTCGACGAGGCACGACCAGTTCCCCGGCGGCCCGCCGAGGGCCGTGCCGCAGTCGGCCGCCGACGCGCAGCCGCCCTCCGGCACCATCCCGAGGTAGTCCGCCCAGTACGTCTGGCCCGGGTTCGCCTCGCACGCGCCGGTGGTGTGGTCGATGGCGATGCACTGCGAGGTCCCCGCGGTGAGGCACGCGTTCGCCTGGCTCGCGCAGTCGACGAAGCACCAGTCGGTGCCGGGGCGGCAGGTGAGGGCGGTGACGCCGCTCGCGTCGGCGATCCGGACGTTCGTCATCGCACGCGCCGCCGGGAGGGAGGGCAGGTTCAGCACCGAGGGCGGCTTCGCGAGGTCCGCGATCGCCGCGAGCACCGGCCCGAACGACGAGGGCGGGTAGGCGTCGCAGACGGTGCCCTCGACGACCGGGACGCCGTCGGCGAGGAGGAGGTTCGCGAGCGCGAGGAACCGCTCTCCCGCGGCGTAGGCGCCGCCGCACGTGCCCGTCGTCGGCGCGCACGTCGCGGGCGCCGTGACGGGGCAGCCCGGCGGCCCCGAGCAGACGTCGGCGGGCGCGTACGAGCCGTCCGCGCACCGCACCGACGAGACGATGAACGCGGCGGAGACGTCGGCCACGTGCTGGAACTGGCGAAGGTTGTGGAAGAGCCCCGCGTACCGCGCGAGGGGGAACTCGCGCTGGCTGCCGGCGGGGAGGTGCTTGTCCATGACGCACGAGTCCGCGCCCGGCGTGAACGCCGACACGACGAGCGGCTCGCCGCGCGGGCTCGAGCAGTCGTCCTCGTCGCCGACGTACACGACGACGAGCTTCGCCGACGCCCGGGGGAAGGTCGCGCCGCCGAGGTCGGGCTGGCCGCCCGTCGACGCGAGGAGGAGCGCCTGGTACCCGGCCTCGAGGTGCTGCTCCTCGCCGGCCCCGCAGCTGCCGACCTTCACGTTCTGCTGGAACTGGGCGACGAGCTGGGTGAGACGCGGATCCGGCGTGCCGGTCGTCCACGACGCCCAGTCGAGCGTCTTCGGGAAGACGAGCACCTTCGGGTTGCCGGGCGCGGCGACGAACCGGCCAGCCGGGTAGGGCGCTCCGGCGGTCGCGACCCCGGGCGTGCACTGCCCGGTCGGCAGCGGGTTCGGGTAGCTCGTCTGGAGCACCGGGCAGCGGTCCCCGGGCGAGCAGCTCGACGTGCCCGTGCAGGCGGACGGAGTGCAGCAGCGCGCCTGGATCCGGGAGACCCAGGTGAAGGTCGAGTCGAGCACCTGGTCGGTGACGCAGATCTGGCCCCCGCTGCAGCCCGTCCCCGTGCCGCGCACGCAGGACGCGACGTCGGTGCAGGCCGAGGTCTGGCAGCACGAGCTCCCGCCGACGCACGCCGTCGCGGCGGGCGTCGCGGTGAAGATCGACGAGGTCGTCACCGCGATCTGGAAGTCGAGCGGCTGCAGCCCGCGCGAGGCTCGACCCACGTTGATGTCGACCATGCGCTGGATGAAGTCCCGGAAGCTCGCCGCGAGCCCCGCCTGCTTCGGGTCCATCGACGGCGAGTCGTCCACCACGAAGAGGATGTCGGCGCTCGAGGTCTTCGGGAGGGCGACCGACGTCGATCCCGGCTGGAGCACGCAGCTCCCGACCGGGTTGAACTGGTAGTTGTTGCAGGCCACGAGGGACGCGGCGAGCGCCGACAGCACGCCGAGGCGAGGGGACATGCCTGGGGTTAGGGTCCGGCGGCGGCAGGGGAAACCCCCATCCCGTGCGCCGTCCCGTTCGTCCGGCCTGCGAGGGCCCTCCGCTGCGCCCCTCGGCGGAGCCTGTCCCGAGCCGTGAGGACGGAAGCGTTACGCAGGGGGCGCGTTGAGGCGGTGGAGCACCGCCTTCAGGACCGCGCTCCCGGGGTGGGCCTTGAGCCCGTCGAGCACGATCCGGCGCCCCTCGGCGAGGTCGCCCTCCGCCTGCGCCGCGAGCGCCAGGACCGCGGTCGCGCGCGGGTGCCCCTCCGCGAGGCCGAGCGCGCGCTTCGCGCACCTCCGCGCCTCCGCCACCCGGCCGGACGCCGGGAGGAGCGGGTCGAACAGCTCCGCGAAGGCGAGCATCGCCTGGTACTCGGGCTCGCGGGGGTTCACCTCGACCGCCGCGCGGAGCGACTGGACCGCCTCGGCGTGCATGCCGGCGAGGAGCGCGCGCTCGCCGCGCTTCAGCGCCACCTCCGCCTGGACCGCGATCCCGGGGGTCCGCGCGCCGGTCAGCTCGTACTTGAGGAGGAGGAACGAGAGGTACGAGAGCCGCTTCTCGTCGTTCGAGAGCACCCGGTAGGCCGCGGTGATCTTGTCCTGCACCGAGGCGAGGAGGTCCTCGAGGTCGCCCACGTCGTACTCGGCGAACGTGTCCGGGTGGAGCCGGCTCGACACGGCCTGGTAGGCCCGCTCCACCTCGGCGGCGTCCGCCGCGATGTCGACGCCGAGCGCGTGGAAGTAGGTGCCGGGGAGGATCTGGAGCGCCGCTTGCCGGAGCGCGTCGGCGCGGTCGGCCGGGAGGGGCCGCTTCCGGCGCGGCGCCTCCTTGCCGTACGCGTCGGGGGCCGCAGGCTCGTCCTGGAACGACACCGCCGAGACGAGCGAGAGGAACCACAGGAGCGAGAGCGCGGGCTGGAGGTCCCGCTGCCGCCCCAGCCAGTCGCGCGTCGTCTCGTTGCCGTCGAGCGAGAGCGCGAGCCGCAGGTCGAGCGAGGAGAGCCCGCAGGCCGGGAGGAGCCGCTGCAGCTCCGCCGTCCGCAGCGGGAACGCGTCCATCACGGACCGGAGCGCGTCCGCGAAGTGCTTCGCCGGGAGCCCGGCGCGGGCGCCCTCGAGCAGGAGCTGCAGCGGCACGACCTCGATCGGGTGGAGCTCGGACGAGAACTCCGGGCCCGGGTGGAAGCGCCAGCGGCCCTCGCGCGCGGCGACGACGCGGAGGACCATCGCCTTCACGTGGGCGCGGAGCGCGGCCTGCAGCGGCTCCCCGGGCTCGAGCACGCCCGCGGCGATGAGCGCGCCCCCCGGCGAGAGGCCGCTCGCCATCGCCTCGACGGCGTGCGCGCGGTGCGCCTCGTCGAGTCGGGAGCTCGCGGCCATCCAGCCGACGAGCCCCTCCGCCGGATCCGCGGACTGGAACGCGACGGGCGAGCCGCGGAGGAAGAACACGCGCCGCTCGGTGGCGCCCTCGAGGAGGAGCACGCCCTCGGAGAGGGCCCGCCAGATCTGGTGGAGCGTTCGGGCGAGCGAGCCGGGCCGGACGTCGCCGCGCGCGGTCGGGGCGCGCGAGAGGACGAGCCTGACCCCGCGCAGCCCGACGGGCGCGTCGCCGCTCTGCGCGACGAGGTGCTGGACCTTGTCCACGAGCTCGCGCGTGGTCGGGTTCGCGACGTAGGCGTTCGCCTTCAGCGGCAGGACCGCCTGGAGGCCGAGCGCGCGCCCGAGGTGCTCCTTGTCGAGCACGACGACGAGCACCTTCGCGTCCGCCGCCCGGAGCCGGGCCGCGAGCGCGGCGCCACCGGGGAGGTCGGCGGCGACGAGCACCGCGGCGGGGCGGGCGGCCGCGTAGCGCTCGTAGGCCCCCTCGGCGTTCGGCGCCTGGTCCACCTCGAAGCCGGCGTCCGAGAGCGCCCGGGCGACGAACTCCCGCGTCGGCCCGTGGCCCTCGGCGAGGAGGATCCTTCGCACGCGGCGAATTCTACGTTCGTCCGGCCTCGAAAGACACAGGCGCGCGCCGCGCGGCCTGCTAGAGTCCACGGTCTCGCGCGATGAAGGATCTGCTCCACCCCCGTTCCCGCGGCGCGATCGCCCGCTTCCTCGGCGGCCCTGGCGCCCCCCGGCGGGTGCTGCTCGCGTTCGACTACGACGGCGTGCTCGCGCCCCTCGTGAAGGAACCCGCGGGCGCCTGGATGCGCCCCGGGACGCGCGCGCTGCTCGCGCGCGTGGTGGAGCGCTACCCGGTCGCGGTCGTCTCCGGCCGCTCCTGGCGCGCCTGCGCCCGGCTCCTCGGCCGGGTGGACGCGACCATCGTCGGGAACCACGGGTTCGAGCTCGGGCGGCCGGCCCGGATCCCGCCTGCGCTCGCGCGGAAGGTGAGGGGCTGGCGGCTGCGGCTCGAGCGCGAGCTCGACGGCGTGCCGGGCGTGTTCTTCGAGGACAAGCAGTCGACGCTGTCCGTGCACTGGGGGTGGGCCCGCGGGCCGGCGATCCCGCGAGCGCAGAAGGCGGTCTACGAGGCGGCGAACCAGCTCGAGGGCACGCGCCTCCTCCCGGGGAAGAGGGTGCTGAACGTGCTGCCGCACGACTTCCCGACGAAGGGGGACGCCGTCCGCGCGCTCGTGAAGCGGCTCGGCTGCGACGCCGCGATGGTCCTCGGCGACGACGTGACCGACGAGGACGCCTTCGCCGTCGGCGCGCCGCTCGTCTTCGGCGTGCACGTCGGGCAGGGCGAGTCGCTCGCGCCGTGGCGCCTGAAGCGGCAGTCCGACGTGGACGTCCTCCTCGAGCTCCTCATCGCGAAGCGCGAGCGGACGCCCAAGAAGAAGAGGAGCCGGTGACGACGCGCCGCCCACCCCCGGACGAGACCGGCGACCTGTTCGCCCGGCCGGTGCCGCGCCCGCTCTCCGTCTCGGAGCTCACGCGTGCGCTCCGGAACGCGGTCGAGCCGAAGTTCCGCGACGTCTGGGTCGGGGGCGAGATCGCGAACCTGCGCCGCCAGGCGAACGGGCACGTCTACTTCTCGCTCAAGGACGCCGACGCCGTGATCGGCGCCGTGCTCTGGTCCTCACAGGCGCGCAAGGTCCCGTTCGAGCTCGCGGAGGGCCAGGAGCTCCTCGCCCGCGGCTTCGTCGAGATCTACCCGCCGCACGGCAAATACCAGCTCGTCGTGCAGGAGGTGGAGCCTCGCGGCGCGGGCGCGATGGCGCTGCTGCTGCTCCAGGTCAAGGAGCGGCTCCAGGCCGACGGCCTCCTCGACGTCGCCCGCAAGCGCCGGCTCCCGTTCATCCCCCGCCGCGTCGGGATCGCGACGAGCCCCACCGGCGCGGCGCTCCGCGACTTCCTCCGCGTCCTCCACGCCCGCTTCCCGTCGATCCCGGTGCTCGTCGGGCCGTGCCGCGTCCAGGGGGAGGGCGCGGCCTCGACGGTGATCTCCGCGATGCGGGGGCTCTGCCGGGCGGGCGTCGACGTGGTGGTCGTCGCCCGGGGCGGCGGCTCCGCGGAGGACCTCGGGGCGTTCAACGACGAGCGGCTCGCGCGCGCGATCGCGGCGTGCCCCCTCCCGGTCGTCTCGGCGGTGGGGCACGAGTCGGACGTCACGGTGGCAGACCTCGTCGCCGACGTGCGCGCGGCCACCCCCACCCACGCGGCCCAGCTCGTCGCCCCGGTCCGGGACGAGCTCGTCCAGTCGCTGCGGACGCTCGCGGGGCGGGGGGAGCGGGCGGTGATCTCGGGCCTGCAGGGGCGGCGCCGCGAGGTGCGCGCGCTGCAGGCAGAGCTGTCGGATCCGAAGCACCTCCTCTCCCGGGCGCGCCACCGGCTCGACGACCTCCTCCACCGGGCAGCGGGGAGCGCCCGCTCCGGACCGCGATCGGCGCGCCAGCGGCTCGACGCGCTCCGGGCCCGCCTCGGGCGGCGAGAGCCGCGCCGCAGGGTCCGCGAGGTGCTCCAGCGCATGGAGGCCGCGACGCGCCGGCTCGGGGCGTGGCAGGCGGCGTACTTCCGGCGGGAGGGGCTTCGGGTCGAGCGGCTCGCGGGCCGGCTCGAGCCCGCCAACGTGGCGAAGCTCCTCGCCCGGGGCTTCGCCCTGGTCCTCCGCCACGACGGTGGGGTCGTGACGCGGTCCGTCGAGGCGGCCCCCGGCGATCCGGTCCGGGTGGCGCTCGCGGAGGGGTGGCTCGACGCGGTCGTCGAGGCCCGCGACCGAGGGGAGGACCCGTTGCCTGGCCGGCGGCGCTCGGACGAGGGAGCGGCGGGGCAGGACTCCGGCGGGTCGGACGTTGACCCTGCTTCGCGGCGCGGTTAAGAAAAAAGGACGAGGCCCGTTTGACCGCGACGAACGATCGAGCGACCCCAGGCGCAGGCGAAGAGTCCTACGACGCGATCGTCGCGCGGCTGGAGCGCGTCGTCGGCGAGCTCGAGTCCGGACAGCTCACCCTGGAGCAGTCGATCGAGAAGTTCGGGGAGGGCATCCGGCTCGCGAAGGACGCCTCCCGGAAGCTCGACGACGCAGAGCGGCGGGTGGAGCAGCTCGTCCGCGGCACAGACGGCGAGGCCGAGGCGGTCCCGTTCGCGCCGGAGGCGCCGGGGAAGGGTGGCCGATGACCACCCCCGAGGCCGCCATCCGCAAGCCCAAGGTCATCATCGTCGATGACGACCGCGACACGCGCGAGATGCTCACGCTCGCGCTGGAGCTCGAGAGCTTCGACGTCGGCCAGGCGGCAAACGGGCTGCGGCTCATCTCCGCGATGCACGTGGACCGCCCGGACGTGATCCTCCTCGACGTGATGATGAGCTGGATCGACGGGTTCGAGCTCTGCCGGGCCATCAAGAAGAACCCGACCTTCGGCGACATCCCGGTCATCTTCATCTCGGCGCGCAAGAGCCTCGAGGACGAGCGGGCCGGCCTCGACGCCGGCGCGGTGGACTACTTCCCGAAGCCGCTCGACATGGACCGGCTCGTCGCCCGGATCCGCCAGATCCTCGACGAGCGCGCCGGCGCGGTCCCGGCGCCCGCTTAGCGTCGTGCTGTGCTAGAACGTGGCCGATTGGCCACGGCTTTTTCAGTCGAGGACTATCTCCGCGGCGTCGTCGCGCGGGTCGAGCCGCGCCTCGGGGCGCTGGCGGACGCCCGCGCCGGGAAGGGGCCGCCGCGCCTCGTCGAGGCGCTCCGGTACGCGCTGCTCGGCGGTGGGAAGCGGCTCCGCCCGGCCCTCGTGCTCGCCTCCTGCGAGGCGCACGGCGGCGACGCCTCCGACGGCTCCCTCGCGATGCGGTTCGCGGTGGCGATCGAGGCGGTCCACACCTATTCCCTGGTGCACGACGATCTCCCCGCGATGGACGACGACGACCTGCGCCGCGGTCGGCCCACCGTCCACAGGGTCCACGACGAGGCGACGGCGATCCTGGTCGGCGACGGGCTCCAGTCCCTCGCCTTCGAGCACCTGCTCTCGTCCCGAGAGCCGGCCGCGGCGCGGCTCGCGCACCTGCTCGCCTCGAGCGCGTACCTCATGGTGGAGGGGCAGGCGCGCGACATCGCCGCGGAGAACGCGCCGCTCGCGGAGGCCGAGGTGATGGAGCTCATGGCGACGAAGACCGGCGCGATCCTGGCCGCCTCCGTCGCAGGTGGGGCCCTCGCGGCCGGCGTGCCGGTGGAGCAGGTCCACCCGTGGGGCCTTCGGCTCGGGCTCGCCTTCCAGATCGCGGACGATCTCCTCGACCTCACCGCCGACACCGCCACCCTCGGCAAGCGCGCCGGCAAGGACGCGGCCGCCGGCAAGGCCACCATCCCGTCGCTCGTCGGGATCCCCGAGGCGCGCCGGCGCGCGCAGGCGCTGCTCGACGAGGCGCTCGCCGCGATGGCGCCGCTCGGCTCCCGCGCCGAGCCGCTCCGCGCGCTCGCGCGGTTCGTCGTGGCGCGCACGAAGTAGGAGTACGGAGGACGCATGGCCCGGCTGCTCGATCGCATCGACTCGCCCGCGGATCTCAAGAAGCTCGCCGTCTCCGAGCTGCCGGCGCTCTGCCAGGAGCTCCGTGACGAGATCGTCCAGACCTGCGCGAAGAACGGCGGGCACCTCGGGTCCTCGCTCGGCGCGGTCGAGATCAACGTCGCGCTCCACTACGTGTTCGACTCGCCGACGGACAAGATCGTCTGGGACGTCGGCCACCAGGCGTACGCGCACAAGCTCCTCACCGGGCGGCGCGACCGGTTCCGCACGATCCGCCTCCCCGGCGGCCTCGCCGGCTTCCCGGAGCGGCACGAGTCCGAGCACGACGCCTTCGGCGTCGGCCACGCCTCCACCGCCGTCAGCGCCGCGCTGGGGATGATCGAGGGCATGCGGCTCGCCGGGACCCCGGGGAAGGCGGTCGCGGTGCTCGGCGACGGCGCGCTCACCGGCGGCGTCGCGTTCGAGGGCCTGAATCAGGTCGGCTACCTCGGCCGGCAGCTGCTCGTGGTCCTGAACGACAACGACATGTCGATCTCGCCCAACGTGGGCGCCCTGTCGGAGTGGTTCTCGAAGAAGTTCGCCTCGCGCACCTACAACCGCTGGCGCCACCAGGTGAAGGAGTTCCTCTCGAAGTTGCCGAAGGGCGCGCAGGCGATCGAGACGATCCGCCACGGCATCAACGCCGCGAAGGCGCTCGTCACCCCCGGCATCCTCTTCGAGGGGCTCGGGTTCCACTACGTCGGGCCGGTCGACGGCCACGACGTGGCCGCGCTCGTCGAGGTGTTCCAGAAGCTCGCCACCTTCGACGCCCCGGTGCTCCTGCACGCCATCACGCAGAAGGGGAAGGGCTACCAGCCCGCCGAGCAGGACACCGCCACCCGCGGCCACGGCCTGTCCTTCTTCGACGTCGCGACCGGCAAGTCGACGAAGAAGTCCGCGAAGGGCTACACCGACCTCTTCGCCGAGGCGCTCTGCGAGGAGATGGAGCGGAACGACCGGGTCGTCGCGATCACCGCGGCCATGCTGGAGGGGACCGGGCTCGTCAAGGCGAGGGACCGCTTCCCCGACCGGACCTACGACGTCGGGATCGCCGAGCAGCACGCGGTCACCTTCGCGGCCGGGCTCGCCTGCGAGGGGATCCGGCCGGTGGTCGCGATCTACTCCACCTTCCTCCAGCGCGCGTACGACCAAATCATCCACGACGTCGCGCTGCAAAAGCTGCCCGTCACCTTCGCGCTCGACCGCGGCGGGCTGGTCGGCGCGGACGGGAAGACGCACCAGGGCGCGTTCGATCTCGCCTACCTGCGCTGCGTGCCGAACCTCGTGGTGATGGCGCCCTCGGACGAGAACGAGCTCCGCCACATGCTCCACACCGCGCTCGCGCACGACGGCCCGGCGGCGTTCCGGTTCCCGCGAGGCGGCGGCGAGGGCGTGCCGCTCGATCCCAGCCCGAAGCGCCTCGAGATCGGGAAGGGCCGGATCGCGCGGGCGGTGCAGGGGAAGCCCGACGTCTGCGTCGCCGCGATCGGCGCGACGGTGCGCCCGGCGGTCGCCGCGGCCGAGGCGCTCGCGCAGCAGGGGCTCGCGGTGTCGGTGGTGGACGCGCGCTTCGCGAAGCCGCTCGACGAGGTCCTCCTCGCCGGCGAGGCGCAGCGGGCCGGGCGGCTCGTCACCGTCGAGGACGGCTGCCTCCCGGGCGGGTTCGGCTCGGCGGTGCTCGAGGCGCTCGAGCGACGCGGGCTCCTCGCGGACGGGCTCCTCGTCCACCGGCTCGGCCTGCCGGACGCGTTCGTGACCCACGGCGACCCGGCGAAGCAGCGCGCCGAGCTCGGCCTGGACGCGGACGGCATCGCCCGCGCCTGCCGGGAGCTCGTGAAGAACCGGGCGGCGCGCGGGGCGGCGTGAGCGGAAGGAAGATCCGCGTCGATCTCCTGCTCGTCGAGCGCGGGCTCGCCGAGTCGCGCACGAAGGCCCAGGCGCTCGTGATGGCGGGCGCGGTGGTGGTGGGCGAGGCGCGCGTGGACAAGCCGGGCGCGCTCGTCGATCCAGCGCTGCCGGTGCGCCTCAAGGAGGACGCCGCGCCGTCGCGGTACGTCTCGCGCGGCGCGCTCAAGCTCGAGAGGGCGCTCGAGGCGTTCCCGGTCGATCCGCGCGGGAAGACCTGCGCCGACCTCGGCGCGTCGACCGGCGGCTTCACCGACCTCCTCCTCCAGCGCGGCGCCGCGAAGGTCTACGCGGTGGACGTCGGCTACGGGCAGCTCCATGCGCGGCTCCGGGGCGACCCGCGCGTCGTCGTGCGCGAGCGCGAGAACGCTCGGCTCCTCGACGCGGCGCGGCTCGGGGAACGCGTCGACCTCGTCACGGGCGACCTCTCCTTCATCTCCCTGCGGCTCGTCCTCCCCGCGGTGAAGGCGATCCTCCGGCCCGGCGGCGAGGCGCTCCTCCTCGTGAAGCCGCAGTTCGAGGTGGGGAAGGGCGAGGTGGGGAAGGGCGGCGTCGTCCGGGACGACGCGAAGCGGCGCGCCGCGCTCGACGCGGTCGCGGCCACCGCGCGGGAGCTCGGGTTCGAGGTCCTCGGCGACGCCGAGTCGCCCATCGAGGGGCCGGCCGGGAACCGCGAGTGGCTGCTGGCGCTCAGGCTCACTGGCTGAAGAAGGCCATGGGCCCGCCCGCGTGCACCGCCGAGTACGCGTTCACTATCGCTGGCGTCATCGATCGGACCGGTCGCCATCGAGGCGCGTATCGATCACCGTTCGTGGAGGCCTGGACCTCGCCGGTACGGTGGGGAGGTGCACCTAGCGGCAATGCCGGTCACTTCGCGGCCGGCCGCTTCCGGGGTAGCTCCGCATCTTCAGCTTCGGCGAATCCCGCTCCCGTCGGGCCTCGGGCATGGCCCCCGTCCTCCTGCGCCGCGCAGGAGGACGGCGCCTTCCCCGGCCCGCCAGGGCGGCGTTCGGTCCGGGCGACGAGATCGTCGAGATGGAGCCGCACCACGATGTGCGCGACCTCGAGAGGCCGGCATCGCGAAGTGACCGGCAGTGCGCCTAGCGGCGCCGAGAAGGCTCAGGCGCCGGAGGGCTTGCGCGCCGCGCTACGCCGCCCGCAGGGCGCGCTTCGGCTCCGGGGCGGGCGCGGCGTGCCCCTCCCGCACCCGGAAGAACCCGACGAGCTCCTGGAGCGACTCCGCCTGGGAGGCGAGCTCCTCGGCGGTCGAGGAGAGCTCCTCGGCCGAGGCGGAGTTGCGCTGGGTGACGAGGTCCACCGTACCCATCGCCTTCGAGACCTGGGCGACGCCCGCGGACTGCTCGGCGGAGGCCGCGGCGACCTCCTGCACGAGGTCGGCGGTCTTGCGGATCGTGGGGACGAGCTCGGAGAGGAGCCGGCCCGACCGCTCCGCGACGTCGACGCTCGACCCGGCGAGCGCGCCGATCTCCTTCGCCGCCTTCTGCGACCGCTCCGCGAGCTTGCGGACCTCGGCGGCGACGACCGCGAAGCCCCTGCCCTGCTCGCCGGCGCGCGCCGCCTCGATCGCCGCGTTCAGCGCGAGGAGGTTGGTCTGGTAGGCGATCTCCTCGAGCTCCTCGGTGAGCGCGGCCCCGGCCCGGCGGTTCTCCTCGATGGTCGTCTCGAGGGGGCGCAGCGCGGCCTCGTCGGACGCGAGCAGCAAGCGGGTCACGGCGAGGGCCGTGCTCGCGGCGAGGGCCGACCCCTCCTGCGCCTTCTGCGCCTTCAGCCACCGGACCTCCGCCACCTCCTGGAACGACTGATTCACGTCCGCGAGGCGGCCGAGCGAGAGGAGGCTCACGGCGGCGAGGAAGGCGAGGAGCAGGCCAAAGCCGAGGGTGAGGCGGCGACCGATGGAGAGGTTCTTCACGGGGATCCTGTGGCGCGAGCGTGGGGCGGGGCGGTATCGAGTCTCCGCCACCCGCCACTGCAAGTGCGGGGCCTCTCCGGCGGGGTGGCGGTGCCCCGGCAGCTCGAAGGACCGGCCGCCCGCGAACTGCAAGCGGATTTTGGCCGCGGCAGACTGCCGCGCCCCGCGAACGCAGGCAGCAGGTCAGCGGGGTGCGTCATCACCCCGGGTGGGAGAGCGCCCACGCAGCCGGCCCCGCGCTCGGCGGCCCGTCCCGGGGCGCGAGCGTGGTGGTCCCGTGCGCCTGCCTTCCTTGACGATCCGGGCCTGACCTGTTAACTAGCGGCGACATTTTCGCGCCCGGGTACGCCGGGTTACGAAAGTGGGCCGCGGTCGCGCCCACTTTTTCGTTTTTCTGGGGTCGGATCGCCCATGACGGGAATCGGACAGGACTCGGTCGTCGAGCGCGCGCGCCGCACGCTCGAGCCCGTCCTCGTCCGCGACGGGTACGAGCTCGTCGAGGTGGAGTGGGTCCGCGGCACCGGGCGGTTCACGCTCCGCGTCTTCATCGACAAGCCGGGCGGCGTCAACGTCGACGACTGCCAGGCGATGTCCCGCATCATCGAGCCGATCCTCGACGTCGCGGACTTCGTCGAGCCCGCCTACGACCTCGAGGTCTCCTCCCCCGGGCTCGATCGCCCGCTCCGGACCCCGGAGCACTTCGCCCGCTGGGCGGGGCAGCGTGTCCAGGTGAAGGCGTACGGTCCGGTCCCCGGCACCGCCGAGGGCTCCCCGCCGCGGAAGAGCTGGACCGGGAAGCTGCAGGGCTACGAGCGCGGCGCCGTCCTCGTCGACGTCGACGGCGTCCTCCACCGCATCCCGCACGAGCAGATCGCGAAGGCCCACCTGGAGTACGACGCCGAGGCGGACCTCCGGAGGAAGGACTGACATGCAGCAGCAGAACGTGAACCTGAACCTC
This sequence comes from Anaeromyxobacter sp., assembly GCA_036390155.1. Taxonomy (GTDB): domain Bacteria; phylum Myxococcota; class Myxococcia; order Myxococcales; family Anaeromyxobacteraceae; genus Anaeromyxobacter. The sequence continues at coordinate 27,421 of DASWCJ010000129.1, forward strand.
ATCCTCGACCAGGTGGCGAAGGACAAGGGGATCGACCGGCCGAAGCTGGTCGAGATCCTCGAGGAGGCCATCGCCAGCGCAGCGAAGCGTCACTTCGGCCTCGAGCGCAACCTCAAGGCCCGCTACGACGAGGAGAAGGGGCAGATCGACCTCTTCCAGGTGCTCACCATCGTCGCCGATCCGACGGAGGAGATCCCGATCCCGGACCCGGTGAACATGGTCCCGGTCTCCATCGCGCACGAGAAGGGGATCGAGGTGGAGCCGGGCGACGAGCTCGACTTCCCGATCTACTACCGGCCCGAGGACGAGGCGGAGGCGAAGGCCCAGGACGACCAGTGGGGCGATCTCCTCAAGCTCAAGACGTTCCGCCGCTCGTTCGGCCGCATCGCCGCGCAGACCGCGAAGCAGGTGATGATCCAGGGCACCCGCAACGCCGAGCGCGAGAACGTCTTCAACGAGTACAAGGACCGCAAGGGCGAGGTCATCACCGGCATCGTCCGGCGGTTCGAGCGTGGGAACGTGATCGTCGACCTCGGCCGCGCCGAGGCGGTGCTCCCGGTCCGCGAGCAGGTGCCGCGCGAGAGCTACCGCGCGGCCGACCGGATCCAGGCGTACGTGATGGACGTCCTCCGCGAGTCGAAGGGGCCGCAGATCATCCTCTCGCGCGCTTCGGTGGACCTCCTCAAGAAGCTCTTCGAGATGGAGGTCCCGGAGATCGCCGAGGGCGTCGTCGTCATCGAGGCGGCGGCCCGCGAGCCGGGGGGCCGCGCGAAGATCGCGGTCAGCTCCCGCGACTCCGACGTGGACCCGGTCGGCGCGTGCGTCGGCATGAAGGGCTCCCGCGTGCAGGCGGTGGTGCAGGAGCTCCGCGGCGAGAAGATCGACATCGTCCCCTGGGACGAGGACTTCGCCCGTTTCGTCTGCAACGCCCTCGCGCCGGCGGAGGTCTCGCGGGTGCTGATGGACGACCAGAACCGGGCGATGGAGATCATCGTCCCCGACGACCAGCTCTCGCTCGCGATCGGCCGCCGCGGCCAGAACGTTCGGCTCGCCTCGCAGCTCTCCGGCTGGAAGCTCGACATCAACTCCGAGTCGCGCGTGAAGGAGATGCGCGAGTTCGCGACGGAGAGCTTCAACGCGATCGGCATCCCCGAGAGCACGCAGGAGACGCTCTACTCGCACGGCTTCCGCAAGGCGCAGGACCTCGCGAACGCCGCCGCCGAGATGCTGACGCAGTTCCCCGGGTTCACGATGGACATGATCCCGGACTTGCAGAAGCGCGCTCGCGAGCAGTCGATCACCGACGCCGAGAAGGAGATGCGGCTCGAGCAGGAGCGCGAGGCCGCCCGGATCGCGGAGGCGCGGCGTCACCCGGGCACCCTCACCCAGGAGGAGCGGCTCGCCCGCGTCCGGGGCGTCGGGGAGAAGACCATCGACCAGCTGAAGGTCGCCGGGTACCCGACCGTCGAGGCGATTCACGGGGAGGCGGACATGAACAAGCTCGCCGACTCGACCGGGCTCGGCATCAAGAAGGCCCGGCAGATCAAGCACGCCGTGGGCGTCTACCTCGAAGAGGAGGCGAAGCTCAGGGCGGAGCTCGACGCGGGGAAGCTGAAGGGGGCAGGCGCCTGAGGTGTCGGCCCCGGTCCGGACCTGCGTCGGTTGTGGCGCAAGGGCGGTCCAGGGCGACCTCGTGCGGCTGAGGATCGTGGGAGCGAGCGTGACGATCGACCGGCAGAGAACGGGCGGACGCGGCGCCTGGTTGCACCCCTCGGAAGCGTGCCTCGAGCGGGCCACGCGCCGCCGGGCGTTTGTACGCGCCTTTCGAGGCGCAGAGATGGCGATCGACGTCGCGGAGCTTCGCGTCGGGTTGACGGGAAACGCCCGTAAGGATTAGGAGAGCGCTCTAATGTCCAAGAAGCGGGTCCACGAGCTCGGGAAGCAGCTGAAGGAGCAGGGCATCGAGCTCTCCAACCAGGAGCTCGTCGAGAAGCTCCATGCGCTCGGCTACGACGTGAAGAGCCACTCGTCGTCCCTCGAGGACGACCAGGCGGCGGCTGCCTACGAGCGGATCGTCGGCGAGAAGCGGCCGAAGCCGGCGCCCGTGCGCCAGGTCGGCCCGGGGTTCGTCGTGCGCAAGCGCGCGCACGTCGAGCCCGCGCCCGCCCTGACGCCGGTGCCGCAGGCGGCGCCCGAGCCCGAGCCCGAGCCGGCCTACGCCGAGGACGAGGCGGCCGCTCAGGAGCAGGCGCCGGTCGCGGAGCCCGAGCCGGTCGAGGGCGCGCCCGCGCAGGTCGCCGCGCAGGCGTCCCCCGCACCCGAGACCGCGGGCGAGGCCCACCCGCCCGTCCGCACGCCGGCGCCGGTCGCGCCGTCCGTCGCCGGGAGCGCGCACCCGCCCGCCGCGCCGCAGCCGGGGGCGGCCGCGCCCGCCGGGCACGCCCCCATGGCGACGCCGTCCGTGCCGCCGCGCCCCGCGATCGATCCGCGGACGCTCAAGCCGACCGCCACGCAGGCCGTCGTCATCTCGCGCCCGACCGTCCCGGTCCGCCGCGTGACGCCGCCGACCCAGTCGCGCAGCGCCTACCCGGCCGCCCCGGGGCCACGCGCACTCGGCGAGGTCCGCGAGCTCAAGGTGGTCCCCGGCTCGCTCGGCCGCGAGCGCGAGTTCATCGACGTCTCCCGCGACAAGAACAAGCGCGGGCGCGGCGCCGGCCGCCCGATGACGGAGGAGCAGGCGAAGAGCCTCTCCGGCAAGGAGCTGCTCCAGGCCGCGACCTCCGATCGCGCCTACATCCCGATCCGCGGGAAGAAGAAGAAGCCCACGAAGAAGGGAGCCAAGACGCAGATCACCGAGCGCGCCGAGCACAAGAAGGTCATCCGGATCGAGGAGTCGATCTCGGTGTCCGAGCTGTCGCAGGCGATGGGCGTGAAGGCCGCCGACCTCATCCGGAAGCTGATGCAGGCCGGCAAGATGGCGACGATCAACCAGCAGATCGACGCCGACACGGCCGCGTTCCTCGCGACCGAGTTCGGCTACACGCTCGAGAAGAAGGGCTTCGAGGTCGAGGAGTACATCCCCGAGGTGCAGGTGGACGAGTCGAAGCTCGTCATCCGGCCGCCGGTCGTGACCGTGATGGGCCACGTCGACCACGGCAAGACCTCGCTCCTCGACGCGATCCGCGAGGCGGACGTCGCCGCGGGCGAGGCGGGCGGCATCACCCAGCACATCGGCGCCTACTCGGTGAACACGACGCAGGGCCCGATCACCTTCCTGGACACGCCCGGTCACGAGGCCTTCACCGCGATGCGCCAGCGCGGCGCGCAGGTGACGGACCTCGTCGTGCTCGTGGTGGCGGCGGACGACGGCGTGATGCCGCAGACCGTCGAGTCCATCAAGGCGGCGAAGGCCGCGGGCGTCACGATCCTCGTCGCGATCAACAAGATCGACAAGGCGGGCGCGACGCCCGAGCGCGTCATGCAGCAGCTCACCGAGTACGAGCTCGTCGCCGAGAAGTGGGGCGGCACGACCATCATGGTCCCCGTCTCGGCCCGCACGAAGGAGGGCATCCCGGCGCTGCTCGAGTACATCGCGCTCCAGTCCGAGGTGCTCGAGCTCAAGTCGAACCCCGAGACGCTCGCCGCCGGCCGCGTGATCGAGGCGAAGCTCGAGAAGGGCCGGGGCCCCGTCGCGACCGTCCTCATCGAGGAGGGCACCCTCCGCGTGGGCGACGCGCTCGTCACCGGCATCCACTACGGCCGCGTCCGCGCGATGATGAACGAGCGCGGCGAGCTGGTGGACGACGTCGGCCCGGGCTACCCGGTCGAGGTCCTCGGCCTCTCCGGCGTCCCCGTCGCAGGCGACGAGTTCAACGTCGTCGAGGACGAGAACTCCGCGAAGGAGGTCGCGACCCACCGCGCCGAGAAGGCGCGGCAGAAGGAGCTCGCCGGCACGAAGCGGTTGACGCTCGAGGACCTTTTCGCCAAGGCGAAGACGGGCGGCGGCAAGATGCTGAACGTCGTCGTGAAGACGGACGTCCAGGGCTCGGCCGAGGCGGTGACGGCGGCCCTCCAGAAGGCCGCGACGAAGAAGGTCGGGGTGAAGATCCTCGACTCCGGCGTCGGCGCCATCACCAAGTCCGACATCCTCACCGCCGCCGCCGGCAACGCGGTCATCATCGGGTTCAACACCAAGCCCGAGACGGCCATCGAGTCGATCGCGACCCAGCAGGGCGTGAAGATCCTCCTCTTCGAGATCATCTACGAGGCGGTGGACAAGGTCCGCGAGGAGATGGCGGCCCTGCTCGACCCGATCATCAAGGAGAAGCCGCTCGGGAAGGCGGAGGTCCGCGCGCTCTTCAACATCCCGAAGATCGGCGCGATCGCCGGCTCGGCCGTGACCGAGGGCGTCATCAAGCGGGCCGCCCACGTGCGGGTGCTCCGCGAGAAGAAGGTGCTGCACACCGGGAAGATCGGCTCGCTCAAGCGGCTCAAGGACGACGTCCGCGAGGTCGCGAGCCCGCTGGAGTGCGGCATCGGCATCGACGGGTTCTCGGACGTGAAGCCGGGCGACCAGCTCGAGGTGTTCGAGCTCGAGGAGATCCGCCCGTCGCTAGACTAGCCAAAACCATTGCGAGCGACGGGGCAGCCGGATGAGGCTACGCCCCGAGCGAGCGGGGGATCGGGGGGGCGCGAGCCGAGCGAAGGCGACGTGAGCGTCCCACCGTCGAAAATGTTCGTCGGCGTCCTGCGCCTCACCCTGCACTTCCCGGAGCCGGGATCGCTCAAGTCGAAGCGGCACCTGCTCCGGTCCGCCATCGACCGGGTGAAGGCGCGCTTCAACGTCTCGATCGCCGAGGTCGGCGCGAACGACCTCTGGCAGCGGAGCGTCGTGGGCGTCACCGCGGTCGGGAACGACCACGCCTTCGTGAACGAGACGCTCGACAAGGTCGCGGGCTTCGTCGGGTCGATGCACGGCGGGCAGCTGCAGCTCACGGCGCGCGACCTCGAGATCGTCCCGTACGGCGACGAGCTCGCGGACGGGCCCATCCGGACGCTCGCCGACGCGGAGCGCGACGCCCTGGGCGGCGGCGAGGAGGACGACGGATGACGACGCACAGGCCGGCGCAGGTCGCGGAGGGGTTCCGCCAGGAGCTCGGGGCGGTCCTCGCCCGCGGGATCAAGGACCCGCGGGTCACCGGGTTCATCACGCTCACCGGCGCGAAGATGGCGCCCGACCTGAAGGAGATCACGGTCTACCTCTCGATCCATGCGGAGGAGAAGGAGCGCGAACGGACGCTCGAGGGGCTCCGCGCCGCCGCGACCTTCCTGCAGCGCGAGGTCTCGCGGAACCTGCGGCTCCGCTACACGCCCCACCTCCGGTTCGTCTACGACGAGTCGGTGGAGCGCGGCGACCGGATCGAGCGGCTCCTCAAGGAGGCGAAGGCGAAGGACGCCGCCGCGGCCGCCGCCGCTCCGCCGGAGCCGCCGAAGGGCGAGGACGACCAGGGCGGCGCGTGACGGGCGGAGTCCTCGTCGTCGACAAGCCCGCCGGGCCCACCAGCGCCGACGTCGTGCGGCGCGTGAAGCGAGCGCTCGGCGCGTCCACGGCGGGCCACGCCGGGACGCTCGACCCCCTCGCGACGGGGGTCCTCGCGATCTGCGTGGACGACGGGGTGAAGCTGCAGCAGTGGCTCGTCGGCGGTGACAAGGCGTACGAGGCGACGGTCGCCTTCGGCGCCGCGACCACGACCGAGGACGCGGAGGGGAAGGTCGTCGCCCGCGGCGACCCCGCCGGCGCGACCGCCGACGCGATCCGCGCCGCGCTCCCGCGCTTCGTCGGCGAGCTCGACCAGGTGCCGCCGATGTTCTCGGCGGTGCGGGTCGGGGGGCGACGCCTCCACGAGGCGGCCCGGGCCGGCGAGGAGGTCGAGCGGGCGCCGCGGCGCGTGGTGGTGCACGTGCTCGAGCTCCTCGGCGTCGAGCCCCCCGGCGCGGACGGCCTCCTCCGCGCCCGCATCGCCGTGCGCTGCGGGAAGGGCACCTACGTGCGGACGCTCGCCGCCGACCTCGGCAAGGCGCTCGGCGTGCCCGCCCACCTCGGCGCGCTCCGCCGGACCGAGGCGAGCGGCTTCGCGCTCTCGCGCGCGGTCGGCCTCGAGGAGGCGGAGGCGCTCGGCCGGACCGATCGCGACGCGCTGCGCGCGCGGCTCGTGTCCCCCGCGGACGCGCTCGGATACCTCCCCGCCGTCGCGGTGGACGCGGCCGAGTCGCGCGCGCTCGCGCAGGGGAAGCGGCTGCAGCGCGAGGGGGGCGGCCCGCTCGTGCGCGCGCTCGGGCTCGGGGGGTCCCTGGTGGCGCTCTGCGAGCCTTGCCCGGAGGGGCTCCGGCCGGTGCGGGTCTTCGTGACGCCCGCCGAGATCCGCTGAGCGCCGCGCTCAGTGCCTCGGCCGCTTCGCGCGCCGGAGGCTCACGCTCGCCACGACGTCCTCGCGGAGATCGCCCTCGAACTTCACGGGGACGTGGCCCTCGAGGCGGAGCTCGAGCCAGACCGCCGCGGCCTTGCGCGGCACCTCCGCCCGCAGCGGCGTCTTCCCGAGCCGCTTGCCGGTGTCGAGCCGGACCACCGTCGCGCCGGACGGCGTGGACTTGATGCGCAGCTCGACCGTGGGCTGCGGCGCGGGCCGGGCCGGCGCCTTCGCGGGGGCCGCCTTCTCCGTCGTGCCCCGGTGCGGGCTCGGCTTCGGGACCGGCTTCGGGGCCGGCTTCGGGGTCGCGGTCGGGGTCGAGGTCGGAGTCGAGGTCGGAGTCGAGGTCGGAGTCGAGGTCGGCGTTGGGGTCGGGGTCGGGGTCGGCGGCGCGAGCGAACTCGCCACCTTCGCGGCCTGTTCCTTCGCCTCGGTGACCGCCTTCTGCCCGAGGTCTGCCGCCCGCCGCGCGAGCCCGTACCGTGCGCCCGTGACGCCGGCGGCGAGGGCCATGGCCGCGCCCGCCGCGAGGAGGAGCGTCCCGCGGCGGCGAGCGGGCTTCGCCGGACCGGCGAGCGCCTGGCGGAGCTGCGCCATCGTGCGGTACCGATCGTCGGGCTTCTTCTCGAGGCAGCGCGAGACCACCTCCGCGAGCCAGGGCGGGATCCGCTCGCCGCGCGGCGTCCTCCGCGGGAGGGGCTTCGGCGGCTTCTCTCGCAGCGCGAGCGCGAGCTCGACGAAGCTCGGCGCCGAAAGCGGCACCTCTCCCGCGAGCAGCTCGAACAGCACCACCCCCGCGGCCCAGATGTCGGTGGCGTGGTCGACCGGACGGCCCATCGCCTGCTCCGGCGACATGTAGCTCGGCGTCCCGATGATCATCCCCGACATCGTCGCCGCGTGATCGCCGTGGTCGAGGAGGCGCGCGACCCCGAAGTCGAGCACCTTCACGAAGTCCGCGCCGTCGCGCTGCACCACGAAGACGTTGTCGGGCTTGAGGTCCCGGTGGACGACGCCCTTGCCGTGCGCCGCCTCGAGGGCGTCGCAGACCTGCCGCAGGATCCCGAGGATCCGCGCGATCCGCGGGTAGCGCCGGCCCTTGCTCCGCGCGAGGTCGCGCAGGCTCTCGCCCTCGAGCAGCTCCATCACGAGGTACGCGAGCCCGGGCGCCTCGACGAAGTCGGTGACCTCCACGATGTTCTCGTGATCGATCTCGTTCACGACCCGCGCCTCGGTGAAGAAGCGCTGCACCACGTCGGGGCGGGAGACGTACTCCGCGTTCAGCACCTTGACCGCGGCCGGGCGTCCGAGCCGGACGTGCCGGGCGCGGTAGACGCGTCCCATCGCCCCCTCGCCGAGGAGCTCCTGGAGCTCCCAGCTGCCGAGGGTCGTGCCCGGCTCGATGGCCGTCGGCGGTCCGGTGGGTGCGGCGCGGGTGATCTCGCTCACGGGTAGGCTCGCATCGTACCGCGGGGCGCGACGGCGCGCGCGGAGAGGATCGCGCGCATCGCACGACCGCTGCTCAGGGGCAGGCGCCGGAGGCGCCCCCGGCGCACCAGCCCGCCTGGAACGCGGGCCCGCGCGGCGGCAGCGCGCGACTGTCGAAGCCCAGCCTCCCGGTCGAGCCCCAGCGCCCCGGCCACCCGATGAACGGTACGCGGGGCTTGTCGCGCTCGCCGACGTTCACGACCCCCCCGGTCTCGGGCGCCCAGGTCCGCCAGACGGTGCAGCCGTCCGCGTCCGCGGCGCTCGGCCAGGTGGTCCCGCAGGTGCGCTCGAAGGCCGGGACCTCGTCGACGGTCGCGTAGCTCGCGTGCGTCCCGCGGCCCGACAGGACGACGGGGTGGTCGTCTTCGCGGGTGAGGGCGCCCCAGGCGAACCAGCGGCCGGGGTGCGAGTCGAGGTGGCGCGCGTACCAGGCGCCCTCCGGCGAGAGGGACGGCCCGAGCTTCACCGTCACGTGCTCCCAGTCGCCCTCGTGGTCGAAGAGGCCGTAGGCGTCGTTGAAGGCGTAAAAGAACCAGTACTGGAGCAGGATCCCCCCGTCCGCCGCAGGGAAGGCGTGGCCGTACACGGTCCAGTCGGCGGCGTGCGCGCTCCCGGCGTGCGAGCCGTCCCGGAGGTGAAGCCGCGCCTGGGGGTCCTCGACGGGCTTCGGCCAGGCCACGAGGCCGAGCACCGAGGCGGCGAGGACGCGGGGGCGGGGCCCGGGCGCGGGCTCGAGGTCGGCGCGCGCGAGGAGCCAGTCCGTGCTCGCGGGCAGGGCCTCCTCGGTCGCGTGGAGGAGCACCACCGGCGCGTGGCGCCGAAGGAGGGTGTCCTCGAGGTCGTCGTCGAGGCCGTCCCCGTCCCGATCGGCCGCCCGCGCCGCGAAGCAGGCGAGGAGGCCCGCGAGGGCGAGGAGCGTGCGGGCCGGACGGGCGAGGGAGCGCATCGAGGGTCGGGAACTCCCTGGGCGTCCGAGGATCGGGCGTCGAGACGGGCGCGTGGGGAGCGCGCGCAGCATCCGATCCGAGGGGGCGGTTTCGCAAGAGGCGGCGCGTCGAGCGGTCGGCCGGTACAGGTGCTTGACCAACCCTGCCGGATGGCTTAAGACCCCGCTTTCACTTGCGTCCACTGCGGCCCGAGGCGCGCGCCTTCGCCCCCGCAGCGGTGGACCGACACGAAAAAGGAGCGGCTATGGCGCTGGTGCAGGAGAAGAAGCAGGAACTCGTCTCGAAGTACAAGCGGCACGACAAGGACACGGGCTCGCCCGAGGTCCAGGTGGCGCTGCTGAGCGAGCGGATCACCTACCTGACCGAGCACTTCAAGACGCACAAGAAGGACCACCACAGCCGGCGCGGGCTCCTCAAGCTCGTCGGCCAGCGGCGGCGGCTCCTCGACTACCTCAAGACGTCGGATCAGGGCCGGTACAAGACCCTCATCGACCAGCTGGGCATCCGCAAGTAGCGGGTGAGGCTGCGCCCCGGTCCGAAAGGCCGGGGCGCTCGCGCTTCCGGCTTCCGGAGCGCGGTGGACACATGGCAGCAGACGCGCCCGCAGGCCGGGCCGTCCGAGGCGACCCGAGCGTCGCTTCCGATTCCGACTCCGCCGCCCCTCCCACGCGAGGGGCCGCGACGTGAGGATTGGAGGCGCCTTTCCGGCCCCCCCGGTCGAGCGGCCCGCGGGCCACACGACGGCGGTCCCGCCCCAGGCGGCCGCCCGGAAAGGTGCACATGACCCCCATCCAGAAGACCGCCCGCGTTGGCGGCAAGGACATCCTGCTCGAGACCGGCAAGGTCGCGAAGCAGGCGCACGGCGCGGTCTGGGTTCGCCTCGGCGACTCGATCGTGCTCGTGACCGCGGTCTCGGCCGCCGAGAAGAAGGAGGGGATCGACTTCTTCCCCCTCACCGTCGACTACCAGGAGAAGCTCTTCGCCGCGGGCAAGATCCCGGGCAGCTTCTTCCGCCGCGAGGGGCGCCTCACCGAGAAGGAGACGATCACCTCCCGCATGATCGACCGCTCCTGCCGGCCGAACTTCCCCGAGGGCTACGCGAACGAGACGCAGATCATCGCGACCGTGCTCTCCTTCGACCAGGAGAACGACTCCGACATCCTCGGCCTCACCGGCGCGTCGGCGGCGCTCCAGATCTCGGACATCCCGTTCGGCGCGCCGTTCGCGGGCGTCCGGGTGGGTCGCCTGAACGGCGAGTTCGTGGCGAACCCGACGATCGCGCAGCGGGCCGAGTGCGACCTCGACGTGATCATCGCGGCGTCGCGCGACGCGATCCTGATGGTGGAGGGCGGCGCGAAGGAGGTGTCCGAGCAGGTGATGGTGGACGCGCTCCTCTTCGGCCAGTCCTCGGTGAAGGAGCTCCTCGACGCGCAGGACGCGCTCCGCGCGGCGACCGGCAACAAGCCGAAGCGCGCCTTCGACCCGCCGAAGAACGACGAGACGCTCAGGACCAAGGTGAAGTCCCTCACCTGGGAGAAGGTGAAGGAGGCCTACGGCCGGAACGAGAAGCACGACCGGTACGGCCGGCTCTCCGAGATCAAGAAGGAGCTCCTCGCGGCCCTGAAGGAAGAGGCCGCCGGCGACGCCGCGAAGCTCGCGACGATCCAGCTCCGCGAGAAGGAGATCAAGGGCTACTACGAGGACGTGAAGTACGAGTACATGCGCAAGATGATCACCGACGAGGGTCGGCGGATCGGCGGCCGCGGCACGGCCGAGATCCGGAAGATCACCTGCGAGGTCGGGCTCCTCCCCCGCGTCCACGGCTCGGCGCTCTTCACCCGCGGCGAGACGCAGGCCATCGTGGCCGTCACCCTCGGCACCTCCGAGGACGAGCAGCGCGTCGAGATGCTGACGGGCATGCACTTCAAGAAGTTCATGCTCCACTACAACTTCCCGCCGTTCTCGGTCGGCGAGGCGAAGTTCCTCCGCGGCCCGGGCCGGCGCGAGATCGGCCACGGCGCCCTCGCCGAGCGCGCGCTGCGCCAGGTGCTGCCCGCCGAGGACAAGTTCCCGTACACGATCCGGATCGTCTCCGACATCACCGAGTCGAACGGCTCGTCGTCGATGGCCTCGGTCTGCGGCGGGACGCTGTCGCTCCTCGACGCTGGGGTGCCCATCAAGGCGCCGGTCGCCGGCATCGCGATGGGGCTCATCAAGGAGGGGGAGAAGGTCGCGATCCTCTCCGACATCCTCGGCGACGAGGACCACCTCGGCGACATGGACTTCAAGGTCTGCGGCACCGCCGAGGGGATCACGTCGATCCAGATGGACATCAAGATCGGCGGCGTGACCCGCGAGATCCTCGAGAAGGCCCTCGCCCAGGCCGCCGCCGGCCGCAAGCACATCCTCGGCGAGATGGCGAAGTCGCTCGGAGCGCCGCGCGCCGACATCAGCGCCTACGCGCCGCGCATCACGACCATCAAGATCCGGCCGGAGCGCATCAAGGACATCATCGGGCCCGGCGGCAAGACCATCAAGGACATCACCGCGCGCACCGGCACCTCGATCAACATCGAGGACGACGGCAGCGTCTCGATCGCGTCGCCGAGCCAGGAGAAGGTCGAGGCGGCGATCAAGATGATCCGCGGCCTCACCCAGGAGGCGGAGGTGGGGAAGACCTACCTCGGCACCGTCCGGAAGATCGCCGAGTTCGGCGCCTTCGTTGAGATCTTCCCGGGCACCGACGGCCTCATCCACATCTCCGAGCTGTCCGACAAGCGGGTGAAGAGCGTCTCCGACGTCCTCTCCGAGGGCGAGGAGGTGATGGTGAAGGTCGTCTCGGTGGATCGCGCCGGGAAGATCCGCCTCTCCCGCAAGGAGGCGCTCGCGGACGCCGCCCAGAAGAAGCCCGAGGGCGCCGGGGAGCCGGCCAAGTCGTAGCCGATGCCGGTCGTCAGGCTCCGCCGCGTGGGAGGCCGGGGGTCTCCCCTCGACCTCCCGCGCTACGAGACCGAGGGCGCCGCGGGCCTGGACCTGCGCGCCGACGAGCCGTTCACGCTCGCCCCCGGCGAGCGGCGGCTCGTCCCGACCGGCCTCGCCCTCGAGATCCCCCCCGGCCACGAGGGGCAGGTGCGTCCGCGCTCCGGCCTCGCCGTGCGCCACGGGATCGCGATCGTGAACGCGCCCGGCACCGTCGACTCCGACTACCGGGGCGAGGTGCAGGTGATCCTCGTGAACCTGGGCCAGGCGCCCGTCTCGTTCGCGCGCGGCGACCGCGTCGCGCAGCTCGTGATCGCGCCCGTCACCCGGGCCGACCTGGAGCTCGTCGACGACCTGAACGCCACCGGCCGGGGCGCAGGGGGATTCGGGTCGACGGGGCGGTGATTCCGCCGGGCACTTGGACTTGGTCTTGGACTTGGTCTTGGACGTGGACCTGAACCTGGACCTCGTCCTAGACCTAGACCTAGACCACTCGCGGTCGAGGTCGAGGTCGAAGACCAAGACCAAGTCCACGTCCAAGTCCAAGTGGTGAGGTGAAACCATGATCCCGAGGTACACCCGGCCGGAGATGGGCCGAATCTGGACGTCCGAGCGGCGCTTCCGCATCTGGCTCGACGTCGAGCTCGCCGCGTGCGAGGCGATGGTCCGCCTCGGCGAGGTGCCGGCGGAGGACTACGAGACCCTCCGCAAGGCGTTCGCCGGCTACGAGTTCAGCGCGCAGGACGTGGCGCGCATCGACGAGATCGAGAAGACGGTGAAGCACGACGTCATCGCCTTCCTCACCTTCGTCGAGGAGAAGGGCGGTCCCGCCGCGCGCCACCTGCACCGGGGGATGACCTCCTCCGACGTGCTCGACACCACCCTCGCCGTCCAGCTCGCCGAGGCGACGAAGCTCCTCCTCGCCGGCATGGACCGGGTGATGGTCGCCGTGAAGAAGCGGGCGCTCGAGCACCGGCGCACGCCGATGGTGGGCCGCAGCCACGGCATCCACGCCGAGCCGATCACCTTCGGGATCAAGCTCGCGGGCTGGTACGACGCATGGTCGCGCCGGCGCGACGCCGTCGCGCGGGCCGGCCGGACCGTCGCGGTCGGCAAGCTCTCCGGCGCGGTGGGGACGTTCGCGAACATCGACCCGCGCGTCGAGGCGTTCGTGATGGAGCGGCTCGGCCTGTTCGGCGGCGAGGGCGCGGCGACCCAGGTCGTGAACCGCGACCGGCACGCCGAGTTCTTCGCCGCGCTCGCGGTCGCCGGCGCGACGCTGGAGCAGCAGGCGACCGAGGTCCGGCACCTGCAGCGCACCGAGGTCCGCGAGGCGGAGGAGCCATTCACGGCCGGGCAGAAGGGCTCGTCCGCGATGCCGCACAAGCGGAACCCGATCCTGTCCGAGAACCTCACCGGCCTCGCCCGCCTCCTCCGCGCGTGGGCGCTCGCCGCGCTCGAGGACGTGGCACTCTGGCACGAGCGCGACATCAGCCACTCCTCCGTCGAGCGGGTGATCGCGCCGGACGCGACCGTCGCGCTCGACTTCGCCCTCCACCGCTTCGCCGGGATGATCGAGAACCTCCGGGTCTACCCGGAGCGGATGCAGGAGAACCTCGACCTCACCGGTGGCCTCTACGAGGCGCAGCGGGTGCTGCTCGCGCTCGTCGGCAAGGGGATCGGCCGGCAGGAGGGGTACGTCTTCGTCCAGCGGAACGCCATGAAGGTGTGGGAGGAGAAG
>DASWCJ010000130.1:0-6993 GCA_036390155.1 Anaeromyxobacter sp.
GAGCTTCGCGAAGAGCGGCTTCGCGACGGCGTACGACACGAGCGTCAGCTCGACGGGGCCGGACGCGGGGGCGGCGCGCGCGGGCGCGGGCGCGGCGGCGAGCCCGGCGGCGGCGAGGGCGATGAGCAGGCGGGGTGGGGCCACGAGAGCCTCCTAGATAGCGGAATCGCATCTTCTATACCAGACGTGGCCCCCGAATCAACGAGACGACCGGACGGTGGACCGGGATGTCGCGTCCGTCATGACAGACGCAGCTCGGGGCCCGGGCCCGGCACCCCGGGGGCGCGCCGCCGCCCTCCCTGGTACCCTCCGGGCCCGGAGGACCTCATGACCGGAGCCGCCGCCGCCGCCCTGCTCGCCATCGCCCTGACGGCGCCCGCCGACCCGCCGAAGAGCGGGAGCACGACCACGACCACGATCGTCCCCGCGCACCCGGCCCCGCCCCCCGCCGCCGCGCCGCCCTGCTCGAAATACCGGGTGCTCGCCGAGAAGAGCGAGCTCGCCACGGACCAGGAGGTCTCGGGCTGGGCCACGGCGGCGCTCCAGCGCGCCGCCCTCTTCGACAAGGGCTCGCCCTGCTGGATCTACGTCCGCATCACCGCGGCGCCGATCCGCACGGGCGGGAAGCAGGACGGGTGGCACGCGCACGTCGCGGTCTCGACGCGCCGCTACCTGAAGGACGGGAAGCTCGTCTCGAACGAGCGCGGCATCCTCCTCGTCGAGGCGGAGCGCGACGCCCTCGCGGCGCGCGCGCGCGCCTTGCTCGAGGAGTACGTCGGGAAGCTCGGCGGGACGCCGAGCGGGGCCATCCCGAGCGACGGCTGACGAGGAGGCTTATCTCAGGTGCGACGCCGCACCGAGGGAGGCCTCCCGTGAAGCCCAATCGCCGCTCGGCCCACATCACCCAGGGAGTCGCCCGGGCCCCGAACCGCTCGATGTTCTACGCCCTCGGGTTCGACGACCCGGACTTCGAGAAGCCGCTCGTCGGCGTCGCGAACGCCCACTCCACCATCACCCCCTGCAACGCGGGCCTGCAGCGGCTCGCGGACGCCGCCGTCGAGGGGCTCGAGGCGGCCGGCGCGAAGGCGCAGGTCTTCGGCACGCCCACCATCAGCGACGGCATGGCGATGGGCACGGAGGGGATGAAGTACAGCCTCGTCTCCCGCGAGGTGATCGCCGACTGCATCGAGACGTCGGTCGGCGGGCAGTGGATGGACGGGATCCTGGCGCTCGGCGGCTGCGACAAGAACATGCCCGGCGCGATGATGGGCATGCTCCGCGCCAACGTCCCCGGGATCTTCGTCTACGGCGGCACGATCCTCCCCGGCCACCTCGGCGGGCGCGACCTCAACATCGTGAGCGTCTTCGAGGCGGTCGGCGAGCACGCCGCGGGGCGGATCTCCGACGCCGAGCTGCGGGACGTCGAGCGGCACGCCGTGCCGGGCACGGGCTCCTGCGGCGGCATGTACACCGCGAACACCATGAGCGCCGCGTTCGAGGCGCTCGGGATGAGCCTCCCGTACTCCTCCACCATGGCGAACCCGCACGAGGAGAAGGTCGCCTCCGCGCGCGAGTCGGCTCGGGTGCTGGTCGAGGCGGTGAAGGCGGACCGCAAGCCGCGGGACCTCGTCACCCGCGCCTCGATCGAGAACGCGATCGCGGTGGTGATGGCGGTCGGCGGCTCGACCAACGCCGTGCTCCACTTCCTCGCCATCGCCCACGCCGCCGGCGTCGCGTGGACGCTCGACGACTTCGAGCGGGTGCGGAGGCGGGTCCCGGTGCTCTGCGACCTCAAGCCCTCCGGGCGGTACCTCGCGGTGGACCTGCACCGGGCCGGCGGCGTTCCCCAGGTCATGCGGCTCCTGCTCGACGCGGGCCTCCTCCACGGAGAGTGCATGACGATCGACGGCCGGACCGTCGCGGAGACGCTCGGGGCGGTGCCCCGCGAGCCGCCGGTGGGGCAGGAGGTGATCCGGCCCGTCGCGCGCCCGCTCTACCCGCACGGCCACCTCGCGATCCTGCGCGGCAACCTCGCGCCCGACGGCGCGGTCGCCAAGATCACCGGCCTGAAGAACCCGACGATGACCGGGCCCGCCCGCGTCTTCGACGACGAGCAGGCCGCGCTCGCCGCGATCCTCGAGCGCCGGATCCGGCCCGGGGACGTGATGGTCCTCCGCTACCTCGGCCCGCGCGGCGCGCCGGGCATGCCGGAGATGCTCGCGCCCACGAGCGCGCTCGTCGGGCAGGGGCTCGGCGAGAGCGTCGGGCTCGTGACCGACGGCCGGTTCTCGGGCGGCACCTGGGGGATGGTGGTCGGGCACGTCGCGCCGGAGGCCTTCGAGGGGGGGACGATCGCGCTCGTCGAGGAGGGCGACCCCGTCACCATCGACGGCCGCGGGCTCGTGCTCCGGGTCGAGGTGCCCGACGACGAGCTCGCCCGCCGGCGCGCCGCCTGGCGCCCGCCGGCGCCCCGCTACACGCGCGGCGTCCTCGCGAAGTTCGCGCGCAGCGCCTCGAGCGCAGCGACGGGCGCCGTGCTCGACGCCTTCGAGTGAGGCGTTGCGCGGGCCGCGCGGGCGCCTAGATCTCCAGGGGAACGCACGCGGAGGAGCGCCATGGCCACGGTCGCATCGAGGATCGCACCGCAGAAGATCGTCACCCACCTCTGGTTCGCGAAGGACGCGCTCGAGGCGGTGAAACAGTACGTGTCCCTCATCCCGGGCTCTAGCGTGGACGCCATCACGCCCGTCCCCGCCGACACGCCGAGCGGTCCGGCGGGCTCGGTGAAGGTGATCGACTTCACCCTCGCCGGCCAGCGCTTCATCGCGCTCGAGGCGGGCCCGCTCGATCCCTTCAACCACTCCATCTCGCTCCTCGTGAACTGCGCCGACCAGGCGGAGCTCGATCGGATCTGGGAAGGACTCGCGGCGGGCGGGACGATCGAGCAGTGCGGGTGGCTTCGGGACCGGTGGGGCGTCTCGTGGCAGATCGTGCCGGCCGAGCTCGAGCACCTGATGCGCGGTCCGCAGGCCGACAGCGCGGCGCGGGTGGTGAAGGCGTTCCTGGGGATGAAGAAGCTCGACCTCGAGGCGCTGCGGCGCGCGGCGCGCTCGAGCTGACGAAACCTGCCGCAGTCGCTGCGACGGCACCCCGGCGGGCGCCTTCCGGCTCGTCCGCCCCACGCGGCGGGCGAAGAGCTCATCGGAGGCGCTTCGAGCGCGCTCGAGTAGCTAGATTTGCGAATGCTCCGCCCCCTCCCGGTCGTCGCCCTGGCCGCCGCCCTCGGCTGCGCGTCCCCGCTCCAGCAGAAGGTCGAGACCGCCGCCGCGAAGGCGCTCATCTCGCCCGAGCAGGCGAAGCAGGTCGGGGCGCAGGTCCAGACGGAGCTCCAGAAGCAGGGCGTCCGCTTCGTCTCCGACCCGACGGTGAACGGCTGGGTGGCGAAGGTCTCCGAGCCCCTCTTCGCCGTCGCGAAGAAGGCGCGGCCCGACGTGTCCGAGTGGAAGGTGCACGTCATCGACGACGCGAAGACCGTGAACGCCTTCGCCACCACCGGCGGGGACCTGTACGTCTACTCCGGCCTCGTCCAGCTCGCGGACGACGGCGCGGAGCTCGCGGGCGTCCTCGCCCACGAGATCGGGCACGTCGCGCTCTACCACGTGCAGCGGCAGATGGTGGACGCGGTGGGGCTCGAGGCGCTCGCCGCGCTCGCGCTCGGGAAGAACCCGGGCGTCGCGACCCAGCTCGTCGCCGGCGTCGGCGGGAAGATGGCGATGCTCGCGAACAGCCGGGGCGACGAGCAGCAGGCGGACGAGTGGGGCGTCGAGCACGCGAACGAGGCGGGCTACGACCCGAACGGCCTCGTGCGGTTCTTCCAGAAGCTCCATGCGCAGGAGGGGAAGGGCGGGGCGCCGCCGGCCTTCCTCTCCGACCACCCGACCACGCCGTCGCGCGTCGACGACACGGAGCGGCTCATCCGCGAGAAGAACCTGCATGCGACCGGGCGCGGACCGGGCGGGCTCGACGAGGTGAAGGCCGCGCTCGCGAAGCTCCCCGCGCCGCCGCCGAAGCAGGGCTCGGCGGGAGGCTGACCGCGACCGTCGCGCTCTAGCCGGACCGAACGCCGCCGAGGCGGGCCGGGGAAGGCGCCGTCCTCCTGCGCCGCGCAGGAGGACGGGGGCCATGCCCGAGGCCCTACGGGAGCGTTCGCCGAAGCTGAAGATGCTCAGCTAACCCCGGACCGGCCCGCACCGCGATGTGACCGGCATCGGCGCTAGGCCGGGTCGGGCGGCGCCTCGCCGACCCGCTCCGGCGCGCCGAAGAAGTCGCGCTCGGCGCGGTACCGGCGGACCGGGGGGAGCGTCCTGCGCGCGGCGAGGTAGCCGCGGAAGGCCTCGCCGAACCAGCCGCGCGCCTCGAACACCTCGTCGGCGAGGCCGAGCAGCGCGAGCGCGACCTCGCACGCCTCCCGGACCGCCCCGGCGCCGGCGGGCGAGCGCACCACGTAGTCGCAGAGCCCCCGCCGCCGCGCGAAGTCCTCGAGGAGCGGCTGGGCCGGGCGCCCCACGAGGAAGCGCGCGCCGCACCGCTCGGCCGCGCCGAGGTCGATGACGTCGTCGAAGACGAACATCACCTCGCCGGGCGAGACGCCCTCCGCCGCGCAGAGGTGCTCGAGCGCGACGCGCTTGTCGAGGAAGCCCATGTAGAGCGCGGAGAGCTGGTCCCGCTCCGAGAGCGCCCGCGCCGCGGGATCGTTCTGGCCGCTGATGATCGCGACCGGCGGAATGGCGCCCATCCCGCCGCGCCGCCACAGCCCGAACCGGAGGAGGTTCAGGCCCATCGCGTCCACCTCGTGGAAGCCGCCCGGGGCCGACGGGCCCTTCGCGCCGGGCCCGAGCACGCCGTCCCAGTCGAAGACCAGGGCGCGGCAGCGCCCGAGCCGGGCGGCGAGATCCGCCGGATCCGCGGCGAACCGCTCCGGGCCGAAGCGCGCCGCCGCGTCCGCGGGTGGCGCACTACCCAAGCAGGCCCATCCGCACGAGGTCCTGCACGTCGAGGAGGCCGACCGGCCGGTCCGCCTCGACCACGACCACGTTGTCCACCTTGTGGTCCTGGAAGAGCTTCGCCGCCTGGTAGAGCAGCGCGTCGGCGGAGATGGTGAGCGGCGTCTTGGAGAAGCCGATCTGCTCGAGCGGGCGGCCGAGGATGGCCGGGCCGTCGCTCTGGAGATCGCGGCGAAGGTCGCCGTCCGTGAAGATGCCGGCGAGCTGACCCTTCGCGTTCACGAGGGCGACCGCGCCGAGGCGGGTCTCCGTCATCCGCACGAGCGCCTGGGAGACGGGCTCGCTCACGTTGCAGATCGCCTTCGTGCCCGTCCCCATCGCCTCGCGCACCCGGACCGTCATGAGGGTCGTGTGCTCGAAGAACTGGTCGGAGCCGACCGCGGTGAGCGAGTTGTCGCAGAGTCGCTGCATCACGCTCCACGGCACGGTGCAGACGTCGGCGCCCGCGAGCAGGGCCGAGCGCACGTGCTCGGGGTGGCGGACGGACGAGTACATGATCTTCGTCTTGTACCCGTGCATCGCCTTGACCTCGGCGATCTGCTCGAACAGCGCGTTCGCGTCCTGCCCCTGGTCGTGCATGCGGCCCGCGAGCGGGCAGACGAAGGCGGCGCCCGCCTCCATCGCGAGGTACGCCTGGTTGAGCGTGTAGACGAGGTGCACGTTCACGCGGTGCCCGCGCTTCGTCAGCGTGTGGCAGGCGCGAAGAGACTCGAGCGACACCGGGACCTTGAAGACCGGCTCGCGGGCGAGCGGCAGCGCGAGGAGCTCGTCGGCGGCGGCGATGATCTCGTCGTGCGTCCGGCCGAGGGCCTCGACCTGCAGGTCCGGCACCATCCCGGAGAGCTTCACGATCGCCGCGGAGATGTCGGTGATGCCGTGGCGGTGCATGAAGGTCGGGGTGGTGGTGAGCGCCTTGACGAAGCCGAGGCGGAACGCCGCCTCGATCTCCTTGAAGTCCACCGAGTCGAGATACAGTTCCAAGGTCGGTCCTCCGGTTGAGTACGTCGGCTAGAGCTCGACGTGGCGACGGACCACGGCGTCGAGCTCGAGCAGCGGGATGAGGAAGGCCTCCAGCTTGTCGAGCGGGTACTGGCTGGCGGCGTCGCAGTGCGCCCGGGCGGGTTCCGGGTGCGTCTCGATGAAGAGCCCGTCCACGCCCGCGCCGATGGCGGCGCGCGCGAGGACCGGCATGAACTCCCGGAGCCCGCCGCGGGGGTCCGAGCTCGGGATCCCGTAGCGGCGGACGCTGTGCCCCACGTCGAAGACGACGGGGTACCCGAGCTGCCGGAAGTGCTGGAAGGAGCGCGGGTCCACGACGAGGTCGTTGTAGCCGAAGGTGTAGCCGCGCTCGGTCACGAAGATCTTCTTGCAGCCCGAGTCCTCGAGCTTCTTCACCGGCTTCGCCATGTTCTCCGGCGCGAGGAACTGGCCGTGCTTCAGGTTCACGACGCGGCCGGTCTTGCCGGCCGAGACGACGAGGTGCGACTGCATGCAGAGGTACGCCGGGATCTGCAGGACGTCGCAGACGTCCGCGGCGGCGGCGATCTGGTCGGGGTAGTGGATGTCGGTCAGGAGCGGGAGCCCGGTGCGCTCCTTCACCTTGCGGAGGATGGCGAGCCCCTCCTGCACGCCGGGGCCGTGGTCGAAGGCCAGGTCGCTCCGGTTGTCCTTCATGAACGAGGACTTGTAGACGACGCCGATCGAGAGCTTGCGGCCGAGCTCGACGAGCCGGTCCGCGGTGCGGAGCATGAGCTCCGCGTCCTCGACGACGCACGGGCCGGCGATGAGGAACGGCCTCGGGCCCCCCAGCGTCACGTCCCCGACCTTCACCTGGACCTTCGACATCGCGCTCCCTTCACCCCGCCCCCTCGGGTGGAGCGCAATATCGCGGAAATCCGGTTCCGCCGCCAGCCCCCGCGGCCGCCGGGCG
>DASWCJ010000131.1:0-7788 GCA_036390155.1 Anaeromyxobacter sp.
TCGCCTGGATCGACGCGCGCGGCGCGGGGCCCGGCGACCCGCGCCGCCGGTTCGAGGCGGCGGGCGTCGGGCTGACCGCCGGCGCGGACTTCGGGCCAGCCGGGCTCTACGACGGCTTCGTCCGGCTCAACTTCGGCTGCGCGCGCGCCGTGCTCGACGAGGCGCTCCGGCGCATGCGGGCGGCGCTCCCCGCGTGAGCGGCCCCAGGGCCCCGGTGCCCCAGGGCCTGCCGGACGCGCGCTAGCGCCAATGCCAGTCACTTCGCGGCCGGCCGCTAACGGCGAACGCTTCCGTCGGGCCTCGGGCATGGCCCCCGGAGGACGGCGCCTTCCCCGGCCCGCCTCGGCGGCGTTCGGTCCGGGCGACGAGATCGTCGAGATGGAGCCGCACCACAATGTGCGCGACCTCAAGAGGCCGGCACCGCTAAGTGACCGGCATTGGCGCTAGCGCCCGCGCCGCTGGTCGGCCTGCTTCGCCTGGATCGCGGTGAGGGCGATCGTGAAGACGATGTCCTCGACGAGGCAGCCGCGGGAGAGGTCGTTCACGGGCTTCGCGAGCCCCTGCAGCATCGGGCCGATGCTGACGACGTTCGCGCTCCGCTGCACGGCCTTGTAGGTCACGTTGCCGGCGTCGAGGTCGGGGAAGATGAAGACCGTCGCCTTCCCCGCGACGCTCGACTTGGGCGCCTTCGCCCGCGCCACGTCCGGCATGATCGCCGCGTCGTACTGGAGCGGGCCGTCGATGGCGAGGTCGGGGCGGGCCGCGCGCGCGAGGTCGGTCGCGCGCTTCACCTTCTCGACCTCCTCGCCCGTGCCGCTCGACCCGGTCGAGTAGGAGAGCATCGCCACCCGCGGCTCGATCCCGAACGCCTTCGCCGAGTCGGCGCTCTGGACGGCGATGTCCGCGAGCTGCTCGGCGGTCGGGTTCGGGTTCACCGCGCAGTCGCCGAACACCAGCACCTGCTCCGGGAGGCACATGAAGAAGACGCTGGAGACGAGGTTGCAGCCCGGCACCGTCTTCACGAGCTGGAGCGCGGGCCGGATGGTGTGGGCGGTGGTGTGGACCGCACCCGAGACGAGGCCGTCCACCTCGTCGAGGGCCATCATCATGGTGCCGACCATGATGGAGTCGGAGAGCTCGCGCGCCGCGACCTCGGGCGTCATGCCCTTGGACTTGCGCCGCTCGACGAGCGGGGCGACGTAGCGCGGCGCCACCTGCGCCGGGTCCACGATCTCGATGGTGGCCGGGAGCGTCACGCCGTGCTTGCGCGCGACGTCCCGGATCTCGTCCGGGTTGCCGAGGAGCATGCAGCGCGCGATCCCGCGCTCCTGCACGATCGCGGCGGCGGCGATGGTCCGCGGCTCGGCCCCCTCGGGCAGCACGATCCGCTTGTTCGCCGCGCGGGCCTCCTCCACCAGGCGGTGGCGGAACGCGGGCGGAGAGAGCCGCGGGATCCGGTTCATCGCCGCGCGGGAGCGGAGCCAGGCGGGGTCGATGCGGTCGGCGACCGCGTTCATCACCCGCTCGACCCGGACCGCGTCGTCCGCCGGGATCTGGAGGTTCATGTTCGCGACCGCGTTGGCGGTGGCCCAGCTCCCCTCCTTCACCGCGAGCACCGGCAGCCCGGCCTTGAGCGCCGACTCGCACATGGCGAAGACGTGCGGCTCGGGCTCGACGCCGCCGGTGAGCAGCACCGCGGCGAGCGGGACCCCGTTCAGGACCGCGAGCGACGCCGCGACGAGGATGTCGCTGCGATCGCCCGGGGTGATGACGAGGGTGCCTGGCTGGAAGGTCTTGATCGAGCCGGGCACCTCCATCGCGCAGAGGGCGACGTTCCGGATCCGGCGCCCCTCCATGTCGCCGGCGCGGAGCACGCGGGCGCCGACGGCGGCGGCGAGGTCCTTCACGCGCGGCGCGGCGAGGTCGCCGCGGGCGGGCACGATGGCGATGGGCTGGAGCTTCTCCGCCTCCACGGCGGCGCGCCAGGCGTCGAGCTCCTGCGCCGAAAATTCCGCCTCCTCGCCGGTGTCGAGCCAGAGCGGCCGCGACTCCCCGACCCGCCCGCCCGAGGCGATCGGCCGGACGCGGTTCAGGAAGCAGTAGGTGCGCTCGCCGTCGACGAACCCGCCGAGGCCGCGCGCCGCGATGGCGACCGCGTTCGCGAGCTCGGCCGGCGACTCGCCGCCCGGCGAGCCCACCACCACGAGCTCGGCGTCGAGCGCCTTCAGCATGAGCGCGTTCACCCGGGTCGAGTGGACCATCCCGTGCTCGGGCCACATGCCGGCCACGACGAGGACGTCCGCCCCCTCCGCCGCGCGGGCACAGAGCGCGACCACCCGCTCCATGAGCGTCTGATCGTCCCCGGAGGCGAGGAGGTCGTCGGCGACGGCGCGCGGGATGGGCTCGGGCGGCGCGACGCCGGACCCGAGCTGGACGAGGGTCGCGACGGGATCGGCGCCGCGCGCGGCGATGGGCTTCGCGAAGGCGACGCGGACGCCCTGGCGATCGAAGGCGCGGACGAGGCCGAGGCAGGCGGTGGTCAGGCCGACCTGGCGGCCGGCGGGGGCGACGAGGAGGACGTGGGCCATGGCGAGCTCCGGTTCAGGCGACCGCGGCGCGGTCGGCGGGGCGGGCTGCATTCTCCGCGACGGACTGGGCGATCTCGGCGGTGTCCAACGCGATCATGAGCTCCTCGTTGGTCGGCACGACGGCCGCCATCGGGCTCGTGCTCCGTGTGATCCGGCCGCGCAGCGCCTTGCCGTGCATCGCGTTCGCGTGCGCGTCGAGCGAGAAGCCCGCGAACCCGAGCAGCTCCACGATCTGCGCGCGCACCGCGACCGCGTTCTCGCCGATGCCGCCGGTGAAGACGAGCGCGTCCACCCGGCCGAGCGAGACGATCATCCCGGCCGCCGCCTTCGCGACCGAGTAGCAGAACTTGTCGATCGCGAGCGCGGCCCGCTCATGCCCGGCCTCCGCGGCCTCCTGCAGCGTCCGCATGTCGTTCGAGAGCCCCGAGACCCCGAGCAGGCCCGAGTGCTTGTTGAGCTCGTCCATCACGTGCTCGGCGGTGCAGCCGAGCTCCTTCTTCATGTGCGCGATGATCGAGGGATCGATGGAGCCGCTCCGGGTCCCCATCACCACGCCGTCCACGGGAGTGAGCCCCATGGTCGTGTCCATGCTCTGCCCGTTGCGGACGGCCGCGAGCGAACAGCCGTTCCCGAGGTGGGCGGTGACGATGGCGTGGTCCTCGGGGTCGAGCCCGAGCTGCCGCACCGCCTCGTGCGAGACGTAGCGGTGGCTCGTCCCGTGGAAGCCGTAGCGGCGCACCTCGTGCTTCGCGAACCAGTCGTAGGGGACCGCGTAGAGGTAGGCGCGCGGCGGCATCGTCTGGTGGAAGGCCGTGTCGAACACCGCCACCTGCGGCAGCGAGGGGAAGAGCTCCTGCGAGATCTGGATGCCGAGCAGATTGGCCGGGTTGTGGAGCGGCCCGAGGGGGATGCACTCCTCGATCTTCGCCACGACCGCGGGCGTGATCGTCATCGAGCCCGAGAACTTCGCGCCGCCGTGCACGACGCGGTGGCCGATGCCCGCGATCTTGTCGGCGACGCCCACCTCCTCGAGGAGGGCGACGACGGCGCGGAGCGCCGCGTCGTGGCCGGCGCCGTGGAGCAGGCGCGATTCCTTGCGACCCTCGATCTTGAAGTCGAGCGTCGCCTGCGCCGTGCCGAGCCGCTGGGCGATGCCCGACACCTGCTCGTGACGCGTCGCCGCGTCGATGACCGCAAACTTCGCCGAGGAGCTCCCGCAATTCAGCACGAGTACGATCACGCGTGTCGCCTCCGCAGGGCCGCTGCCCTGCGCCGCGCCTGGGCGCGGCGGGTATACGAACCGGTGGACCGTATGCCTCGCGGGGCGATGGCGTCGGGAGCAGGGAAATTCTCACGCGAGGCGCCATCCGCGCAAGGACCCCCGAAAGCGCAACCGCAATCGGGCCGACGCGGCGCGTCAATGCTCGCCGTAGCGTCCCGCGAGCGCGGAGCTGCGCGTGCGCGCCCCGGATGTACCGCGGTCGCGGGAGGGCGGCAACGGACCGTGCGCCGTTAGTAAAGGTTCACGGAGGGGTGCCATGCCGCGGAACGCGCTCGTGCTTCTGATGATCCTCGCCGCGAGCCCTGCCGCAGCCGCCGAGCCCGCCGACGCAGGGACGAACGCGAACCCGGCCGCGCCCAGTCCCGCGACGCCTCCGAAGCACAAGTCCCACCGCGCCATCGTCCCCGACTTCGTCCTCGCCGGCGCCGCGCACCCGGACCTCGGACGCGTCCTCTCCGACGCGGCGGCGCAGGGCGCGAACGACGCGCCCGACCTGCAGGTCCTCGCCCAGAGCGAGATCGTGGCCCTGCTCGGCGTCGAGCGGACGAAGGTGATGCTCGGCTGCGCCGAGGACGCCTGCCTGTCCGAGGTGGCGGGCGCGGCCGACGCCGACCGCGTCCTGGCGGGCTCGCTCACGCTGCTCGAGCGAACCGCCCTCCTCACGCTGCGCTACGTCGACGCGAAGAAGGCGCGGACGCTCGGGCGGACGACGGCGACGCTCCTCGACGCGACGCAGGCGGAGCTCGTCGACGCGGCGCGCCGGCTCGCGCACGAGGCGGTCACCGGCGA
The DNA here is from genome assembly GCA_036390155.1 of Anaeromyxobacter sp. Classification (GTDB taxonomy): domain Bacteria; phylum Myxococcota; class Myxococcia; order Myxococcales; family Anaeromyxobacteraceae; genus Anaeromyxobacter. Next base: position 4,660 of record DASWCJ010000131.1, read on the forward strand.
GAAGCTCGACACCACCGGGACGATCCGGATCCGCGTGGACCGCAACCGCGCCGGCGTGACGCTCGACGGGCGGAGCCTCGGGGAGAGCCCGATCGCGAGCCCGCAGCGGGTGCGGGAGGGGCCGCACACCGTCACCATCCAGAAGGCCGGCTTCGTGCGCTGGTCCACGACGATCGGCGTCACCGCCGGCCGCGAGGCGACGGTGGACGCCGACCTCGTCGCGCTGCAGCTCCTCACCGAGGCGCCGCGCTCGCGGCTTTGGACCTGGGGCTGGGCCTCGAGCGGCGTCGCCGCGGCCGGGATCGCCGGGGGGCTCGTCTTCGGCTCGATGGCGAAGAGCAGCCACCAGAAGTACGAGGACGCGACCACCCGCAGCGACGCGGTCGCCTACCACGACGAGACCGCGTTCCGCGCCACCCTCTCGAACGTCTCCTGGGGCGTCGGCGCGGTCGCCGGCGTGACCGCAGTCGCCCTCCTCAGCGTGGCGATGGTGCAGGACGCCCGCGCCGCCGCCGCCGACGCGGCGACCTCGGGGTCGAAGGTCCCGCCCGCGCCTCCGCGCACCGCCCCGGCGGCCGCGCTCGTCCCCCTGAACGGCGGCGCCGCCCTCGCGGTCGCCGGAACCTTCTAGCCCGGAGCGCACGATGACCCGGACCCTCGCGATCGTGCTCCTCACCGCCGCCGGCTGCACGTTCAACTACAAGAACCCCGCGGAGGACCTGCGCGCAGGAGAGGTGGGCGGGCGCGCCGTCGTCGCCGCGGTCCCGAAGTCAGGGGTCGCGGTCTCGGTGAAGGGCTCGACGCTCTCGCAGGGGACGCGCCAGACCGGCGTGTTCTTGATGCTGCCGCTCCCGACGGGGAACCACACCCTCCTCCTGCGCAGCGGGCGCGGCGGGCTCGTCGTGCGCGACGTCGAGGTGACGTACGGGCGCGACGGGCAGCCCGAGGGCGTGTGGGTCGGCGACGTCGCCGTCCCCGGTGAGCAGTCCGCGACCACCGTGCAGGGGTCCGTGACGGGCGCCGGGTCCGGGGGCTTCGTGAACGGCGTGGTGATCGACGGGGTGAGCGGACAGACGATCGACTTCGCCGGCGCCTCGTTCCAGCTGGACGGGCTCTTCCAGGGGGACCACCCGCTCTGGTTCGCGGCCTACGACTTCGGCGCCGGCATCTGGAAGGTGGGCGGCCCGGTGCTCGTGAAGATCACCTCGTCCGACGCGGGCACGGTGAAGACGCTCACGCCCGTCGTCCTCCACCCGCCGGCGACGCCGGACATCACGGGCCGCATCAAGGTCCGGCTCGCGGGCATCGGGACGAGCGTCTCCGGGTACGCGATCTCCGGGATCCCGGGGAGCCCGGCGCCCGACTCGAACGGCCTCATCGACGCCTCGATCCCGGAGGGCCTCTACACGCTCACCGTGACGGGCCCCGGCGGACCGGTGCAGCTCCCGCCAATGACGAGCGCGGTGGTCACCGAGGGACAGGTGATGGACGTCGGCACGCTCTACGTGGCATCGCTCGAGGCGGTCGACGCCGTGAACCTCGCCTGCTCGGCCGACGCGGACTGCGCGCCCGGGGTCTGCGCGAGCGGCTCTTGCACGAACGCGTACACCCCGCCGACGATCGCGCCCCCGAGCTACCCGCTCTGCGGCCCCTATCTCCAGGCATGCTACCTGGGGAGCTGGTGCAGCCCGCAGTACGCGTCGACCGCCCAGTACTGCATGGATGCGGGGAGCGGGCTCGCCGTCTGCCTCGCCGATGGCGCCTGCTGCTCGGTCGACGGGACGACGCTCGTCTGCGGTACCGCGCCCGTCGGGTGACGCTCAGGTCCGGTCGCGCCCGAGCGCGGCATCGAGGCTCCACGGCCCCGCGCCCGCCGCGGAGAGGTAGAGCCACACGAAGCAGAAGAGCACCGCCGGGTGGCCCTCGTTCAGCACGGGCCAGAACCCCCGTGGTGCGTGCGCGAGAAAGTACGCGACCGCCATCTCGCCGGAGAGCACGAACGCCGCCGGGCGGGTGAACAGCCCGAGGAGGACGAGGGCGCCGCCGAACGTCTCGATCACGGCGGCGAACCAGGGGAGCGTCCACGCGTGCGCAGTGCCGCCGCCGGGCAAGAGCGCCGCCGGAAACGCGAACAGCTTCGCCGTGCCGAACTGGATGAAGAGGAACGCGGCGACGATCCGCAGGACGCTGCGGAGGACCGGCGCCCAGCCCGACCAGCGGGAGGTGAGGGTGGCCATGCCGGGGTGATGGCGCGCGGCCGGGCGGCGCGCACGCCCGGTCCGGGGCGATGCCCTCAGGGGCGCCCGCACCTCCCTACGCGCCGTTCCGGAAGAGCTCCGCGGCCTCGTAGCGGATGACGCCCGCCGCGCGGCCGAACGCCGACTGGACCGCCGCGCGCGCCACGACCTCGGCCGGCATCGGCCTCAGCACGTACGGGATGAACCGCGCGATCGGGCGGAGGAGCCGGAGCGCGAGCTTCTCCCCGCGGCGGACCTCGGCCCGCTCGCCCTCGAGTAGCCCGGGGCGCAGGAGGCGGGTCCGCTCGAAGCCGAGCTTCACCACGTCCCGCTCGAGGAGGCCCTTCATCCGCGCGTAGAAGAACGGCGAGGCGGAAGAGGCGCCCGCGGCCGAGACGAGCACGAGCGCCGGCACGCCGTTCCGCCTCGCGGCGGCCGCGATCCGGAGCTGGGCGTCGTGATCGACGCGGTACTGGGCCTCGCGGCTCCCCGCGGCGCGGACGGTGGTGCCGAGTGCGCTGAAGAGGACGTCACCGCGGAGGAGGCCGGTAAAGGTGGCCGGCGCCTCGAAGTCGACGAGGTGCTCCCTGAGCTTCGGGCTCGCGGCGCCGGTGGACCGGCGTGCCAGGACGACCACCGCGCCGATGCGCGGCTCGGCGAGGGCGAGGCGCAGGATCGCGGAGCCGACGAGGCCGGTCGCCCCGACGAGGATCGCGGTGATCGCACGGGGTTCGGGGGGAGGCACGCCTGGAGAGGCTAGCGCGTGCCCGAGCGCGCGTTCAACGGACTTCGCGCACCCCCTCGGGGGTACGCCGTGCGCGGCGCGTCGCCACATCGGGAAAACACCCGAGCCGCTCTCCGGACTCATTCCCCGCGGATCGGGGAGTCGTCC
>DASWCJ010000132.1:0-1556 GCA_036390155.1 Anaeromyxobacter sp.
AGACGAGCGCTCCCGTCGTGCAGGTGATCCACGCCGCCTCGAGCGCGTGGAGCAGCGCGTCGCTCGCGAGCACCTCCGTCATCGTCGCGTCCCCGCCGTCCACCCACAGGACGAGGGCGACGATCGCGACGACGACGGCCGCGAGGCGGTTCCGGTAGTCGCGCCAAGCCGGGGCGAGCTCGAGCTCCACGCGCGGGACGATACCCCGGCGGGTGGCCCGACTGCGAGCCGCCCTGGGTCCGTGCCGCGAGCCCGTCCGGCGCGCGGACGCCCCGCGGCCGAGCCTTCAGCGGACCCGACCGACGTCAGCGGAGCGTCTTCCGCCCCCGGAGCTCCTGCTCCGCCTGGAACCAGTGCTCCTGGTCCTTGCCGTGCGGGCGGCCGTTCTTCTGCCAGAGCTCGTACGCGCGCGTCGCGACGTCGGCGGGCCTCGGGCTGCCGAGCGAGGAGACCGGTGGTGCGGCGTTCCCGCCGTCCGTCTTCCTCGCCGAGGTGGGCTGCTGCGCGCGTGCCATGGCTTCCTCCGAAGCGCGGGGTTTTGCTGGGAGTGTATGATTACTCCCGGCCCTTCGCGGTCGGCAAGGACCGGGTGGCTCGTCGCCCCGACAGGGTGCGGCGCAACCGGCGGCGGATTGCCTCACCCTGCAGGTGACCGTTGACACCCCCTCGCGGCGCGCGCCTCACTGGGGTGCGAAGGAGGAATCGGTGGCGGAGGGGAGCGATCAGGTCGTGCGCCGGCGGGAGCTCGTAGCACTCCGGTTCGCGGAGGTCCTCGACCACTCCGTGCTCGCGGCGGTCGTCCTCGACGCGGCCGGCGAGGTGGCGTGGTGCAACGAGCACACGGCGCGGCTCGTCGACCGCCCGTGCGGGGAGCTCCTCGGCGTATCCGCTGGATCGAAGCGGTCGTCGCCGAGAGCGCCCGGGAGGGCGCGAAGCGCTTGTTCGCCGACGTCCTCGAGGGGCGGACGAGCTCGTTCCAGCACGAGACGGCCATCGCGCGCAGGGGCGGGGAGTTGCGGCTCGTCCGCTGGACGACGACCCTGCTGCGCGACGGCCACGCCCTCCTCGGCATTGCCTGCCTCGGCGAGGACGTCACCGAGCGCCGCCACGCCGAGCAGGAGCACCGGATCGCGCGTGCGGCGCTCGACTCGTCCGGGACCGCGATCGCCATCGGCGACGCGGAGGCGCGGCTCCTCTACGTGAACGACGCGTTCCTGCGGCTGTGGCGGTACGAGCGCGCGGAGCAGGTGATCGGCCGGAGCGCTCTGGAGTTCTGGTCCGACGAGGCCGCGGCGCGGGCGGTCGTGGACGGGCTCATGAACGAGGGCCGGTGGATCGGCGAGCTCGCCGCCCGCCGCGCCGACGGCCGGGCCGCGACCCACGCCGTGCAGGCGAACCTCTTCTCGGATCCGGAGACCGGCACCGTCCGGATGATCGCGACCTTCGAGGACGTCACCGAGCTGCGCAGCGCCGAGGAGCGGCTCGTGGAGGCGCAGCGGCTCGCGCGCGTCGGGTACTGGTCGCTCGACCTCGCCACCTTCGCGCTCACCTGGGGG
>DASWCJ010000133.1:0-7937 GCA_036390155.1 Anaeromyxobacter sp.
TCAACACCTCGTACCCCGCGCCCGCACGCGAGCAGGTCCTCGTCCACGGCGCCTCGGACGTCGAGCGCCGCTTCATGGCCTCCGTCTACCGCTGGATGACGGGCGGCCTCGCCCTCACCGCCCTCGTGGCCTTCGCGGTCGCCGGCTCGGAGGAGGCGCTCCAGCTCGTGATCGGGAATCGCCTCGTCTTCTTCGGCCTCATCCTCGCCGAGCTCGCCCTCGTGGTCGCGCTCTCCGCCGCCGCGCAGCGGCTCTCCGCCGCAACCGCCGGCGGGCTCTTCCTCCTCTACTCCGCGCTGAACGGGGCGACGCTCGCGGTCGTCCTCCTCGTCTACACGGGCGCCTCGGTCGCGCTCGCGTTCGCCTCGACCGCGGGGACGTTCCTCGCGATGAGCATCTACGCGACGGTGACGCGGCGCGACCTCTCGTCGTGGGGGAGCTTCCTCTTCATGGGGCTCATCGGCGTCGTCCTCGCGAGCGTGGTGAACATCTTCCTCCACTCGTCGATGATGACCTTCGTCGTCTCCTGCATGTCCGTCGTGGTCTTCACCGGGCTCACGGCGTACGACACGCAGAAGCTCCGCGCCTTCGCCCGCGCCGGGGGCGGGAGCGGCTCCCTCGCGGTGAACGGGGCGCTCTCGCTCTATCTCGACTTCGTGAACCTGTTCCTCGCGCTGCTCCGCCTGTTCGGCGGCCGGCGCGACTGAAGCCTTCGATCCCCCAGGTGACGACCGGACCGATCGGGTTCACCCCGGGGAGCCGCTGCGGGTAGGATGCGCCCGTGCTCTTCCGGCGCAAGCCCATGGATCGCGCGGCCCTCGTCGTCGCGGCCGATCGCGCGCGCTCGCGCGGACGGGTGAAGAAGGCGATCGGGCTCTATCAGAAGGCGCTCGCGGAGGCCCCCGGCGACGCGGTGGTCCACGGGAAGCTCGCGCCGCTCCTCGCTCGGAAGAGCCGGAAGGCCGAGGCGCTCGCGAGCTTCGCGACCGCCGCCGCGGGGCAGGCGCGCGCCGGGTTCACCGACCGCGCGATCGCCCTCCAGAAGCAGGCCGTGGAGCACTACCCCGAGGAGTCCGCGCTCTGGGACGAGCTCGTCCGGCTCCACCTCCTGCGCGGCCGGCGCGCCGACGCGGCCGCGTCGCTCGTCGCGGGCGGCCGCCGCCTGAAGCGGACGCGCCACCTCCGCGTGGCGGAGCGGCTGTTGAAGCGCGCGCTCGACCTCGAGCCGTGGCACCCCGTCGGTGTCGACCTGCTCGCGCGAACGCTCGCGCGGCTTCGCCGCAAGCGCGAGGCGCTCGAGCTGCTCGAGGCATTCGGGACGATCGCCCGGGGCCTGCCGCTGCGCCGCGCGCGCCGGCTCGCGTTCCGGCTCTCGCCCACGCCCCGGAATCTCTGGCGCTGGATCCGGGCAGCCTGGCGCGGTCGCTAGAGCGGCTCGATGCCCCTTAGGGGGGTGAGGAAGCATGCTACCCATCCGGGGAGGAATGGGACAATCCGCCCGGCGATCCGGGGCGAGATTCCCCGCAGGCGAGGACCCGATCGGATGCAAGTGCCCGAGATCCCGTCCGTTCCGATCCGGCACGTCCATTGCGAGTACCCGGCTCATCCACGTCAGGCTTTGCCTGCCCGCGTAGTCGAAAGGAATTACCCCATGAAGAAGCTCGCGCTCCTCGTCGCCGTCGCTTTCGCCGCCCCGGTCTTCGCCGTTGACGCCGCCCCGGTCGCCGCTCCTGCCGCCGCTCCTGCCGCTGCCCCGGCCGCCGCTGCCGTCCCGGCCGCTGCCCCGGCGAAGGAGGAGAAGAAGGTCGAGAAGAAGGAGACGAAGAAGGCCTCCAAGAAGACGGCCGCGAAGGCCGAGAAGAAGGCTGCGAAGCCGGCCGCCGAGGTCGCTCCGGTCGTCGCGAAGTAGCTCGCGTCACCGCGGGCGCTCGCCCGCGAATACGGTCGGCTCGGGACGGCATCGCCGGCCCGACGCCGGCCGTTTCATTTTGTTATGGAGGGGTCCATGCCCGGCGTCCCCATGTCCGCTTCGATCCACGGTCTCGAGTGCCGCCTCGCGCACGGCCCCTCCGGCGCCTCTCTCCGGACCACCCCGCCCGCCGACAACGGCGGAGACGGCTCGAGCTTCTCGCCGACGGACCTCGTCGGCGCGGCGCTCGCCGCCTGCGCCCTCTCGACGATGGCGCTCCAGGCCGGGCGCGAGGGGCTCGCGTGGGGCGACGCGTCCGCCGCGGTCGAGAAGCGCATGACGCCGCCGCCGCGCCGGATCGGCGAGCTCGTCCTCGTCTTCGAGATGCCGCGCGAGGCGGGGCCCGAGCAGCGCGCGCGCCTCGAGGAGCTCGCCCGCACCTGCCCGGTCGCGCGGAGCCTGCACCCGGACGTCCGGATCCCGATGGAGTTCCGCTACCCGGCCGCGGCCGGGGGCGTGCGCTAGGGGACTCGATGCCGACGCGTGCGTTCGCGCCGCTGCGCGATCTCCCGGCCCGCCCGGGCTGGGGCCGAGGCGACGTGGTCGTCCTCTTCGGGGAGCTCTTCGGCCGCGGGTACGCGAACGGCGTGCTCGACGCCGCGCGCCGCGCCGGGATGGATGTCGTCGGCGCGACGGTCGGCCGGCGCGACGCGAACGGACCGCTCCGCCCGCTCACGCCCGAGGAGAAGACGCAGGCGGAGGCGAGCCTGGGCGGCCCGATCGTGAACGTGCCGCTCGAGGCCGGGTTCGACCTGGAGCCCGGCGGCGAGGGGCCGTCCCCGGTCGAGCAGCTGAAGGGCGTGAAGCCCGATGCGTGGGAGACCTTCCGGCTCGATCGCGACGCGGTCGCCCACGCCCGCGAGGCCGGGGCGCTGCGGTTCGACCGGAACGCGGCGGCGTTCGCGCGCGAGCTCGCCGCGCTCGTGCCGCCCGGCGCGAACGTCCTCTTCGTCCACACGATGGCGGGCGGCTTCCCGCGCGCCCGCGTCTACATGCCGCTCATGACCCGGCTCTTCCGCGGGACGGGCGAGAAGTACCTGGCGTCGGAGGCGTTCTGGGCGAGCGACCTCGGCCAGCTCTGCGCCGCGAGCTTCGAGGAGGTGACCGCGCGGACGTTCCGCGCCCTCGTCGCGGCGACGGCCGCGCTCCGGACCGGCGCGCGCCGCGTCCGGTACGTCGCGTTCGGCTATCACGGGTGCGAGGTCCTCGCCGCGGGAGCCCCGTCCTGGCAGACCTACGTCCCGTACCTGCAGGGCTCGGCGAAGCTCGCGCTCGAGGCACACGCGGAGGAGGCCTGGGCGGCGGGCGTCCGGGCCACCGTGTACGACGCGCCGGAGATCTGGACGAACTCGAGCGCGCTCTTCACCGGCGTCGAGATCCCGCTCCACGCCCTCCTCGCCGCGCTCGACCGGGAGGCGCCCCGCGCCCCGGAGACCCTCGCGCTCCGCGAGCGCTGCCGAGCGCTCCTCCGCGAGGGCGCGACGCTCGAGGCGCTCCTCGCGCGCGCCGACGCGTACCTGACCGATCCCTCCCTCGCGTCGTTCCGGCGGTACGACGCGTGGCCGCAGCACTCGAACGCGGCGCAGCTCGAGACGATGCTCGCCGCGTCGGAGGCGTGCGGCGCGATGAGCGCCGACCCGCGGAACCCGATCGTCGCCGAGCTCTCGCGCGCGGTCGTCGAGACGGTGGGCCGGCTCATGCTCGACCACGCCTGGGAGCCGGACGCGCCGGTGCGCTGGCTCGGGCACGACGTCGTCGCGCGGCGGCTCGTGTCGCGCTGAAGCGCTCCGCCGCTAACGCGGCCAGAGCCAGCCGAACAGGCCGGCCATCGCGAGCCCGAACAGGAGCGCGTCGACCACGTCCGCGGCGTACGCGCGCCAGGGACGGTCGTACCAGATGGAGTTGAAGATCGGGCCGACGCCGAAGGCGAGGGTCGAGACGGTCCCGACGATCCGGAACACGGCGCGGTAGTGGGCGCCCGGCCCGAGCGCGTGGAACGCGGTGTACGCGGCCATGAACGCGACGCCCAGGAAGACGACGAAGGAGAGGGCCATGTTCCGGCCCATCCGGATGGGCTGGTGCGGCGCGACGGTGAGCCATCCCGCAGGTCCCTTCGCCCAGCGCTCGAGCCACTCCGGCTTCATCTGCTCCCGCGGCTCGGGCGCGGCGGGGAACGTGTAGAGCCCCGGCGGAAGATCGCGGAGCGCCGCCTGCAGCGCCGTGAAGTCGGTGATGCGCTTCCACTCTCCCTTTCGCCAGGGGAGCACCATGTGGCTCGCGGCGGAGAGGACGAAGACGAGGGCCGCGGAGAGGAGGATCGGGATCCAGAGCTGGGACACGAAGGTCATGGCTGCCTCGCGGGTGGAGTGGGCGCACGGAGTGTACGCCCGCGCCCCCGGGCGAGGAACGTTTCGAGGCGCCGCCGGGCTCGTGAGAGGATGGCCGCCGATGACCGTCGCGGCCGCGCTGATCGCCCTCGCCCTCGTGTTCGCGGACGGGGAGACCGCTGCGAGCCGGCGGGAACGGCGCGTCACGCCGGCGGCGCGGATCGCGCCCGCTCCCGTCCCCCGGGACCTGCCGCTCCTCCCGTCGTCACCGAGGCGGGAGGTCGGGACCCCGGACCGGCACGTAGACCGGGCCGGCGTGCGCAGCCTGCTCTTCCACCGTAAGTTCCCCCAGCTCACGCGGTCCCTGGAGCGGTTCCAGGCTGCGTTCGAGAAGGACCCGACCTGCGAGGACTGGCCGGCCGACGCCGCGGAGGCCCTCGGCACGGGCGAGCCCGAGCTCGGGCCGCTCCTCGACGCGTGGATCGCCTCGGCGCCGCGCTCGTTCGCGCCGCGCCTCGCGCGCGGGGTCTTCTGGGTGAACGTGGGGCTGCTGCGCCGCGGGGACCCCGGCGCGAAGGAGTCGAGGGAGGACCTCGAGGCGATGCGCGAGGCCTTCGCGAGCGCGCGCAGGGACCTCGACCGGGCGATCGCGCTGCGTCCCCGGCTCGTCGCGGCGCTCGTGAAGCTCGAGGTCCTCGGGATCGCGTCGTCCGATCGCCCGACGATCGAGGACGCCCACCGCCGCGCGGTCGCGGCGTGCCCGACCTGCTTCGCCCCGCGGGCCGCGTTCGTCGCCACCCTCGGGCCCGGCGCGGGCGGGGGGTTCGCGGAGATGGAGGAGTACGCGGCCTCGCTGCCGACGAAGGACGCGCCGCGCCTCGCGTTCTTGAGCGGCTACGCGGCGCTCGAGCGGGCGAGCTCGCTGGAGGCAGCGCGCGATCTGCGGGGAGCGTCCGACACCCTCGACCACGTGGTCGCCCTCGGCGCGCACGCGCCCTTCTACTGGCGCCGCGGGCGCTTCCGGCTCCGGAGCGACCTCGGCTCGGCGCAGGCGGATCTGGAGCGCGCGCACGAGCTTGCGCCGGGCGAACCCGGGATCGTGGTCTCGCTCGCCCGCGTCCACGAGCTCGCGAGCCGCTGGGAGGACGCCGCGCGATGGCTGCGGACGGCGCTCCGGATGGACCCGCTCGACCCGAAGGCGCGGCGGTGGCTCCCCGAGATCCTTCGCGGGCTCGGCGAGGAGGCGGAGAAGCTCGCGGCCGCGGGACAGACGACGGACGCGCTCCGGCTCGTCGACGCCGCCCTCGACCTCTCGCCGGGCGCGAAGGACCTCCCCGCGCGCAGGGAGGCGCTGCTCGGGGGCGACGCGGCCCCGAACGCGGAGGCGCTCGCCGCGCTCGAGCAGGGGTACCGCGAGAGGCCGGACGACCTCGAGACGCTCCGGCGGCTCGACCGTGCGCTCGCGAGCCGGGGCGATCGCACCCGCGCCGTCGCGCTGTGGTCGGCCCATCTCCGGCGCCATCCGAAGGACGGCCGCGCGTACCTCGAGCGGAGCGGCGCGCACGCGCGCCTCGGAGACGCGCGGGAGGCGAGGGCCGACGCGGAGCGGGCCTGCGAGCTCGACCTCTCCGAAGGCTGCGCGCGGGCGCGAGACGCGGGGCGCTGACGCGGTCGAGCGGGGGTCAGCGGGCTCGTTGCGACGCGAGCCAGCGTGCGGCGGCCGCGGTGTCCACCGCGGCGCGGGAGAGCCCGGGGAGGACCACCTCCTCGATCGCGCCCGCGAACAGCTCGCGCTTCATCCGGTGCGGCAGCACGCCGAGCGCGAGGAGCCCCTCGTCCTCGAGGTCCGGCCCCACCTCGCGAAACAGGTCCTCGTCGACGCTGCCCGCGAGCATCGCCGGGAGGAGCGGAGCGAGAAACGCCACCCGGCCCCGCGCGGCGGCGGTCGCGAGGTGCGCCCACCCGAGCCGCGCGTGCAAGACCTCGTCCGTCGCGAGCTCGTGCAGGACCGCGCGCAGCCCGGGGTCCCGGGCGACCGGGAGGAGCGCAGTCAGCACACCGACGCTGACGGTCTCGGCGATGCAGCAGGCGGCCACGAGCTCGTAGGTCACCGCGTCCTCCTCTTCGAGCGAACCCGGCGCGACCGCCGCGGGCGGGGCCGGCGCGGCCGCGGGAACGGGACCGCCGAGCTCCGCGGCGATCCGGGCGCAGTGCGCCGCGTGCCTCCGCTCGTCGGCGGCGGCGCGGCGGGCCAGGTCCGGCACGGGCGCGGGAGCGTCCCTCTCCCTGCCCTCTCCCCTGAGGGGAGAGGGAATGGGAGAGGGGTAGGCGCCGAGGGCGTCGAGGCGGTCGGCGAGCCCGAGGAACCTCGTCTCCGCGTCGCACTCGACGATCCAGCGAAACCGCCACGCCGCCGCTGCCACGGCGCGGAGGCGCGGGGAGGACCCGGTCACCAGCCCTTCACCCCGCCCCCTTCCTCCGCCTTCTTGTCGTCCTCCGCCTTCTTCTGCTTCTTCTGCTTGTCCTTCTCCTTCTCGTCCTTGTCCTTCTCGGACTTCGACTTCTCCTGGCCCTTCGTCGTCTTCGCCTGGTCGCCCTGATCCGCGGGGGCCGAGGTCTTCTCCTCGCTCGGGGCGGGCTTGTCCTCGGCGCGGGCTCCGGTCATGCCGGCGAGCGCCATCCCAGCCGCGACGAGCACGTTGAGGAGCTTGCTCGGGCTCGGCGTCTTCCTGCTCTCGGCTTTCTTCTCGTCCTGCATGCGGCCTCCAGTTCCTTCGTCGCGGATGCCCTGCCGGTTAGGAGCACGGGCCATGGGCCCGCCATTCCCTGTCGGGTCGGGGCACGCTCGCGGCACGAGGTCACTGCCGCGAAACATCCGCTTGGGACGCGCGCTCGTCCGCCTGCCTGCGGCCCCCTTCCTTCCGTTGCGCCCGGCGGCACCGATGCGAAGTCCTCGTGTACGGAGGTTGCTCGCATGGCCAGGAAGATCGCGGACTGCAGGGATACGCCCAGCGTTTCGGGGTGCACGCTCACCATCTCCGGCGAGGAGGAGGAGGTCGTCCGGGCCGCGGTGACGCACGCCGTGGACGTGCACGGTCACCGCGACACGGACGAGTTCCGGGGCGAGGTGCGGCGGGCGCTCAAGGACGAGTCCGCCGGGGCGACGAGGCGCTGACCGAGCAGCCTGCGGAGCAGCCGGGGCTCGCTAGCCACGGTCCCAGTGAAGGATGCTCCGTCCGCAGGTCCCACAGCGGAAGTGGTACACGACGAGCGACCACCGCTTGCCGGGTCGCGACGCGTGCGGCGCGAGGTCCTCGGCCACGAAGCCGACGGAGCCCGGCTCGCGGGCGTGCTCGAGGAACCAGCTCCACGGGTCGCCGGCGGCGGCGAGCCGCGCGAATTCCTCGCGGCCGACCTCCCCCTCGAACGGCGTGTAGTTCCCGCAGCACGCGGGCCAGGTGAGGTCCTGCCACGTCACGAGGCGCGGCGTCCGGTGCTTCAGCTCGTCGCTCCGGTCCCGCACGAGCCGCTCGCGCACGATCTCGGGGAGGTGCCGCAGCTGATTGCGCAGCGCGGCCACGTCGCCCGCGTTGGTCGTGAGCCCGTAGTGCCCGAGCTTCCCGGCGACGAGGCACGGCTCG
>DASWCJ010000134.1:0-16398 GCA_036390155.1 Anaeromyxobacter sp.
GTGCGCCGAGGCGAGCCGCTTCCGCGCGGCCCGCTCCTCGAGCCAGATGGTCATCGGGGCCGCGATGAACCAGGTCGAGTAGGTGCCGGAGATGATGCCGATCAGCATCGCGAACGAGAAGTCGAAGATCGTCCCGACGCCGTAGACGAGGAGGCCGACGAGCGAGAGCGCGGTCGCGAACGAGGTGAGGAGCGTCCGCCCGAAGACCTCGTTGATCGACTGGTTGACGATGCCGCCGAGCCCCTTGCCCTTGTACTTGCCCTGGTTCTCGCGGATCCGGTCGTAGACGACGACGGTGTCGTTCACCGAGTAGCCGACCACCGTGAGGATCACCGCGATCGAGGTGAGGTTGAACTCGCGCCCGGAGAAGGCGAAGTAGCCGAGGGTCACGACCGCGTCGTGGATGAGGGCGATGATGACGCCCGGGCTGAACCGGAAGTCGAACCGGAGCCCGACGTACACGACGATGAGCAGCATCGCGAAGAGGATGGCCTTGAAGCCCTGGTTGCGGAGCTCGCGGCCGACCGAGGGGCCGACGTACTCCACGCGCCGGACCTCGGGCTTCGCGTCGGCGAACTTCGAGGCGAGGCCGAGGCCGACCTTGTCCTGGATCCCCTGGGTGATGACGGAGAAGGACTTCGTGCCCGCGCTGAGGCCGGCCTCCTCGCCCACCTTTCGGACCTTCACCCCCGCGCCCTCGACCGCCGCCTTGAGCTGTTCCAGCGACGGCGGGGCGCCCTTGAACTGGAAGTCGATCTGGTCGCCGCTCTCGGCGTTGAAGCTCATCGCCTCGACCGGGAACCTCGCCTGGACCGCGTCCTCGACCTTCTTCACGTCCTCGGGGGACATGAGCGCGATGCGGCCGACGCGGACGAGGTAGGTGTGCTCGGACTCGGGGCCGTAGGTCTGGACCGAGGCGTCCTTGAAGTTCAGCTCCTCGACCGCCTTGCGGATGGCGCCCGGATCGACCGCCTTGTCGAAGCGGACCTCCATCTCGGTGCCGCCGGCGAAGTCGACGCCGAAGTTGAGGCCGTGGATAGCCGGGATCGACCAGAGGAGGACGGCGAGGTTCACGACGATCGAGAGGACGACCGCGATGCGGCGCTTCCCGACGAAGTCGAACTTGGTGCCGTGGGGGACGATGTCGAAGGTCTTGAATTGCATCAGACGCTCAGCCGCGCAGTCTCGTGGCGCGTGAAGTACTCCATGATCGCGCGGGTCACGAACATGGAGGTGAACAGGGAGGCGACGAGGCCGATGATGAGGGTGACCGCGAAGCCGCGGACCGGGCCCGACCCGTACTGCATGAGGACGACGCCGGCCACGATCGTCGTCACGTGCGAGTCGACGATGGTCCAGAAGACCTTGTCGTAGCCCTGCTGCACCGCCGTCTTCACGGTGCGGCCGCCGCGGAGCTCCTCACGGATGCGCTCGTTGATGAGCACGTTCGCGTCCACCGCCATCCCGAGCGTGAGCACGAAGCCCGCGATGCCCGGCAGCGTGAGCGTCGAGCCGATCATCGACATGACTGCGAGGACGAGGAAGCCGTTCAGCACGAGCGCGACGTCCGCGACGAGCCCGGAGGCGCGGTAGTAGAGCACCATGAAGACGAGCACCGCGACGAGGCCCCAGAGGGCGGCGGTGGTGCCCTTCTTCACGAGCTCCGGCCCGAGGGTCGCGCCGACGGTGCGCTCCTCGGAGATGGTCACCGGCGCGGGGAGCGCGCCCGCCCGGAGGACGAGGGCGATGTCGTTCGCCTCCTCGAACTGGCGCTGGCGGGCCGCCGCGGAGCCGAGGGTGATCTGGCCGTTCGAGGAGATGCGCCCCTGGATGTACGGGGCGGTCTCGACCTTCTCGTCGAGCACGGTCGCCATGCGCCGGCGCATGTTGTCGCCGGTGAGCTTGTCCATGAGCCCCGCGCCCTGCGGGGTCATCTTGAAGGTGACGACCGGCCGCCCCTGCTTCAGCGGGTCGGAGCTGTCGACGCCGACGCCGGCGTCGGCGATGAAGTCGCCGGTGAGCTCGGTCCGGGCGCGGAGGAGGTAGGTCCGGTAGTACTTCTGCGCGACGACGGCGCCCTGCAGCTGGAGGCTCCCCTCGCCGACCCCGACCACGTTCTTCGCCGCGTCGAGGAGCGGGTTCGCCTTCTCCTGGATGAGCTTGTCGAGCTCGGCGCGCGTGTTCGTGACGAGCACGAACACGTTCCGGGAACGCCCGCTCGGAAGATCGATCGACTCGACCGTCCAGCAGCCCCCGTCCGGGAGCGGGAGGCGGAGGTCGTGCACCGAGCGCGCCGCGCACTGCGACACCGACGACTGGAGCGGGTCGAGCGCCGGGCTCTCGTCGTCGCAGATCTTGAACTCGAGCTGGGCGGTGCGTCCGAGCAGCTCCTTCGCCTTCTCCGGGTCCTTGAACCCGGGGAGCTGGATCTGGATCTGGGCGTTGGCCTTGCGCTTGATGTCGGGCTCGGAGACGCCCCACTTGTCGACGCGGTTGCGGATCGCCTTCTCCGCCTGCTCGACCGCCTTCACCTGGAAGTCGCGGAGGACCTGGTCCTTGAACGCGAGGAGGACCGTGCCGTCGGGGCTTCCCGACGGCGCGTACATCTCCTGGTCGTAGGCGTCGAGGACGGTCTTGCGGATCCGCTCAAGGTCCTGGCCCTTCACCTCGATGCGCTTGCCACCGTCGACGGTCCGCGCCTCGGTGAACGGCACCTCCTTGCCCTTCAGGAAGTCGGCGATCTCGTCGGCGCGCCGGACGACCTTCGCCTTCACGGCGCGGTCGACGTCCACGCCCATGGCGAGGTGGATGCCCCCCTGGAGGTCGAGGCCGAGGTTCAGGTGGTGGCGGGCGGCCGGGGCCCACTTCGGCACCGACTGGTCGTAGGCCTCGCCGTTCCGCTGGTCGGGCGGGAGCTTGAAGTAGAACCAGCTCGGGACGAGCTGGTAGAGCGAGAAGAGGGCGACGCCGACGATCAGCGCGACGCGCCAGTACCAGGTCCGTTCCATCTACTTCTTCGCCTCCGTCTTCGTCTCGGCGACGCGGCGCTCGGCGCTCACGTTCCGCGCGATCTGGCTCTTCACCATCCGGACCTTCGTCCCGCCGCCGAGGTCGACGGTGAGCGGGTCCTCGACGCTCACGATCGTCGCGTAGAAGCCGGCGTGGGTGACGATCTCGTCGCCCTTCTGCGTCGACTCGATCATCGACTTCTGCTGCTTCGCCTGCTTCTGCTGGGGGCGGAAGAAGACGAAGTAGAAGACGAGCGCGATGAGGACGAACGGCAGGAAGGACGCGATGGGATTCTGCTGCGCGGCCTGGCCTTCCGCGGCCTGCGCGAAGAACGCGTGGAGGACAGGGGACATTCTCGGGACTCCGGGTGCGAGGAAGTGCGAAAAGCGCTGTTTTCTAGCCCGATTCGCCTGGGGTGTCCAGCGATCCCGGCACGCCGTCGCCCGCCCGCCAGGCCGCCGTCCGGTCGCGGCGGAACGCCTCGAACCGCCCGTCTGCGACCGCAGCGCGCACCCCCTCCATGAGCGACAGGTAGAAGTGGAGGTTGTGGAGCGTGTTCAGGCGCAGACCGAGCATCTCGCCCGCCTTGAAGAGGTGGCGCAGATACGCCCGCGAGAAGGTCCGGCAGGTGTAGCAGCCGCAGGCGGGATCCACCGGCCCCTCGTCGTCGGCGTAGCGGGCGTTCCGGATGACGACCTTCCCCGCGCTCGTGAAGAGCAGGCCGTTCCGGGCGGTCCGGGTGGGGAGCACGCAGTCGAACATGTCGACGCCGGCGGCGACGCCCGCGAGGAGATCCTCGGGGGTGCCGACGCCCATGAGGTACCGGGGCTTCTCCGCGGGGAGGAGCGGTGCGTCCCGCGCGACCCCCTCCCACGTCGTCTCGGGGGCCTCGCCGACCGCGTAGCCGCCGAGCGCGTAGCCGGGGAGGTCGAGCGCGGCCGCGTCCGCGATGGCGCGCGCGCGCAGATCGGGGAAGAGGCCGCCCTGGGCGATGCCGAAGAGGGAACATCCGTGCCGGGGGGATGACGCCCCCCCGGTTCCCCCGCTCGCTCCCGTAAAGCCTCCTCCGGCAGGACCTGCGCTCGCCTTCTCGTCCTCCGCCCGACGCCACGCGTCCCGGCAGCGAACGAGCCAGCGCTGGGTCCGCGCGAGGGAGGACTCGTGGTAGGCGCGATCCGCGAGCGCGGGCGGGCACTCGTCGAAGGCCATGATGACGTCGGCGCCGAGCGCCTCCTGCACCTCGATCGCGCGCTCCGGAGAGAGGAAGTGGCTCGAGCCGTCGAGGTGCGAGCGGAAGGTGACGCCCTCCTCCGCGATCTCGACGAGGCCGGGGCCGGCGCGCTCGCGGCCGTCCGCCCGCTCTCCGAGGCTGAACACCTGGAAGCCGCCCGAGTCGGTGAGCACCGCGCCGCCCCAGGACATGAAGCGGTGGAGGCCGCCGAGCCGGCGGATCCGCTCGTGTCCGGGGCGCAGGAACAGGTGGTAGGTGTTCGCGAGGATGATGCGCGCGCCGAGCGCGTCGAGGTCGCGCGGGTCGAGCGTCTTCACCGTCGCGGCCGTGCCGACCGGCATGAAGACCGGCGTCTCGATCACGCCGCGAGAGGTCTCGAGCCGGCCGCGGCGCGCGGCGCCGTCTCGGGCGAGCACCTGGAAGCGGATCACGCGGCGGGTGTCGCCCGCGGGGGGCCAAGGTGTCAAGGGAACCGGAGCTACGCGGGGTGCGCGCCGCTCCGGCCGACGCCGTCCACGAGCTTCTTCCAGGCGCGCGCCGCCCGCCCGTCCGGCAGGATCTTGAGCCCGACCGAGCGGTCGCGGTCCGAGCCGGGCAGGTTCCAGCAGACGACGGAGCGGAGCACGAGCGGGAAGAGCCCTTCCTTCAGCCGGACGGCGAGCTCGTCGCCGACGAGCGGCAGCTGCCCGGGCCAGCGCACCGCGCAGCCGCCCTCCGAGAGGTTGAGGGTCATGACCTCGACCTTCGCGCCCCCCCGCTCGATCGCGAGCGGGAGCTCCGCGACCCAGCGGGGCGCGCGCTCCTGGAAGGGCACCGGCACGCCGCGCGCGGCCGCGGCGAGGAAGTACGCGGCGGCGAGGCTGTTCCGCTCGAGCTGGAGGTCGATGCCGGGCGGGAGCGAGGGGCGGCCCATCCGCCGCACGAGCGCGACCCGCCCCGAGAGCGTGGCGCGGATCGCGTGGCCGAGGATCCCCACGCGCACCGCGACCTCGTCCCCGACGCGCGTGTCGGACAGCACGGGGAGGAACACCGTGCCATTCTTCTCGCGCCACGAGGCCAGGTACTGCGCCGGCTCGATCACCACCGAGACGCTGTGCAAGACGGCTCTCCCCCGGAAACGCCCCCTCTATAGCACACCGGAGGAGCTATCGGGCGCCGCGCCTGGACGCCAGAGCAGCATCGCGTCACCGAAGGAGAAGAACCGATAGTGAAACCGGACCGCCTCGCGGTACGCGTCGAGGACCCGCTCCCGCCCGCCGAACGCGCAGACGAGCACGAGCAGCGTCGAGCGCGGGAGGTGGAAGTTCGTGACGAGCCCGTCCACGGCGCGGAACGCGTATCCCGGCTTCACGAAGAGCTCGGTCCGACCCGCACCCGGCGCCACCCGCTCGCCGTCGAACGCGCTCTCGAGGGTGCGGACGGTGGTGGTGCCCACCGCCACGATCCGCCCACCCCGCGCGCGGCACGCCGCGACCTCGGCCGCGGCGGCCACGGGGACCTCGTACCGCTCGGCGTGCATGCGGTGGCCCTCGAGCGTCGTCGCGCGCACCGGCAGGAAGGTCCCGGGCCCGACGTGGAGGGTGACCGCTGTCCGCGCGACGCCGCGCGCCGCGAGGCGCGCGAGGAGCGATTCGGTGAAGTGGAGGCCCGCCGTGGGGGCGGCGGCGCTGCCGGGCTCGCGCGCCCAGATCGTCTGGTAGCGCTCCCGGTCGGCGGCGGACGGCTCGCGCCGGATGTACGGCGGGAGCGGCACGCGCCCGGCGTGCTCGAGCGCCGCCGCGAGCGCCTCGCCCTCGCGGTCGAGCGCGACGCGGTAGAAGCCCTCTCCCTCCACCGCCTCGACCGTCGCCGCGAGCCCGTCGAGCTCGACCCGCGTCCCGGGCCGGATCGGCTTCGACGCCTGGCCCATCGCGCGCCAGCGGCGGCCGAGCCCGCCCTCGAGCGGCTCGCAGAGGAGGAGCTCGACCTTCCCACCGGTCGGGCGCCGCCCGACGAGCCGCGCGGGGATGACCTTCGTGTCGTTGAAGACGAGGAGGTCGCCCGGCGCGAGGAGCCGCTCGAGGTCGCCGAAGGCTTGGTGCGTGGGGGCGCCGCCGCCCGCGGGCAGCACGAGCAGCCGCGAGGCGTCGCGCGGCGTGACGGGCTCCTGCGCGACGAGGCGCTCGGGGAGCTCGTAGTCGAAGTCGGAAAGGTTCATGTGCTGGTCTTGGTCTTGTCCTCGTCCTTCGTCGGTCCAAGTCCAAGTCCAGGACCAAGTCCAAGTCCAAGTCCAAGTTTGCTCGGCGACTAGTACATCCGCAGGATCTCCACGCCCGGATAGTAGTGGGCGAGGATCTCGCGGTAGCTCTTCCCCTCGCGCGCGAGCCCCGCCGCGCCCCACTGGCAGAGCCCCGCCCCGTGGCCCTGCCCGCGCCCCTCGAGCACGAACGCCCCACCGCGGGGACGCAGCTCGAAGGCGAGCGACGGCAGACGCGAGAAGCCGAGCCGCTGGCGGAGGT
Organism: Anaeromyxobacter sp.; assembly: GCA_036390155.1. GTDB lineage: Bacteria > Myxococcota > Myxococcia > Myxococcales > Anaeromyxobacteraceae > Anaeromyxobacter. The sequence continues at coordinate 6,739 of DASWCJ010000134.1, forward strand.
CGCTCGCGGCGAGCGTCGTCGCGCGGCCGCCGGCGTGGACCTCGACCTTCTCGGCGCGGCCGGTCGAGGTCCGGGACGCGACGCGCGCCGCGCTGGCGGCGCCCGGCAGGCCGGCGGCCCTCGCGAGCTCCTTCCCGGAGAGCTCGAGCGTCCAGCGGACCTTGGGCGCGCGATCGCAGCGACCGCAGGCGACGGGCACGAGGTACGGGAGGTCGCGGCCGAGCGCGGCCAGGCCGCCCTCGGTGCGGCCGCCGCACGCCGCGTGGAAGTAGGCCTCGACCGGCTCCATCCCGAGCGCGAGCACCTCGCCCACGGTCGCCGCGGCGGCGGCGCGCGCGGCGGGGGCCGGATCCCTCGAGAACGCCTGGGCGAGCACGCCGGCGACGATGTCGTGCCCGCGGTTCGCGGCCTGCGCGTCGATCTTGCGGGTGAGGGCGTAGCTCCGCGCGGCGACGGCCTGCGCCTTCAGCGCCTCCGGCGGGAAGGACGCCGGCATCTCCGCCCCGACGACGCCCGCGACGTAGTCCTCGAGCCGGAGCTCGATCGGCTCCTTGCCGCCGGGCACCTGTACGACGATGAGCTCCTCCGCGGCCGCTCCGGCCGCGAGCGACGCGGCGACGAGGGCCGCGGCAGCCCGCCCGATCACGCCTCGTCCGGCGCGGCGCCCCGCTCCGAGCGCCGCTCCGCGCGGTAGCGCCGCACCTCGCGCACCTTCGTCCAGGCGAACCAGACCGCGAAGGCGACGAACGCGACGACGATGACGAGCTCGAACCGGTGGTACAGCGCCTTGAGGCGCGGGTCGGTGTGCCACGCCTCGCCGAGCTTCGCCCCGGCCCAGGCGAGGGCGAGGCACCAGGGGTAGGAGCCGACGAAGGTGAAGACGATGAACTTCCCCATCGGCATCCGGGAGACACCGGCGGGGAAGGCGATGAACGTCCGGATGATGGGCAGGAGCCGCCCCACGAGCACGACCCACTGGCCCCAGCGCTGGAAGACGCGGTCGGCGAAGTCGAGCTCGCGGTGGGAGAGGAGCACGTACTTCCCGTACTTCTCGATGATGGGGCGTCCGCCGTACTTCCCGAGGTAGTAGGCGGGGATCGATCCGACCACGCACCCGATCGCGCCCGCGAGGGCCGCGCCCTGCAGCGTGAAGCGGCCCTGGTACACGAGGAACCCGGCGAACGGCATGATGATCTCGGAGGGCAGCGGGATGCAGGCGCTCTCGATGCCCATGAGGAGCACCACGCCGCCGTAGCCCATCGCCGAGATGGCGCCCATGATGAAGACCGCCAGCGCCTCGATGATCCTGGAGATCACGCGTTCCCCTCGCTCCTCGTGCCCGGTCCCCGGACCGGCGTCCGCCCTCCGGGCCGGCACCGGGGGAAGCTAGGGGGTCGGGGCCGGCGAAGTCAAACCGGCCGTGCTAGATCACCGCCATGGTGAGCCCCAACATCCGCGCGAGGTTCAAGCCCGCGCCGCGCGGGCCGTGGAGGGAGGTGTCGGACGCCCTCTGGAACGACTGGCACTGGCAGCAGCGCGAGCGCGTGACGCGGCTCGAGCAGCTCGAGAAGGTCGTGAACGTGACGCCGGACGAGCGGCGCGCGGTGGTCGAGACGGCCTCCGAGTTCCAGATGGGGATCACGCCGTACTACGCGTCCCTGATGGACCCGGACGACCCGCACTGCCCGGTGCGGCTCCAGTCGGTCCCGACGATGGACGAGACCCAGGTCGCCTCGGCCGATCTCGAGGACCCGCTCGCCGAGGAGCGGGACATGCCGACGCCGGGCATCACCCACCGCTACCCGGACCGCGTCCTCTTCTACGTCACGCACAACTGCCCGGTGTACTGCCGCCACTGCACGCGCAAGCGGAAGGTGAACGACCCGACGAGCGCGGCCGCGAAGAAGCAGATCGAGGAGTCGCTCGCGTACATCGCGAACCACCCGGAGGTCCGCGACGTCGTCGTGTCCGGCGGCGATCCGCTCTCGCTCTCCGACGACCGCCTCGACTACGTCCTCGGCCGGCTCCGCGCGATCCCGCACGTCGAGATCTTCCGGCTCGGCACGCGCAACCTCGTCACCCTCCCCCAGCGCGTGACGGACGACCTCGTCCGCATGTTGCGCGAGCACCAGCCCGTCTACATCCACACGCACTTCAACCATCCGAAGGAGTGCACCGCGGAGGCGTTCGAGGCGTGCCGCAAGCTCGCCGACGGCGGGTGCGCGATCAACAACCAGATGGTGCTCCTCAAGGGCATCAACGACGACCCGAAGATCGTGATGGAGCTGAACCACAAGCTCCTCATGATGCGGGTGCGGCCCTACTACATCTTCCAGTGCGACCCCGCCCACGGCATCAGCCACTTCCGCACGCCGGTCGAGAAGGGGATCGAGATCATCGAGGCGCTGCGCGGCCACACCTCCGGCCTCGCCGTCCCGCATTACGTCATCGACGCGCCCGGCGGCGGCGGGAAGATCCCGATCATCCCGCAGTACGTGCTCGGCCGCGAGGGCAAGAAGTGGAAGCTCCGGAACTACGCCGGGAAGCCGTACACGTACGAGGAGCCGTAGGAGCCTGTAGGGCTGCCCGCCGGGCACGTCCGTCCCTAACTTCGGCCCTGGAGGAGCGAACGATGCCCCCTCGTGGCGTGAAGAGCCCCAAGCGGAAGCGGCAGTACGAACAAATCAAGCGGTCTGCGAAGAAGGCCGGCGGGAGCCGCGCCCGCCGCGCGGACGAGATCGCCGCGCGCACCGTGAACAAGGCGCGCCGCAAGGCGGGCGAGACGAAGAAGAAGCGCAGCCGGAAGTAGGCGCGCCGTTCACTCCAGCACGGCGACCGCGTCGATCTCGACCCTCGCGCCGCGCGGCAGCGCCGCGACCTGAACGGTCGCCCGCGCGGGCGGGTCCTTCGGGAAGCGCCGGCCGTACACCTCGTTCACCTTCGCGAAGTCGGCGAGGTCGGCGAGGTAGACGGTGCACCGGACCACATCGTGGAAGCCCGCTCCGGCGGCGGCGAGCACCGCCCCGAGGTTCTCCATCACCCGCTCCGCCTGCGCCGCGACGTCGCCCGGGACGAGCTCGCCGGTCGCGGGGTCGAGCGGGATCTGGCCCGAGAGCCAGAGCGTCCGCGTCCCGCGCGACTCGATCGCCTGGCTGTAGGGACCGATCGCCTTCGGGGCCGCCGGGCTCGACACGATCCTGCGCATGGTGATCTCCGATCGCGCGCCTACCCGCTCGCGCGCTCCACCGAGGTGACGCCCTCGATCCGCCCGATCGAGCGCATGACCGACTTGAGCTGGGTGAGGTCGCCGATGGTGACCTCGAAGTCGTTCACGGCACGCTCACCGGGGGTCATCGTCCGGCAGCTCGCCTGGGAGATGTTGATCCCCGCCTCGCTGAAGATGTGCGAGATCTCCGCGAGGATCCCGGGGCGGTCGGTGGTGACGACCCGCAGCGAGACGGGGCGCTTGAGATCGCCCTTCACGTCCCAGGCGACGTCGACGCGCCGCTCCGGGTCCACCCCGAGGACCTTGTCGCAGGAGACGGTGTGCACCGTCACGCCGCGCCCGCGGGTGATGAACCCGACGATCGAGTCGCCCGGCACGGGGTTGCAGCAGCGGCCGTAGCGGACGAGCACGTCCTCGATGCCGTTGATCCGGACGCCGCCGGTGACGGGCCGCCGCGCGACCTTGCGGAAGAGCGCGGTGAGCCCGGACGCGGGCGCCTCGGGCTCGCCCGTCCGCTCCGCCAGCTTCTCGGGCGGCACGATCTGCCGGAGCACGTCGTGCGGAGCGACCTTCCCGTAGCCGATCCCCGCGAACAGGTCCTCCGGGATCCGGTATCCGAGCGCGTGGGCGGCCTTCTCCATGGTGCCGTCCTTCAGCACCTTGTTGAGCGTGACGCCGAAGCGGCGGAACTCCCGCTCCGCCACCTCCTTGCCGATCTCGGTGGCGCGCCGGTGCTCCGCCTGGCGGATGAACTGCCGGATTCGCGCCTGGGCCCGGCTGGTCCGGACGAACGTGAGCCAGTCCTTCGACGGGTGCGAGTGGGGCGAGGTGAGGATCTCGACCGTGTCGCCGTTCTTGAGCTTGTAGCGGAGCGGGACGAGCTTCCCGTTCACCTTCGCGCCGACGGTGTGCTGGCCGACCTCGGAGTGGATCGTGTACGCGAAGTCGACCGGGGTCGCGCCGCGCGGGAGGCTCTTCACGGCTCCCTTCGGCGTGAAGCAGAAGACCTCGTCCGAGAAGAGGTCGACCTTCACCGTCTCCAGGAACTCGCGCGGGTCGGCGAGCTCCTTCTGGAACTCGACGAGCTGCCGGAGCCAGCCGTAGGTCTCGGCGTCGCGCTTCGAGATCCCGTCGCCGCCCTTCCCGTCGCGCCCCTTCTCCTTGTAGGCCCAGTGCGCCGCGACGCCGGCCTCGGCGATCTGGTGCATCTCCATCGTCCGGAGCTGCACCTCGATCCGCTCGCCCTTCGGGCCGACCACGGTGGTGTGGAGCGACTGGTAGCGGTTGGGCTTCGGGATCGCGATGTAGTCCTTGAAGCGGCCCGGCACCGGCTTCCACAGCGAGTGGATGACGCCGAGCGCCTCGTAGCATTGCGCGATGCCCGCGACGATGACCCGGAAGCCGACGACGTCCTGGATCTGCTCGAACTCGACGTCGAGCTCCTGCATCTTTCGCCAGATCGAGTAGAGGTGCTTGACCCGCCCGGAGACCTCCGCGGCGTCGAGCCCCGATTCGGTGAGCTTGCGGCGGATGATGTCCACGACGTCGAGGACGAACCGCTCCTTCTCGCGCGCGACGATCTCGACCTTCCCGGCGAGGTCGGCGTGCTCCTGCGGCCGCAGGTACCGGAAGGAGAGGTCCTCGAGCTCGCTCTTGATCCACTGGATGCCGAGCCGGTTCGCGAGCGGCGCGTAGATGTCGAGGGTCTCGCGGGCGATCCGCTCCTGCGACTCGGGCTTCATCGCGCCGAGGGTCCGCATGTTGTGGGTCCGGTCGGCGAGCTTGACGAGGAGGACGCGGATGTCCTTCGCCATCGCCACGACCATCTTGCGGAAGTTCTCCGCCTGCTTCTCCTCCTGGGTGTTCGCGGCGGTGTACTGCGAGAGCTTCGTCACGCCGTCCACGAGGTCCGCGATCTCGCCGCCGAAGAGCCCGGAGATCTCCTCCTTCGTCGCGAGGGTGTCCTCGATCGTGTCGTGAAGGAGACCCGTCACCACCGAGGCCTCGTCGAGCTTCAGCTCCGCGAGCAGGCCGGCGACCTCGAGGGGGTGGACGAGGTAGGGCTCGCCCGACTTGCGGATCTGCCCGGTGTGGACCTTGGCGCTGTAGACGTAGGCCTTCTTGATGAGGTCCAGGTCTGGATCCGGGTGGTAGGACGCGACCCGGTCGAGGATGTCGTTCAAGCGAAGCAAGGGTGAAGGTCGAGCGTAGCGGGTCGGTTCCCGGTGCGGCAAGTTTGCACCCTCGATCCGTAACGCAGCGCGGCAGGCGGCGCCAGGAACCGACTGCGCGCCCGGGTAGGCCGCGCGCACCGGAGCGGCCCGTCCCGGGCGCACGAGCGTTCGCTGGTACACTCCCGCGCGGGATGCCCCGCCGCCTCGTCCTCGCGTTCCTGTCCGTGCTCACCACCATCGTCGTGGGCACCACCGGGTACCTCGCTATCGGCCGCGGCGAGTGGTCGTTCGTCGAGGGAGCGGAGGGGTCTCGATGAAATGCAAGAAGTGCAGCGCGGAGATCGACCTGACGATGGCCGCCTGCCCGGGGTGCGGCGCCGAGGTGGAGCTCGGCCGGCTCACCGGGATCCTCGGCATCGTCTGCCGCGCCTGCGACGCGTACAACGATCCGGGCGCGAAGGCCTGCATCGCCTGCGGCAAGCCGATCGGCGCCGCGGCGGAGGCGCCCGCCCCCGCCGCGCCGGAGCCCGCGGCCGCCCCGGCGCCGCCCGCGCCGCCCGCGCCGCCGCCAGTCCCGGGCACGCCCGTCGTCCGCTCGTTCCCGAAGCCGGCGTCGGGCGCCGCCACGCGGTTCGTCCCTGCTGCGACGCTGAAGCCCTCCCCCGGCGCCGGCGCTCCCGGCGTCCGCGCCTTCCACCCGCCCCCCGCCCCGCCGAAGCCGGCGGCGAACCCCGCGCCGGGCGCGCCCATCGCGCTCCAGGCGACCTGCCCGAAGTGCGGTGCCAAGGCCCAGGGCCGGTTTTGCGCGCAGTGTGGACAGGCGCTCGGGGCGCACGGGACGCAGGTCACGATGAAGCCGGCGGCGCCCGGCCGGACCGCCTCGCAGGTCTTCGGCGCGCTCGCGCCGGGGCGCGCGAAGCTCGTGCTCGAGGGCGGAGGCGACTACGAGGGCGCCACCTTCCGGCTCAACGCCGAGTCGGTCGAGGCCGGGCGGGCGAAGGGCGCGATCCTCTTCCCGAGCGATCCGTGCCTCGCCCCGCACCACGCGACCTTCCTCTACCGGAACGGCGCGCTGCACGTCCGCGACGAGGGCGCGCCGGGCGGCGTCTTCCTGCGGCTGCGAGCGCTCTCGGTCCCGCTCCGCGCCGGGGACCACTTCGCGGTCGGCGAGCGGCTCCTCCGCTTCGCGGGGCTCCTCCCGTCCGCCCCCACCCCGCCTCCCGACGGCACCCTCCGGCTCGGCTCGCCGCGCCCCGCGCCGCCCGCGGTGGTGATCGAGGAGTGGCTCGAGGGCGGCGTGGGCGGCCGCGTGTTCGTCCGCCCCGGCCCTGCGATCACGATCGGGCGCGGGGGCTGCGCCGTGAACCTCGGGGACGACCCGCACCTGTCGCAGGTGCACGCGGAGATCGTGATCGAGCAGAACGGGACGGCGCGCCTGCGCGACGTCGGCTCGTCGAACGGCACCTACGTCAAGGTCCCGCCGCACGGCGAGCGGGAGCTGCGCGACGGGGACTGCGTGCGGATGGGGCAGGAGGTCCTGCGCGTGGCATAGCTCTTCCGCGCTACTCCAGCGTGCTCAGGACCGCCTTCACCCGCTCGGAGTCCGCCGGCTTCGACGCGAGGTACTTCCGGTACCGGTCCGCGGCGCGCTTCGTGTCGCCCTTCAGCTGGTAGCAGAGGCCGAGCTTCTTCTGCACGTCGGCGAGACCCGGGTCGGACTGCTCCGCCGACAGGTAGAGCTTGATCGCACCTTCGATGTCCTGCTTCGACCGCTTCGCCTCGCCCTTCTCGTAGAGTGCGAGCGCCTTCGCCGGATCCCGCTTCGCGGCGCTCTTCCTCGGGGCCACCGTCGCGACCTTCGTGGTCGGCGCGGGCGGCGGCTCGGCGACGGGGATCGCCACGGGGGTCGCCACGGGGGTCGGGGTCGCTGTCGCGGTCGCGGTCGGGATCGGGATCGGGATCGGGATCGGGGTCGCTGCGATGGGCGGCGCGGCCTGCTGCGAGGGCGCGACGAGGTCGGGCGCGCCCTTCCGCGCCGCGGCGTTCTGCCGGGCGAGGAAGGTGACGGCGCCCCCGCCCGCCGCCGCGACGACGATCGCGACCGCGAACAGCCAGAAGATCTTGCGCGACGACCGCGGCGCCTGCGGCGGCTCCACGACCGTGACCGCGATGGAGTCACCGGGTGCGGCGGCGCGGGCCGGCGCAGCGGCGGTCCGCGCCGTCGTGGCGGCCTTCGCCCCGGGGGCCGGCGTCGCCGGGCGCGCCTGGGGCGCGGGGGTCGCGCCGGCGGGGCGCTGCGCGGCCGGCGACGGCGCGGCCAGCGCGGCGGGATCGACCGCGAGGAGCGCCTCGCGCATCTCCTCGGCGGTCTGGAAGCGGGTCGCGACGTCCTTCGACATCGCCTTGGCGATGACGGCGTCGAGCGCCTCCGACACGTCGGTCCAGCGCTCGCGCGCGGGGACCGGCTGCTCGCTGAGGTGCTTCGTGAGGAAGCCGACCGGCGTGTCGGACTGGAACGGCAGCTCCCCCGTCGCCATCTGGTAGAGCAGGACGCCCATCGAGTAGAGGTCGCTGCGCGAGTCGATGTCCGCGCCGCGCGCCTGCTCCGGGCTCATGTACTCCGGCGTGCCGCAGACGAGCCCCGCCTGCGTGAGCTTCGGCTCGTTCGCGCCGGGCGAGGTGATCTTCGCGATCCCGAAGTCGAGCACCTTCACGAAGTCGGCCTCGCCGCGGCGCGGCTCGACCATCACGTTCTCGGGCTTGAGATCGCGGTGGACGATCCCCTGCGCGTGCGCCTCGGCGAGCGCGGACAGGATCTGCGCGGCGATGCGGACGATGCGCCCCTCGCCGAGCGGGAACTCGTTCCCGATGATCCGGGCGAGGTCCTTGCCGGACAGGAACTCCATCGCCATGAAGAGCGTCCCGTCCTCGGCGGCGCCGAAGTCGAGCACCGCGATCGAGTTCGGGTGGTTGAGCCGAGAGGCGGCCCGCGCCTCGCGCTGGAACCGCTGCACGACCTGCGGGTCGGAGGAGAGATCCGCGTGCAGCATCTTCAGCACCACGGGGCGGTCGAGCGTGAGGTGCTTCGCGCGATAGACCTTCCCCATCCCCCCTTGGCCGAGCACCGCCTCGACGCGGAACTTCCCGTTCACGACCTGCCCGATCCACGGGTCCGCGGACTCCGGCGCCGCGGCCGAGGCCGCGCCGCAGTGCGGGCAGAACCGGGCGGCGTCCTCGATGGCATTGCTGCACTCGGGGCAGGGGCGCATGGCCCCGCATCTTACTGGAACCGCGCGGGGTCTGGGACGCGTTGACCCTGGGCCCCCCGGCGTGGCGAAATGCCGGGAATGTCCACGAACCGGTGCCCGCGGTGCGGCCGCGAGAACGAGGCGGGCCACGCGTTCTGCCTGGACTGCGGGCAGGCCCTCGCGGCGGCCCCGCCGCCCGCCGCGGCCGCCGCGACGTGCGCGCACTGCGGCGCGCCGCTCGAGGCCGGCCACCGATTCTGCGGCGCTTGCGGGAAGCCCGTCGCGCCGTCGTCGCCGCCCACGCCGCGTCACCTCGCGGCGCCGCCCGGCGGCCCGGCCCTCACCCCGGTCCCGTTCTCGCTGCACGCTCCGGCGCGCGGCGCGGGCCGGATCCGGCTCACGCTCGTCCGGCACGACGGCCAGCCCGGGCAGGTGTTCGACGTCGGGCGGGACGAGGCGGTCTGCGGCCGGAGCGGGGGCGACGTCCGGCTCCCGGACGACCCCACCGTTTCACCGCGCCACGCCCGCTTCACGATCGCGGGCGGGGTCCTCCGGGTCGAGGACCTCGGGAGCGTGAACGGCACCTTCCTCCGGCTGAAGGAGCCGCGCCGGCTCTCGATCGGCGACGAGCTCCGGGTCGGCCGGCAGCTCTTACGGCTCGAGCCCCTTCCCCGCCCCGCGGCGGCCGTCGATCCCGGGACCCGCGCCTGGGGGACGAAGGACCGCGGTGCGCGCTTCCGGCTCTCGCAGCTCCTCGAGGGCGGCGGGCTCGGCGAGATCTTCCCGCTGTGCGAGGGCGAGAACGTCCTCGGACGCGACGCGGGCGAGATCACGTTCCCGGCGGACCGGTACGTGTCCGCGCGCCACGCGCGCATCGAGGTGAAGGGGGCCGAGCTCGTGCTCTCCGACGCGGGGAGCTCGAACGGCACCTTCGTGAAGCTGGCGCGGGCCGCCGACCTCGCGATCGGCGATCAGCTGCTGGTGGGCGCGCAGCTGCTCCGGGTCGAGTGAG
>DASWCJ010000135.1:0-13881 GCA_036390155.1 Anaeromyxobacter sp.
GCGGTCGAGTGATCGCGCCCAGGCGACCTCCGGGCGGTCCGCGGCGCGCGGAGGGGCACCCCTCCGCCACTACGCGCGTCCGGCGAGGAACCGCAGCAGCGCCTGCGCCTTCGGCACGAGCGACCCGAGGTCCACCTGCTCCTCGCGCGTGTGGTAGCCGGCGCCGCGCGGCCCGAGCCCGTCGATCGACGGTACCCCCGCCTCCGAGGTGGTGCACGCGTCGGAGCCGCCGCCGGCGGGGGGGGCCTCACCCTCGCCGAGCCCGCAGGCGCGCTGGCAGGCGCCGTACTCGGCCGCGAGCGCGACGGACGCGTCGGTTCGCTCGAGCGGCGCGCGCAGGGAGGCCCGGCTCACCTCGAGCGACGTCCCCGGGAGCGCGGCGGCGCGGGCCGCCTCGCGCACCGCCTCCTCGAGCGCGCGGCCGTCCGCCGCGGTCCCGAAGCGGAGGTCCACCTCGCACGCCGCCCGCTCCGGCACGGTGTTCTTGCTCGTCCCGCCGTGGAAGGTGCCCACGTTCACGGAGCGTGCCTGACCGGGATCCGAGAGCGCCTGCGCCCGGTCCACGAAGCGGGCGAGCGCCCAGATCGCGCTCCGGCCGCGCTCGGGCTCGTTGCCGGCGTGGGCCGCGACGCCGTGCGCCTCGACGCGGAGCGAGGCGACCCCCTTGCGGCGGGTGACGACGAGGTCGCCCGGCCGCCCCGACTCGAAGACGAGGGCGCAGGCCGCGCCGCGCGCCCGCTCCCGGAGCAGCGGCTGCGACTCCGGCGAGCCCACCTCCTCGTCCGACACGACGAGCCCCGCGACCGGCACGCGCGCGAGGAGCCCGGCCCGGTGCGCGGCGGCGAGGCCGAACGCCATCACCACGAGCCCGCCCTTCATGTCGAAGACCCCCGGCCCGAGGCCGCGATCGCCGTCGCGGCGGAACCCGGCGAACGCGGTCCGGGGGAAGACGGTGTCGGAGTGGCCGACGAGGAAGACGGGGGGACCCGCCGCCGGGCCGCGGAACGCGAGGTGCGGGCCGTACAGGTCGCTCGAGAGGAGCTCCGTCGCGACGCCGGCGCGCTCGAGCGCGGGCGAGAGCACGCCCACCACCGCCGCCACGCCCGCACGATCGGCGGTGGACGAGCTCGCCTCGACGAGGGCGCGGAGAAGATCCTCCATCGCGGGCCGCGCGCCGCCGAGCCAGGCGAGCGCGTCCTGGAGCGCGTCGGTCGGGGCCGTCTTCGTCATCCGGGGACCTCCTCCGGTCGCCGCGCGCCCGCGCGCGCTGGCGAGGCCCGGGCCGTCCCGGTATAAGGGCGGCGCATGAGCGCCGGCAAGCGCCACCGCGCCGCGGTTGTCGGCGGCTCCGGGTACGGCGGCGCCGAGCTCGTTCGCCGACTGCTCGTGCACCCCGCCGTGGAGCTCGTCCGGGTCGCGTCGATCGACCTCGTCGGCGAGCCGCTCTCCGCCGCCGATCCGGCGCTGGAGGGGCGGACCGACCTCGTGTTCGAGGCGCTCGCCCCCGCCGAGGCCGCCCGCGGCGTGGACGTGGTCCTGCTCGGGCTCCCCCACGGCGTGTCCGCGACGAAGGTCCCCGAGCTCGTCGCGATCCCCGGCCTCAAGGTCGTGGACATGAGCGGAGACTTCCGGCTCAAGGACGCGGACGCCTACGCCCGCCACTACGGGAAGGTCCACCCCGCCCCGGCGCTCCTCGCCCAGTTCACTTACGGGCTCCCCGAGCAGAACCGCGAGGCGATCCGGCGGGCGCGCCTCGTCGCGGCGCCGGGCTGCTTCGCGACCACGATCGAGCTCGCGCTCCTCCCGCTCGCGCGCGCGGGCCTCCTCGAGGGGATCGTCCACGTCCAGGGGATCACCGGCTCCTCGGGGTCCGGGGCGGCGCCCTCGGCGGCGACGCACCACCCCGTCCGGGCGGGGAACCTGCGCGCGTACAAGCCGCTCGAGCACCAGCACGTCCCCGAGATCGAGGAGACCCTCCTCGCGGCGGGCGCGAAGGACCTCGCGCTCCGCTTCGTGCCGGTCTCGGCGCCGCTCGGCCGCGGCATCCTCGCGACCGCCTTCGTCGAGCTCCCCGAGGCCTGGACGCAGGCGCGCCTCGACGCGCTCTACCGCGAAGCCTACGCGCAGGAGCCGTTCGTCCGCGTGCCGCGCCGGCGCCTCCCCGAGGTCGCCGCGGTGTCGAGCTCCAACTTCGCCGAGGTCGGGGTGGTCGCCGGACCCGCCCGCGGCGGGCGCCGCACCGTCACGCTCCTCGGCGCGACCGACAACCTCGTGAAGGGCGGCGCGGGGCAGGCGATCCAGGACATGAACCTCATGCTCGGTCTCGACGAGACGGCCTCGCTCGCGGATCCGGGCCCGTGGCCACCGTGAGCACACCATGAAGACCATCGTGCTGAAGCTCGGCGGGGAGCTCGTCCACTCGCCGGATCTCGAGGTCCTCGCGCGCGACCTGCGCACCCTCGTCGACGGGTTCAACCGCGTCGCGATCGTCCACGGCGGCGGGCCGCAGGCGACCGCGCTCCAGAAGACCCTCGGCCTCGAGACGCGCATGGTCGCGGGGCGCCGCTTCACGGATCCCCCGACGCTCGAGGTGATGAAGTACGTCGTCGCCGGGCAGCTCAACGTGGACCTCTGCGCCCGCCTCCTCGCGAACGGCGTGATGCCGGTCGGCCTCCACGGCGCGAGCGGCCACGTGATCCAGGCGGCGCGGCGCCCGCCCCAGGTGATGCAGGGCGCCGGCCCGGATCCGGTGGACCTCGGCCTGGTGGGCGACGTGACCGGGTTCAACCTGCCGCTCCTCGGCGATCTCTTCGAGCGTCGCTACGTGCCGGTCCTCGCCTGCCTCGGCTGCGACCGGAAGGGCCAGGCGCTCAACATCAACGGCGACACGGTCGCGAGCCAGCTCGCGGGCGCGCTCCGCGCCGACGCGCTCGTCCTCGTGACGTCCACGCCCGGTGTGCTGCGCGACGTGAAGGATCCCGCGACCCGGATCCCGCGCATCACCCGCCGCGAGTTCGAGGCGATGGTCGAGGACGGGACGATCTCGGGCGGGATGATCCCGAAGCTCGAGGAGTCCTTCCAGGTGCTCGCCGGCGGCGCGAAGTCGGTCGTCATCCTCGGGAAGGTCGCGGAGGGCGATCTCGTCCGCGCGGTGCTCGACCCGGGGAGCACCGGGACCGTGCTCGTCGGCGCGGAGCCCGGGGAGCGGCGCTCCGGGCCCGGAGAGGACGCATGAGCGACCGCCGCGGCGACTTCGAGGCCTCGTACGGCGAGGGGCGCACCCCGTGGGACATCGGGGCCCCCCAGCCCGAGATCGTGAAGCTCGCCGAGGAGGGCGAGATCGTCGGCGACGTCCTCGACGTGGGCTGCGGTACCGGCGAGAACGCGCTCTTCCTCGCGGCGCACGGGCGCCAGGTCCTCGGGATCGACTTCGCCCCGGTCGCGATCGAGCGGGCGCGCGCGAAGGCCGCGACGCGCGGGCTGCCGGCCGCGTTCCTCGTCGCCGACGCGCTCGACCTCGCGAAGCTCCGGCGCCGCGTCGAGACCGCGATCGACAGCGGCTGCTTCCACAGCCTCGACCCGGAGCAGCGACGGCCCTACGCGCACTCGCTCTGCGAGGTGCTCTCCCCGGGCGGCACACTCCACCTCCTCTGCTTCTCCGACGAGGAGCCGCCCGGCCCGGGCCCGCACCGGATCGCGCAGCACGAGCTCGGCGACGCGTTCCGGTCGATCTTCGCGCTCACCCGGATCCGGGCCGGCGCCTTCCAGACCACGATCCCGGGGTGGAGCCCGCGGGCCTGGGTCGCGACGTTCGTGCGGATCTAGAAGGACACGGCGTCGAGCCGGTCGCCCGCGCCGGCGCCGAGGCACCGCGCCGCCTCCGCGGGGATCCGCAGCCCGTCGCCCGCGCTCCGGACCGGGCAGCGCACCGCGCGGAACCGGTCCGGGCCCTGCCGCGGCTCGAACGCGACGAGCGAGTCCTGGCCCTCGCCGGCGAGCGGCGTCGGTGAGAGCCGGGCGGCCCGGCGCGCCTTCACCAGGGTGATGTCGTCCGTCCGCGCCTCCCAGTGCGGCCCCCCGTCGAACGGGTCGATCCGGTTCACGTAGCGGAAGCCGATCGACGCGAGCATCTTGCGCACCGGCTCGGTGGCGGGCCCGACCTCGCCGAGGTGGCGGCGGACGCCGGGCGGGAAGAGGGTCGCGTACACGTCCACGTTCGGGAAGAGTTGCTGGATGAACTCCTTGTTCTCGCGGGAGAGCCGGTCGGCGGTCCGGTAGTCGAGGCCGGTGAAGCGTCGCCCGAAGGACTCCCAGAACCGGCTGCGGCCGTCGCGGGTGAGCGGCGGCATGAGCTCCGCGAGCACCGTGTCGCGGAACCGGTCCCGGTGCATCGCGACGTAGAGGAAGCGAACGAAGGCGAGCTGCCGCCCCGGGTGCTCCGGCGCCCCGCGCGCGGCGGGGTCTACGACGAGGCCGCCGATCTCGGTCGGGCCCTCGAAGTGGAACCCGAGCGACAGCACCACGTGGCGGAAGTGCCGGTCGAGCGTGGAGGAGTAGTGCTCCCGCTCCGACACGTCGAAGAAGGTGCAGGGCGACTCCCGCGTGCCGTGCTGCGCGATCACCATCGAGGTGCCGAGGACGCGCCCGCGCGCCTCGGCCACGAAGACGTGGTGGCGCTTCAGCGGATCGCGGATCGAGCCGGAGAAGGAGCGGACCGACCGCCGCAGGATCTCCTCGAGCGCGGCGGGATCGTGCGGGAGGTTGACGGTGTCGAGGATCTTCGCGAGCCGGGAGAGGCTCGCGAGATCCGACGGCCGCGCGTCCCGAAGCAGCAGCACGAGCCGCGTCTAGCACGCGGACCGAGCGCTGTCACGGACGGCTCGGGCCCGAGCCCGCCGGGGCCCGCCGGGGCGGTTGAAGCGGCGCGGCGCGCGTGCCATGAGAGGCGCGTGCGCGCCGTGGTGCAGCGGGTCTCCCGCGCGGAGGTGCGGGTCGGCGGGCGGGCCACCGGCTCGATCGGACCGGGGCTCGCCGTGCTGCTCGGCGTCGCGCGCGAGGACGCCGAGGACGACGCGCGGCAGCTCGCCGACAAGGTCGCGGCGCTGCGCGTGTTCGAGGACCCGGCCGGGAAGATGAACCTCGCGCTCGCGGAGGTCGGCGGCGGCGTGCTCGTCGTCTCGCAGTTCACGCTCCTCGGCGACGCCCGCAAGGGGAACCGCCCGAGCTTCGTCGAGGCGGCCGCGCCCGAGGCCGCGAACGCGCTCTACGAGCGGTTCTGCGGGCTCTTGCGGGAGAAGGGGCTCGCGGTCGCCACCGGGGTGTTCCGCGCGGAGATGGACGTCGAGCTCGTGAACGACGGGCCGGTCACGATCCTGCTCGACTCGAGGAAGCTTTTCTAGCGGAGGAGCGCGGGCGCGTCGCCCGCGGGAGGAGCGCCATGGCGGACTGCCTGTTCTGCAAGATCGTGGAGGGGAAGATCCCGGCGAAGAAGGCGTACGAGGACGACGACGTCCTCGCGTTCGACGACATCCAGCCCCAGGCGCCGGTGCACGTGCTCGTGATCCCGAAGAAGCACGTCGCCACGCTGAACGACCTCTCGCCCGGGGACGACGCGGTCGCCGGGAAGCTGATGCGGGTGGCCGCACGGATCGCGAAGGAGCGCGGGATCGACGGCCAAGGCTGGCGAGCGACCGTGAACGTGGGCAAGGACGCACATCAGCTCGTGTTCCACGTCCACCTTCATCTGATGGGCGGCCGGGCGTTCACCTGGCCGCCCGGTTAAGACTGACCCGTTAGAGGCAGGCGGAGGTGGTTCTGGCCAACACGGAGGTGACGCAGAAAATTCTGCGCGAAGCTTGAGCAGAAAGCGGTTCTTTGCCACCATCCCGAGCACCCCGTGGTCGCGAGAGGTCGTGTGGCCCTGCTCGAGGCATCCGGAATCATTCTCAGCTTCCGAGGCGTGAACGCCCTCTCGGACGTCAGCCTCTCCGTGGACGAGGGGACGATCCACGCGATCGTCGGCCCGAACGGCGCTGGGAAGACGAGCCTCCTCAACTGCATCTCCGGGGTCTACCGGCCGCAGCGCGGCAGCGTGCACTTCGAGGGGAAGGACGTCTCGCGGCTCAGCCCGTCGCGGCGGACCGCGCTCGGCATCGCCCGCACCTTCCAGAACATCGCGCTCTTCCGCGGGATGACGGTCCTCGACAACCTCCTCATCGGCCGCCACCTCCACCAGAAGGTCGGCGTCCTCGGCGGCGGCGCCTACGTCGGCCCGGGCGCGCGCGAGGAGATCGCGCACCGCGAGAAGGTCGAGGACGTGATCGACTTCCTCGAGATCCAGCACATCCGCAAGAAGGTCGTCGGCACCCTCGCCTACGGCCTGCAGAAGCGCGTCGAGCTCGCCCGCGCCCTCGCGCTCGAGCCGAAGCTCCTGCTCCTCGACGAGCCGATGGCGGGCATGAACGCCGAGGAGAAGGAGGACATGGCCCGCTTCGTCCTCGAGATCCACGAGGAGCGCGGGACCACCACGGTCATGATCGAGCACGACATGGGCGTCGTGATGGAGCTCTCCAACAAGGTGACCGTGCTGAACTTCGGCGAGCGGATCGCGGTCGGGCCGCCCGCGGAGATCCAGAAGAACCGCGACGTGCAGGACGCCTACCTCGGCGAGCAGCACGAGCTGGAGATCGACGGATGAGCGGGCTGCAGGCGCTGGGCGGCGACGACACCTTCCCGAAGCTGCTCGTCCGCAACGCCCGGACCATCGGGAAGCGCGTCGCGATGCGCGAGAAGGAGTACGGGATCTGGCAGTCCTTCACCTGGGCCGCCTACCACGAGCACGTCCGCGACTTCTCCCTCGGGCTCGTCGCGCTCGGCGTGAAGCCGGGCGACAAAGTCGCGATCATCGGCGACAACCGGCCGGAGTGGGTCTTCACCGAGATCGCCGCGCAGGCCGCGGGCGCCGCCTCGGTCGGCCTGTACCAGGACTCGAACGTCACCGAGGTCGCCTTCGTCATCGACCACTGCGACGCGTCGATCGTCGTCGCCGAGGACCAGGAGCAGGTCGACAAGATCCTCGACATGCTCGAGAAGCTCCCGAAGGTCCGCCACGTCGTCTACACGGACCCGCGCGGCCTCCGGAAGTACGACCACCCCGCCCTCATCGCCTTCGAGGCGGTGGAGGAGAAGGGGCGGGCCCTCGGGAAGGAAGCGCCGGCGCTCTTCGAGGTGAACGTGCGCCGGACGACGCCCGACGACGTGGCGATCGTCTGCTACACGTCCGGCACGACGGGCAACCCCAAGGGGGCGATGCTCACCTTCCGCAACCTCCTCACGATGGCGCTCGCCCTCGACGAGGTGGACGAGAAGAAGGGCGACGACGAGTTCGTCTCGTTCCTGCCCCTCGCCTGGATCGGCGAGCAGATGATGAGCCTCTCCGCCTCGCTCGCGAAGGGCTTCACCGTCAACTTCCCCGAGGAGCCGGACACCGTCACCGAGGACATCCGGGAGATCGGGCCCGACGTGATGTTCGCGCCGCCGCGGGTCTGGGAGTCGCTGGTCTCCACCGTGCAAGTGAAGATCATGGACACCACGCCGTTCAAGCGCTTCATGTACGAGCGCTGCATGCCGATCGGGAAGCGGATCGCCGACCTCCGCTTCGAGAAGAGGCCGATCGGCCTCGGCGACCGGATCGCCCGGTGGCTCGCCGACGTCCTCCTCTTTCGGGCCCTCCGGGACCGACTCGGGATGACGAACCTCCGCTCCGCCTCCACCGGCGGCGCCGCCCTCGGTCCCGACGTCTTCCGCTTCTTCCACGCGATCGGCGTGCCGCTCCGGCAGATCTACGGCCAGACCGAGATCTCGGGGATCAGCTGCATCCACCGCGAGGGCGACATCGCGTTCCACACGGTGGGCAAGCCCATCCCCGGCACCGAGATCCGGATCGACGAGCGCGGCGAGATCCTGTCACGCAGCCCGTCGGTGTTCCTCGGCTACCACAAGAACGACGAGGCCACCGCCGCGACGCTCGAGGGGGGGTGGCTCCACTCCGGCGACGCCGGCTACCTCACCGACGAGGGCCACCTCGTGGTCATCGACCGCGTGAAGGACGTGATGAAGCTCGCGGACGGGACCCAGTTCTCGCCCCAGTTCGTGGAGAACCGGCTCAAGTTCTCCCCCTACGTGAAGGAGGCGGTGGTGGTCGGCTCGAACCGGCCCTTCCTCACCGCGATGCTCTGCATCGACATGGGCGTGGTGGGGAAGTGGGCGGAGAAGAACAAGCTCTCGTACACGACCTACACCGACCTGTCCGCGAAGAAGGAGGTCTACGACCTCGTCCAGTCCGCGGTGGACGAGGTGAACGAGACGCTCCCCCCCGCCGCCAAGATCGAGAAGTTCGTCCTCCTCTACAAGGAGCTGGACGCGGACGACGAGGAGCTGACCCGGACGCGGAAGGTGCGGCGCGGCTTCGTGGAGCAGCGGTACGCGGAGGTGATCGAGGCCCTCTACGGTGACGCGCGCGAGGTGCCCATCGACACCACCATCAAGTTCCAGGACGGCAAGACCTCCCGCATCCGGACGACCCTCCTCGTCCGCCGCCTCGAGCACGGAAAGGCGGCGTGACGATGGAGTTCCTCCTCCAGCTCACGCTCAACGGCGTCGTCATCGGGTCGATCTACGCGCTCGTCGCCCTCGGCTTCGTCATCATCTACAAGTCGTCGTCGATCCTGAACTTCGCCCAGGGCGAGTTCCTGATGCTCGGCGCCTACGTGTGCGTGGCGATCGTGGGCGCGTACCACGTGCCGCTCTGGGCGGCGTTCCTCCTCACCCTCGCGTTCTTCGCGGTGCTCGGCGTCCTCATGGAGCGGCTGCTGCTCCGCCCCATGATCGGCGAGCCGACCATCTCGGTGATCATGCTCACCCTCGGCCTCGCCTCGATCCTGAAGGCGATCGCCCAGGGCTTCTGGGGCACCGAGACCTACCCGTACCCGCAGATCTTCCCGTCGGAGCCGGTGATGATCGGGCCGCTCCCCGTCTCGCAGGGCTACCTCTTCAGCGTGGCGAGCGTCGGGGTGCTGCTCGTCCTCTTCTCGGCCTTCTTCAAGTACACGCGCGCCGGGATCGCGATGCGCGCCACCGCCTTCTCGCAGCAGGTGGCGCTCTCCATGGGCGTGTCGGTGCAGCACATCTTCGCGATGGCCTGGTCCATCGCCGCGGTGGTCTCCGCCATCGGCGGCGTCCTCCTCGGCGGGATCCGCGGCGGCGTCGACGGGGCCTTCGCCTTCTTCGGCCTGAAGGTCATTCCGGTGGTGATCCTCGGCGGCCTCGACTCGGTCCTCGGCGCGATCGTCGGTGGCCTCGTCATGGGCATCCTCGAGAACCTCGCCGGCGGGTACCTCGACCCGGTCTTCGGCGGCGGGGTGAAGGAGGTCGCGCCCTTCATCGCGCTCGTCGCGATCCTGAGCCTCAAGCCCTACGGCCTGTTCGGCAAGGTCAAGATCGAGCGCGTCTAGCGCGCCCGGGAGAGCTTCGAATGAACTGCGGCGAATTCCGCGAGACCTACCGCGAGGACATGGCGATCTTCGAGACGACGTTGGTCCGCGGCCTGCTCGCGCTCTTCCTCGTCGCGCTCTGCGCCGCGCCGGCGGTCCTGCCCTTCTTCTGGATGGACGTGCTGAACCGGATCCTCATCGCCGTCATCGCGGCGACCGGGCTCAACATCCTCACCGGCTTCACCGGCCAGATCTCGCTCGGCAACGCCGCCTTCCTCGCGGTGGGGGCCTACTCGACCGCGTTCTTCGCCGGGCGGCTCGGCCTCCCGTTCCCGATCGTGATCCCGCTCGCTGGGATCACCGCAGCGCTCGTGGGGATGGTGTTCGGCGTCCCCTCCCTCCGGCTCAAAGGGCTCTACCTCGCGGTCGCGACCCTCGCCGCCCACTTCGTGGTCGAGTTCACCGCGACGCACTGGGACTCGATGACGGGCGGCGTGAACGGGATCTCGGTCCCCCCGGCGAGGCTGGGCGGCCTCGAGCTCGACGGCGACCGGAAGCTCTTCTACCTCGTCCTCCCGCTCACCATCGGGATGCTCTTCTTCGCGAAGAACCTCTTCCGCACCAAGACCGGAAAGGCCTTCGTCGCGATCCGGGACCAGGACATCTCCGCCGAGGTCATGGGGGTGAACGTCTTCAAGTACAAGCTCCTCAGCTTCGGCGTGTCCTCGTTCTACGTCGGCGTCGCCGGCTCGCTCGTCGCCTACCACGGGCACATCATCAGCCCGGAGAACTTCCCCATCAGCGTGGCGATCGACCAGCTCGGCATGATCATCATCGGCGGGCTCGGCTCGATCCTCGGCTCGATCTTCGGCGCGATCTTCATCACGCTCCTCCCGGAGCTGCTCCGGGTCGGGACCGGCGGCCTCGCCGAGTGGTTCCCGAAGGTCGCGGACCTCTTCGCCCCGCTCAAGCAAGGCGTGTTCGGCCTCGCCATCGTGCTCTTCCTGCTGTTCGAGCCGGACGGCATGGCGGCGCGGTGGCACCACATCCGCAACTACTGGAAGCTCTACCCCTTCTCCTACTGATCACCGCCGGAGGAGGCGCAGCACCCGCAGGACCGCGGCAGCAGCACCAAACCCTGGAGGAAGACGCATGAAGCGGACGACTGGGACGATCGCGCTGCTCGTGGCGGCAGCTCTCGCCGGAGCGGCGCAGGCGCAGGAGATCAAGGTCGGCGGAATCTTCGACATCACCGGCCTCACCGCGGACGTCGGCAAGCCCTTCGCCGCGGGCGTGCGCGACGCGGTCGCGTGGACGAACGCGAACGGCGGCATCAACGGGAAGAAGATCAAGCTCGTGGACGCCGACTACGGCTACAAGGTCCCGGAGGGCGTCGCGCTCTACAAGCGCTTCGTGAACGACGAGAAGGTCGTCCTCATGCAGGCGTGGGGCACGGGCGACACCGAGGCCCTCAAGGACACGGTGACGAAGGACCAGATGCCGTACTTCTCGGCCTCGTTCTCCGCCCACCTCACCGACCCCAAGAAGACCCCGTACAACTTCTTCGTCCCGCCGTCGTACTCCGACGCGCTCCGCGCCTGGCTCATGTGGGTGAAGGAGGACTGGAAGGACAAGAGCCGCAACCCGCGCGTCGCCTTCTTCTACGGCGACAACGCCTACGGCAAGTCGCCCATCGAGGCGGGCCGCCGCTTCGCGAAGGAGATCGGCGTCGACGTGGTGGACGAGGAGATCCTCCCCGGCCTCGTCCAGGACGCGACGAGCCAGCTCCTCAACATGAAGCAGAAGGGGGCGGACTACGCCTACACGCAGGTCACCACCCCGCCGTTCTCGGTCGTGCTCCGTGACGCGAAGAAGCTCGGCCTCACCACGAAGTGGGGCACGAACGTCTGGGGCTTCGGCGAGCTCCTCGTGAACGTCGCCAAGGACGCCGCCGAGGGCGTGGTGGGCTCGCTCCCGAACCCGCCGTTCGGCTCGGACGTCCCGGGCATGAAGAAGCTCGTCGAGTGGCACCAGAAGAACCACCCGACCGACACCCATGACTCCAACTACGTGCGCGGCTGGTCGTACGTGATGGTCTGGTCCGAGGCCCTCAAGCGCGCCGACAAGGCGGGCAAGCTCAACGGCCCGGGGATCCGCGAGGCGCTCGAGACGCTGCAGAACTTCGACCTCGGCGGCCTCTCCGCGCCGGTCAGCTACAAGCCGGACGATCACCGCTCCACCACGAGCGTCTCGCTCTACCAGGTGAAGGGCGGCAAGCTCGTGAAGCTCAAGGACTACGAGCTGCCGCGCAAGCCGGAGTGGCTCGGCCTGTAGGAATGACGCGGGGGGCGGGGCGGTGAACCCGCTCCGCCCCCGCAACCCCGGAGATCCATGCTCGTCCTGAAGAACGTCGAGGTCGTCTACGACGACGTGATCCTCGTCCTGAAGGGCCTCTCCCTCGAGGTCCCGGCCGGCAAGATCGTCGCGCTGCTCGGCTCGAACGGCGCCGGCAAGTCGACGACCCTGAAGGCCATCTCCGGCCTCCTCCACGCCGAGGAGGGCGAGGTGACGGACGGCGCGATCGAGCTCGACGGCGAGCGCATCGACAAGCTCGGCCCCGAGAAGATCGTGAAGAAGGGGATCTTCCAGGTGATGGAGGGGCGCCGCGTCTTCGAGGACCTCACGGTGGAGGAGAACATCGTGATGGGCGGGTACACCCGGAACGACCGGGCCGGGCTCCGCCGGGACCACGACCTCTGCTTCGACTACTTTCCGCCGCTCCAGCGGCACCGGAACAAGCTCGCCGGGTACCTCTCCGGCGGCGAGCAGCAGATGCTCGCCATCAGCCGCGCGCTCATGGCGCGCCCGAAGTTCATCCTCCTCGACGAGCCGTCCCTCGGCCTCGCCCCGCTCCTCGTCCGCGAGATCTTCGGGATCATCCAGCGGGTGAACCGGGAGGAGAAGACCGCGTTCCTGCTCGTCGAGCAGAACGCGAACCTCGCCCTCCAGATCGCGGATTACGGCTACATCATGGAGAGCGGCCGGATCGTCCTCGACGGCGAGCCGGACAAGCTCCGCGCCAACGAGGACGTGAAGGAGTTCTACCTCGGCGGCGGCGGCGCGACCCGCTACCGCAACCTCAAGTTCTACAAGCGGCGCAAGCGCTGGCTCTAGGCGCCCGCCCGTCCCTAGCGCAAGGAGCCCTCCGATGGCGAACCTGCGACCCGGCGGCATCCTCGACCCGCGGCTCGAGACCCTCTCCGAGCCCGCGCGCCGCGCCGAGCTCGGCGCACGGCTCGCGGCCACCGTCCGGCACGCCGCGGCGAATGCGCCGCGCGTCCGGCGCACCCTCGCGGAGGCCGGCGTCGATCCCCAGTCGATCCGGGGTCTCGACGACCTCGCGCGGCTGCCGGTGACGCGGAAGGACGACCTCCCCCGGCTTCAGTCGGAGGAGCCGCCCTTCGGCGGGCTCGCCGGCGTCCCCGTCGAGCGGCTCGCCCGGATGTTCATGTCGCCCGGGCCGATCTACGACCCCCAGGGGAAGGCCGACGACTTCTGGCGGTTCCGCCACGGCCTCGCCGCCGCGGGCTTCCGCGCCGGCGACGTCGCGCTCGTCTCCGCCTCGTACCACCTCACGCCGCTCGGCTTCATGCTCGACGACGCGGCCCGCGCCCTCGGCTGCGTCACGATCCCGGGCGGCGTCGGCCAGACCGAGCTGCAGGCGAAGGTCGCGGCCTATCTCCGGGCGACCGGGTACATCGGCACGCCGAGCTTCCTCCTCACCCTGCTCGAGAAGGGCAAGGAGACCGGGGTGCCGCTCGGCTTCGAGGTCGCGTTCGTCATCGCGGAGATGCTCCCCGAGTCGCTCCGCGCCGAGCTCGAGGGCCACGGCGTCCGCGTGCTGCAGGGCTACGGGACCGCCGACCTCGGCTGCCTCGCCTACGAGTGCGTCGAGAAGGGCGGCTGGCATCTCCACCCCGACTGCATCGTGGAGGTGCTCGATCTCGAGACCCGCGCGCCCGCCGCGCCCGGCCAGCCGGGCGAGGTGGTGGCGACGATCTTCGACGAGGCGTACCCGCTCCTTCGCTTCGGGACCGGCGACGTCGCCGCGCTCGCGCCGGCCGTGCCGTGCCCCTGTGGCCGCACCACCCCGAAGCTCGCGGGGCTCCTCGGTCGGGTCGGGGACGCGGTGAAGGTCCGGGGCATGTTCGTCCGCGGCGCGCAGGTGGAGGCCGTCGCGAAGCGCTTCCCCGAGATCGCGCGCGTCCAGGCCGTGGTCACGCGGGAGGGGCAAAAGGACCGGCTCGACGTCCTCGCCGAGGTCGCCGATCCCGCGCGCGCGGGGGACCTCGCGGCGCGGTTCGGCGAGGCGCTCCGCGAGGAGCTCAAG
>DASWCJ010000136.1:0-7756 GCA_036390155.1 Anaeromyxobacter sp.
GACAGCTTCGCGCGTCAGCTCCGGTGACCGTTCGGGGCCGCGCCCATGGCGCTCGCCGTGCCCGCCACCGTACGGGAACGCTCTCGCGCGGAGCTGGCGCGCCCGGGCGTGCGCCGGCCTCTACGTTTCTGGACCCGCTCGACCGTCCGGTGCCGGTTGCGACCCTGGAGGCGGCGCAGGAGGACCGGGGGCCATGCCCGAGGCCCGACGGGAGCGTTCGCCAAAGCTGAAGATGCGCAGCTACCCCGGAAGCGGCCGGCCGCTAAGTCACCGGCATTTTGCCTAGGCCACGGGCGCGCCGCCCGTGCCCTCCTTCGTGGGGGGATGCTCGTCGATCGACTCGAAGTCCGCGCTGGTGACGACCTCCACGTCCTCGTCGTCCACCTCGACGACGACCCTCCTGGCGGCCTCGTCGACCTCGCGCTTCCGTAGCTCGAGCTGCGCGGTCCGTTCGTCCAGCTCGCGCGCGCGTCGCTCGAGCGCGGCGATCCCTTCGTCCTGCTCCTTGCGGTCGCTCGCGCGCTGCGCGCGGTCGGCCTCCGCCGCCTTCGTCTCCGCCGCGAGCTTCGCCCGCTCGCCCTCGAGCGCCTTCGCGTCGCCGGCGAGCGCCGCGCGCTCGGCCTCGAGCCTCCGCGCCTCATCCGCGACGGCTGCGCGCTCGACCGCGAGCGCGCCTTCCCGCTCCGCGACGCGCGCACGCTCCGCCGCGAGGCTACCCGCGTCCCCGCCGAGCGAGGCAGCGTCGGCGGCCAGCCGCTCGCGCTCCGCGACGAGGACCGCCCGCTCCGCTGCGAACGTCTCCCGATCGACCCGGAGCGCGTCCTGCTCGCCTCCGAGCGCCTCTCGCTCTGCGCTCTGCGCTTCCTGCTCGCCTCGGAGCGCCTCTCGCTCCGCGCGCAGCGCGTCCTGCTCGCCTCCGAGCGCATCCCGCTCCGCGCGCAGCGTGTCCCGCTCTGCCCCGAGGGATTCGCGCTCGGTCGCGAGCCGCCGCTCGGCCTCGGCGAAGGCGCGCTCCGCCCTGGCGAGCTCCTCCTGGTGCCGATCGAGCGCGACGCGGGCGGACACGATCGCCGCGCGCTCCTCCGCGACCGACCTGCGCTCCTCCGCGTGGGCCTCCTTCTCCGCCGCGAGCGCCGTCTGTTCCCCGACGAGCGCCTGCTTCGCGTCCCCGATCGCACCCGCGGCGTCGCCGATGGCTCTCGCGCGCGTCTCGAGCGCGTCGCGCGCGGCCCCGAGCGACTCGCGCTGCCCGGCGAGGCTCCGCTCCGCCGACTCGAACGCCTTCTCGCGCGACTCCAGCTCCGCGCGCGACTTCGCGAGCGACACGCGCTCCGGCCCGAGCGCGGCGCGCTCCTCCGCCGTGCGGTTCGCCTCGGCCGCAACCGACGCGCGCGTCTTCGCGTCCTTCTCCCGCTCCGCAGCGAGCGTCCGGGCATCGCGGACGCGCTCCGCCGCGAGCGCCCTCGCCTCCTTCTCGCGCTCGGCCGCGACCGCCTTCGCCTCGCGGTCCCGCTCCGAGGCGAGCGCCGCCTGCGCCTTCTCCGCCGCCCGGGTCGCCTCGGCGAGCTTCCGGCTCTCGGCGGCGATCCGCGCCCGCTCCTCCGTCGCCTCCTTCTCCGCGAAGGCCGCCTTCGCCGCAGCAGCGAGGCTCCGCTCGACCTCCCCGCGGAGCCCCGACGTCTCCTTCTCCAGCGCGGTGACCCGATCCCCGGCGCGGCCGGCCTCCCGCTTCGCGGCGCGGAGGTCCTCCCGGACCGCGGCGAGCGTCTCCTCGAGCGCGGCGCGGCCCGCCTGCGCCTCCTCGAGCGCCTTCGTCGTCTGGGCGAGCGTGCGCTCCGTGGCGCGGAACGCGGCCTCGCCCTTCTCGCGCTGCTCCGCGGCCTCCTTCCCCTCGCGCCGGAGCTGGGCGGCGTCGGCGCGCGCCTTCTCCACGGCCGCGTGCAGGTTCTCGGCCTCGGCGAGCTCGCCTCGCTTCCGCGCGACGTCCCGCTCCTCGGCGGCGAGCTCCCGCTGTCGCGCCTTCACGCGCTCCGCGGCGGCCTGCTCGTCCGCGGCGATCCCGGCGAGGCGCGCCGAGAGCTCCTTCTCCTTCTCGCGCGCGGCCCGCGCGGCCTCGGCGGCCTCCTCCTTCCTGGCCTCGACCTCGGCGAGGCGCGCCTGCCGCTCCTCCTCGAGCTTCGCGGCCCGGGCGTCGAGCCGCTTCTGCTGGCGCTCGATCCCGGTCTCGCGCTCCCTTTGCTCCTCGGCGGCGCGGGCGAGCTCCGCCTTCTCCGCCCGGAGCGCCTTGCGCTCCTCCGCCGCGGCCTTCGCGGCCTCCTCGGCGCGCGCCTCCAGCTCACGCTCGAGCTCGCGCCGGCGCGCCGCGAGCGCCTTGTCGGCCTGCGCCTGCGCCTCGCGCTCGAGCGCGGCGCGGAGCTTCTCCTGCCGCTCCTTCTCCTCGCGCTTGCGGCGCTCCTCCTCCTCGCGCTCCCGCTCGCGCTCGAGCTTCCCGGCTTCCTTGCGGAGCGCCTGCGCGTCGCGACGGAGCGCGCGCAGCACGGGGGTGTCGCCGGTCGCGAGGCCCGCGTCGAGCAGCGCCTCGAGCTCGGCGAGCGCCGGCGCGCCCTTCCCGCCGGCGCGCACGCGCGGGAGCAGCAGGCGCCCGAGCCCCTCGTACAGGGGCGTCGCGCCCGGGCTCGCCGCGAGCGCGCGGCGGTGCAGGTCCTCGGCCTCGTCGGCGCGCCCGGTCTCGACGTAGTACCCCGCGACCTGGAGCACCGCGGCGACGTTCCCGAGTGAGCGCGCGAGGGCGGCCTCGAGCTTTCCGACGAGCTCCTCCGCAACGAACCGGTGGATCGGCGCGAGCGCGTCCTTCTTGCGCGGCTGGAACTCGAGCCCGACCCCCGGCGTCGCGCCACCGCGGACGTTCCGGACGACCGCGTCGATCGGGACCGGCTCCGACTCGGTCCGGAGGTGGAGCGCAAGCGGGAGCGGGTCGCCGACCGCGAGGTCGAGCTTCCCGCGCAGGTGGAGGCCAGTGCGGCTCAGGTTCGCCGAGTAGCCGAACGCGTTCCGCCCGGCGAGCGGATAGTCCACGCGGAGCATGGCCGGGAAGCGGACGGATCTCCGCCGCTCCGGCGCCACCTCCGCCTCGTCGCCGGACTCGGACTTCGTGCGCTTTCCCGCGGATCGTCGCGCTGACAAGGACGGAGCGTGCCTCCACTGCGATTGTAACCCGATCCCGGCTCCCTCTCCGTGCCATCGCTCGCCGCGAATTGAAGTCGTGCAGCCGCGCGCCTGCGCGATCACCGGCCCGAGGTCGCCCGGCGGGGGCACGCTCCACCCGGGCGAGAATGCGCCCGGGTCGGCCGCTGTACTCGGTGGGCATGGAGCCCGCCCGAACGAACCTCCGCCCGTCCCGGATCCGCTGGTGGTTCCTCCCGCTCGCCGCCGCCCTCGCGCTCGGCGGCTTTCTCGCGTACCGCCTCGCGGGTCCCGGCGAGACGACGCCCGCGTCCCCGCAAGCGGTCGCGTCCGCACCGGCCGCGCCCGAGGAGGCGCCTCCCGCGGCGCCTCCTGCTCCGGCGGCGGTCGAGAGCCCGGTGGGACCGGAGGGCGCGCGGGCCCTCCTCGAGGACGCGTCGGCGAGCCCGCTCTTCCGGAAGTGGCTCGGGGTGGACGACCTCGTCCGCCGGTGGGCGGTCGTGACCGCGAACGTCGCGGAGGGCACGAGCCCGCGGCGCTGGCTCGAGCCGCTCGCCCCGCGGGCGCCCTTCGCGGTGCTCTCGCGCGGAGACCGGCTCACGATCGCCCCGGGGTCCTACGACCGCTACGACGCGGTCGCCGACGCGATCGACTCGATCGACGCGCGCGCGCTCGCGACCGCGTACCGGCGCCTCCACGGCGCCCTCGACGCCGCTCACCGGGCCCTCGGCTATCCCGCGGGTTCGCTCGACCGCGCCACCGCACGCGCCCTCCGGCGGATCGAGGGCGCGCCGATCCCGGCGGGCGACGTGCGCGTCGTGCGCGACGAGGGGCTCTACCTCTTCGCCGATCCCGCGCTCGAGGCGCTCGGCGCCGTCGAGAAGCACCTCGTGCGGATGGGCCCCCGGAACGAGCGGATCGTCCAGGGGAAGGCCCGCGGGCTGCGCGAGGCGCTCGCGCTTCCCGAGGTCGCCGCCGCCGCGAAGTGATCGAATCCGCGCCGCACGGCGCCCACCCCTCTCCCATTCCCTCTCCCCTCAGGGGACCTCAGGGGAGAGGGTCAGGCGCGTCGTCGAGCTCCGCCACCCACGAGCCGACGAGCGTCCACGCGACGCCGAGGACGACCGGCCCCAGGAGGAGCCCCACCACTCCGAAGCTCACCAGGCCGCCGAGCACGCCGGAGAGGATGAGGAGCAGCGGGAGATCGGCGCCGCGCCGGATCAGGACGGGGCGGAGGAAGTTGTCGATCGCCTGCGCCGCGATCGTGAAGACGAGCAGCAGCGTCCCCTTCCCGGTCTCGCCGGAGGAGTAGAGCCAGATAGTGGCGGGCGCGAGCACGACCAGCGGCCCGACCTGCGCGATGCACAGCACGAACGCGATCGCGGCGAGGAGGCCCGCGTGAGGGACGCCGGCGAGGAGGAGTCCGCCGGCGGCGAGCGCGGTCTGCGCGAGCGCGGTGACGACGATCCCGAGCGCGACGGCGCGGACCGCCTTCGCGGCGAGCAAGGCGATGTTCTCGCCCCGCTCGCCCGCGAGCCGCCGCAGGAAGCGCCGGACCCCGAGCGCCGCCTTCTCCCCGGAGGTGTAGAGGATGCCGGAGACGAGCACGGTGAGGAGGAACTGGACGAATGCGGAGCCGACCCCCGCCGCGCTGGACGCGATCCACGTCGCCGCCTCGCGCAGGTGCGGCGCGAGCCGCGACGCGAGCGACTCCGGATCGGCGGCCGCCCGCCACCGCTCGGCGAGCGGGGCGCCCACCGCCGGCACGTGCTCGAGCCACGGCGGGGGCGGCGGCAGCCCCTCCTTCAGGACGGAGCGCGCGAGCTCGCCGAGCCGGTCCGCGTTCTCGGCGAGAGTCGAGATCGCGAGCCAGGTCGGGACGACGAGCACGGCGAGGAGCGCCACGAGCATGACGGCCACCGCCGGCCCGCGGCGGCCGCCGAAGCGGGCCTCGAGCGACAGCAGGACCGGCCAGGTCGCGACAGCGAACATCGTCGCCCAGACGATCGCGCCCGCGAACGGACGCATGATCCAGAGCGTCGCGGCGATGAGGACGCCGATCGAGAGCACGATGAACAGGATGCGGGGGATGTCCCGGGCCGCGGCGCGATCGAGGAGGGGCATGGAGGCGAGTCTCGCTCGCTACTGGGCGACCGCCGGGGCCGGGGCCGGGGCCGCGGTTCGAGGCGCTGGCGGCGCGGCCGGAGGAGGAGGCGGCGCGGCCGGCGGTGCGGGAGGCGCGGTGGCCGGCGGCGGCGTGGGCGGCGCGACCTGCTCCGGCGCCGCGGGTGCGGGTGCGGGTGCGGGTGCGGGCGCCGCGGCGGGCGGGGGCGCGGGAGCGGCGGGTGCGGGCTTCGCCGGCGCGGCGGCCATCGGCGGCGCGGACGCGGCGGCGAGCTCGGTGCGCGTCCCGTCGGCCCAGTCGATCCGGCTCACCTGGCCGGGAGCGTACCGGCGCTCGGTCCCGTCGACGAGCCGGACCACGACGCCCTCCGGCCCCTCCTCCGTCACGAGGCCGCGCACCCGGCCTCCCTTCGCGAGGAAGACCGTGTCGAGCTTCTCGACCGGGATCGCCATCGAGGACGGCTTCGCCGCCGGCGAGGGGACGGCGGCAACGGCAGCCGCCTGCGGCGCCGCGCCGGGCTTCCAGGTCGTCCCGTCCGCATAGTCGATCTTCGAGACCTTCGCCGCGTCGAGCTTCCGGGTGGCGCCGTCGGGCAGCTGGACCGTCACGCCGGTGGGGCCCGCGTCCACGACGGTGCCTCGGAGCCGGCCGCCGTCGGTGGTGAAGACGGTACCGGCCTGCGCGGCGAGGAGCATGGAGAGCAAGAGGTCGAGCACGAGGTCCTCCGGGTCGTCCTAGGGGAACAGGATCAGGCGCATCCCGACCTGCGCGGTGCTGTGGCTCGCCCGGTCCACCTCCACGGTCGAGACGCGATCCTCCACCGTGTCGTAGGTGCCGAACGAGACGCTCCCGTACAGCCCGAGCCCGAGCAGGCGGCTCATCCGGAAGTCGATCCCGGCGCCGACGCGGAGGTGCTCGCGCCCGACGAAGGTGAGGAGATCCTCCCGCGACGAGTCGGAGCTCGAGGCGTTCTGCATGTGACGCTGGTCGATGGAGATCGCGCCGTACTCCCACCCGGTCCCGAGCGAGAGCCAGACCGGCCGGGACGTGAGCGGGTCCCAGGTGTGCCGCACGAGGAACCCGATCCGGCCGGCCGAGGCGGTGCACTCGTACCCGAGCGCCTGGCATTGCTGGGTCGTGTTCGCGGACGGATCGCCGCCGCCCGCATCGGCATAGACGCCGATCGCCCACCCCGGGGTGAGACGCAGCCCGAGCTCGGAGGACGCGTGGATCTGCTGGAGCGCGAACACGTCGCTCATCGAGATCTGCTTCGTCGCGTCGCCGCCGAGGAACGTCGCGCCGAGGCCGAGCGTCAGGTACAGCGGGAACTGCCGCTCCGCCTCGTGCGCCGCAGCGGCGGGCGCCGGCGCGGGCGCGACCTGCGAGACGGTGCCGTCCGCGTACTCGACGCGGGCGACGTCGTCGCGCGCGTACGCCTGGTACGTGCCGTCCAGCTGGCGCACCCGCACGCCGGAGCGCGGGTTCTCCTCGATCACCGTGCCGCGCACCCGGCCGCCGCCGACGAAGAAGACGGTGTCGAGCGGCCCCTCCGCCTTCGCGCGGGGCGCGGGCGCGGCGACCTCCGGCGGCGGGGACGGCGGGCGCGGCGGCGAGATGGTGCCGTCGGCGTATTCGATGCGCGACACCTGCCCCCGGTCGATCCTCCGCACCGAGCCGTCCGGCGTCTGGATCACGACGCCAGCGGTCGCGCTCTCCTCCATGACGTTCCCGGTGATGCGCCCGCCGTCCACCGTGTAGACGGTGTCCGACGGGATTGCGGCCGCGACGAGCGCAGCGACGAGCACGGAGAGCATGACCGGACCTCGCAGACGGGGACTCGGGTCCCCATTGTCGCGCGGACCGTACCGCGAGTCGATGCGCCAGGGTGGATTTCGGGCTGCGGCGCGGGCGCGCGCAGAACGTGACCTCCGTCACGTCACGCGGGAGCGTCCGGCGCGGACGCTGCTCGCGTCCGCAGCACCTGCCGCCTTCGAGCGGGGCACCCGCGCGGGGACGCGCAAGACGACCCCGCGTCGGCCTGCCGTCCCTCGTGGCACACCGACTGCAAACGGTCCTCGACACGCCGCGCCGCGGGGTCGATCGGCGTCGGCCGGAGGACGTAGGACGGAGGTCCGCATGACGAAGATCGAGGCCGTCGTCAGGCCCTGGAATCTGGAGGAGGTGCGCGCCGCCCTCGCGCACCACCCTTGGGTGACCGGCATGACCGTGACCGAGGTGAAGGGCTACGGACGCCAGCGGGGCCACCGCGTGATCTTCCGCGGCGCGGAGTACGAGGTGGACCTGAACCCGAAGCTCAAGATCGAGCTCGTCGTCCCGGACCCGCTCGTCCCCCGCATCCTCCACGAGCTCGAGCGGTCCTTGCGGACCGGCAAGATCGGGGATGGGAAGCTGTTCGTCACGCCCGTGGAGGAGACCATCCGCGTCCGC
>DASWCJ010000137.1:0-11751 GCA_036390155.1 Anaeromyxobacter sp.
GCGCCACGCCGGGCGCCGCGGCGGAGACGGGCTCGACGACGATGTTCGCGCCGAAGGAGCGGAGCTCGCGGGCGATACGCTCCTCGGCCTGCAGCGCTACCGACCCGAGCGCCGCGGCGATCCCTGCGCCCATCGCGGTGGAGAGGACGACGAGGGCGAGGCGCGCCGGATGCAACCGGAGGGCGCCGCGGAGGATGCGGAGGACCATGAGCCGGGGGGAGCGTACCACGCGACCTCGGTCGCCCCGGCCTGACCCAGGGTCGTGCTCCGTCACCCGCCCTGATGTCGGGTGGGGGGATGTAGGGCGAAGTACGCAGGGAGCATGGGGCAAGCCCGCCCGCGGCAAAAGACCCGGACATGGGGGATTTCACCCAGCCGCTCCCGCCCCTCCGCCTTTCGCCCGATTCCGACGGGCGTCCGCATTGCGATTCCCGTGTCGGACCGGGGATAACGGGTGCTTGCTCCCTTTCGCCACAGAGGATCGGCCCTTGCAACGCCCAAGGGGCATGGGGAACCGGGTCTACATGTCTGCGGCCGCCGCGCTCGTCGCGGCTCTCGTCATGGCTCCGCTGCCTGCCGCAAGCATGGCGCTGTGCTTTACGACGCCCTACACGATCCCGTTGACGCTGTACGTGTCGCCGGGGTCGCCGATGACCGGGACCACGGCGACGATCACGTGCGCGGCAGGCCAGGCGCAAAGCGCCGTCACGCTGAATCTCACCGTCGCCGGTGGCACCTTCGATCCGACCGGCATAACTAGCTCGATCGCCGGGACCACCGAGACGTGGTCCTGGACGGTGCCGGTGAACGCGGGAAGCTACGCCGTCTCCTGTCAGGCCGTCGCGAGCGATCATTGCGGGACCGGGTATAAGTCGATCAGCGTGCCCGTCGGCGCGCTCGGCCCGGTCGTCAGCGACATCTCCGGCCCGGATCAGCTCGCGGCGTCCGCCACCGCTTCGTACTCGGTCACCGCCTTCGACCAGAACGTGGTCCCGCAGCCGCTCACGTACGAGTGGAGCGCGACCGGCGGGATGATCACCGGCTCGGGCGACAGCGCCGTCTGGACGGCGCCGACGACGGGGGGGAGCTACGAGATCGACGTGACGGTCACCGCGAGCGGCGTCTCGATGGTGAGCTCGAAGTTGGTGAACGTTGTCCTCGCGTCGTTCCAGGCGGATCTCACCGTCCCGGAGGTCCGCGCCCCGCGCCGGCTCGCCGTGCCGAGGGACGGATTCGACGGCGTGTGCGTCCTCGACGGGCAGCAGCCGTACAACTCCGGCATCGTGACGCTCCTCACGCCCAAGCTCGAGCTGCGGGGCTTCGTCGCTCTGCCCGAGCCGGCGCTCGGGATCACCGAGGGCGGCGGCTTCCTCTGGGTCACGACCGGCACGATGCCCTTCAACGGCCACCTGTGGAAGGCCGATTCGGCGACCGGCCACGTCATCGGCCAGGTTCCCCTTGCGACCGACCTTGCCGGCGGGCGGACGGCCGCGTACGACCCGACGCGGAACGTGATCTGGCTGCTCGAGGCGAGTACGCAGCCCTACGCGCAGGTCCGCGTCGTTCGCCCCAACGGCGAGCTGGTCGCCACCATCCCGCTTCCGGGCGAACCGGTCGACCTCGCGATCGACCCGGGCGGCAACCGCGCGTGGGTGCTCTTGTCTGGGATGGCGCCGGAGCGCCCCGAAGACAACCCCAACGCTAATCCGGGCTTGAAGTACACCGTGTTCGGCTGGGACCTCGACGGCAACTACGCTGGTCCGCTCCCGGGAAGCGGCCTCGTGACGAGCGGCGGCGGTATCGCCGTCGGCCCCGATCCCGACCCGACCACGTCGTTGGCCCGCGTGTACGCGTCCGACTCGTTCCAGGGGACCGTGCAAGTGTTCACGGGCCAGGGCGTGAACGTCGGTTCGATCGGAACGTATGGCACGAACCCCGGCCAGCTCAAGGTCCCGGCGGGCGTCGCGATCCTCAAGAACGGCGACGTCCTCGTCGCGAGCCTCGCGACCGGTCGCATCGAGCGGTTCGGGAGCGGGACCTTGCTCCCCGCCTCGTGCCAGACCTCGGACGGGAAGATCGACACCGACTGCGACGGCATGTCGGACGCGTGGGAGGACAAGGCCGGGCTGAACAAGTACTCCGCGCTCGACGCGCTCGCCTACTTCCGGACGACCGGCTACCTCAACTACGACCTCTACGCGATGGCGGCCGCCGGGAACGACCCGCTCGCCGGGCCCCGCATCGTGCAGTCGGGCCACGCGAGCTTCAACCCGGGGTTCGTGAACATGGCGGTGATCGCGTCCGCGGCGCTCGAGGCGTTCCCGGTCACCTCGCTCACCTGGCGCTGGGTCTCCGGTCCGGAGCCCGTGACGCTCAAGGACGCGGGCAGCTCCACGCCCTCGTTCATCGCCCGGCTCCCGGGCAGCTACGTGTTCGAGGTCGTGGGCGCGACCGCGCTCGGCGCGGGCGATCCGGTCCGTCTCACGGTGGCCCTCGAGAACGTCCCTCCCGTCGCCGATCCGGGCCGCGTCGTCGTCGCCTCGCCCGGCTCGGTCATCCGGCTCGACGCGCGGTTCTCGAGCGACGCGAACGGCGGGACCCCCGGCTACAGGTGGGACCAGACCCTCGGCGCGGCCCTCTCCGGTACCGGGCCCGCATCGACGCTGACGCTCCGGCCCCGCGCCCGGGGGCTCTTCAAGTTCCAGCTCACCGCCTCGGACCCGCTCGCCGCCTACCCGCTCGCGAAGGGGACGGCGGAGGTGCCGGTCCTCGTCGCGACCGTGCCGGTCTCCGCCGCGCTCGCGGTCGCCAATCCCGCGAAGGCGCAGGTGGACCAGCTCGTGACGCTCGGCGTCGCCGACGAGAGCGCGTTCGTGGATCCGTTCCCGTCGTTCTGGTGGGAGCAGCTCGCCGGGCCGCAGGACGTGACCCTCTCCGCCGCGAACGTCGCGAACCCGACGTTCCAGCCGCCCGCCCCGGGCCGCTACACCTTCGCGCTCACGGTCACGGACCGCAGCGGCCTGCGCGCGCCGCCCGCCACGGTGGACGTCTACGTGGGCCAGTCCGGGCCCCCGCCGGAGATCGCGTCCGCGACCTCCGACGCGGTGGACGGCAAGGTGGACGTGCGGACCGTCGTCCACCTCACGGCCAGCGGCAACGGCACGGGCTACGCGTGGCGGCAGCTCGCCGGCCCCGCGGCCGGAATCAACGGCGCCGACACGTCCACCCCGACCGCGGTGCCGTTCACCCCGGGCTGGTACGTGTTCGAGGTCGCCGCGACCGACGGCGCCGCGGTCGGCGCTCCGGCGAGGGTGTCGTTCGAGGCGCGTGGGACCAAGGCCCTCCCGATCGCCCGCGTCACGACGCCGGGGCTGCCTCCGGTGACTGGGCAGCTCGTCTACCTCGACGGCAGCGCGAGCACCGGCGGCAGCGGCTACCGCTGGACGCAGGTCGCGGGGCCCTGGGTGACGCTCTCCGGCCAGGGCGCCAAGGTCCGCTTCGTGCCGCAGGACCCGGGCACCTACGCGTTCGAGCTCGAGGTGGACGACGGGACGGTGCGCAGCGCGCCCGCCCGCGTCGAGATCCATGTCATCGACAACGGGGTGAACTGATGTCTCGCATCGCGATCCCGGTCGCCCTCCTCGGCGCCATCGCCTTCGTCGTCCTTGCGGTCCTCGCTGCGCCGCTCGGCGCGGAAGCGACGGACGGCCCTCACGGCCATGGGTGGGGCGCCCAAAACCTCGGGCAGCAGGGCTATGACTGCGAGGCGTGTCACAAGAGCCACATCAGCGGCGGCTCGGCCGGCTCCGGGCTCACGACCGGGGTGAACGCCGCGCTCTGCAACAACACCGCATGTCATGGCCAGAACAACGGGAACTTCGGGTTCACCTGGCCCAACGCCGACGAAGCGCAGTACACCGGCACCACCGGGGTCTCCCACAGCTGGAGCGCGCTCGCCACGAACGGCGGCGCATCGCTCCCCGACCCGAGCAGCGCCACGACCTGGGTCCGGGACATGAGCAAGCACCTCGACTCCGGCACGAAGCTCAAGTGCTCCACCTGCCACGACGTCCACAGGGCGCCGCAGTATGGTCAGCTTCACGTCTCGACGACGAGCCTCCCGATGTCCAGCGGAACGGTCACGCTCACCACCAACGCCGGATCGAAGGCGCTCGCCTTCGTCATCAAGATGCCGACCGCCACGACGTTCAAGATCTCGTTCGACAGCGGGGTCAACTGGTGGGGGTACGCGAGCGGCACCAAGACCTGGAACTACGATACGTATGCTGGGTACGCGTCGGGCCGGTCGACGACCACCCCCGCGTACCTCCCGGATCCGGTCGGAATCAGCACGACCACCGCCGTCGAGAGCGCGAGCTGCACGACGAACACCTGCTCGTACCTGACCTTCTCCACGAGCTCGGGCGCCTATCAGACGTTGCCCGTCTACGTCAGCTACCCGTTCCTCCGGGGCGACTCGAGCACCATGTGCATCACCTGCCACAAGGACCGGAACCAGTCGTCGGCGAACGTCGAGGGCACGCCCGGGACGCTGAAGGGGAACGGCCAGGCGATCGTTCTCGGCTCGTCGGTCTTCCACCACCCGGTGGGCCAGCCGCTCGCGCAAACCTACGACCGGACGGGCGGGACCGCGCCGAACTTCTCCATCATCGACGCCGACGGCTATCTGCAGCCTTCGGTGCTCGACAACAACGCCACGAACGACCTGCCCACGGACTCGAGCGGCAACGTCAATTGCCTGACCTGCCACTACCCGCACGGCGCGGACTCGAACTCGCTGTCGGTCGACCCGCGGTAGCGGAGCGGCCCTTCGTCTCCGGCGCCGGCGCTCCCGAGAGGAGTCGCCGGCGTCGCCGTTCCGGCCACGGCTCTCAGCGCCCGCCCACGAGCACCGCCACTGACCCGGGCACGCCCGGGAGCAGCGTCACCGACTCGACGAGCGAGATCCGGTGGAAGATCCCCTCGCGGCCGTCGTACGCCGCGGTGAGCTCCTGCCCGATCACCACCCGCGGCCCCGACGCGCTCCGGATCGTCACCACCGCGCCGTCCTGCAGGGCGGGCGCCTTCACGATCCCCCCCGCGAACGCGGGGAGGAGCTGGGCGTGGGGCGTGAGCGCCGAGCCGGCGTAGGGCCGGAGCAGCTGGTAGTACCGCGCCGGCGAGACCGCGACCGCGAACGGCCCGTGCCGTCCGGCGGCGTCGAGCCGGGCGAGCGCGCCGAGGAGGTCGTCCGCCGCGCGGGCCGGGTCGCTCCAGTCGCCCGCGGAGAGCTCGATCGCGCCCTCGTGCGCGAGGAGGCCGCGGACGGCGGCGGCGTGGTTCCCGGAGAAGAGCAGCCGGTCCTCGGCGCGGCCGATCTGCCGCGCCGCCTCCGCCGCCTCGGAGAGGACGAGCGGCTCGCGGAAGAGATCGCGCGCCGCGACGCTGCGCGCGCCGAGCGCGAAGGTCCGGTGCAGCACCGGGAGCGCCCGGACCTTCGGGACGTGGAGGTGGGCCTCCGTCGACTCGTCGTCTACGCCGATGGGCTCGTCCTCGGCGACGCCGGCCCGGGCCGCGAAGCCGAGCGGCCCGACCACGTCCACGAGCCGGCGTGCGGAGCGGACCTCGTCCGCGGCCGCGCGCGCCACCTGGTCGAGCTGGTCCCAGACCTCCTGCGCGAAGGGTGCGCTCTCCCGATCCTGCCAGGTCATCGCCGCTCCCGATCGTCCCGCTTCCCGGTCCGGTCCTCGACGTCGAGCTCGCCCGAAGCCTCCCCGGACCCCTCCTCCTGCACGATGGGACCGGAACGGCTCGTGTGCAGCCGGATCATCCGGGCGAAGACCACGTCCTTCCGGCGGATCCACTCGAGGAGCATCATCGCGTGCTCCTTCTCCTCGTCCCGGTTGTGCTCGAGGATCTCCCGCAGGTCGGGGTCCTCGGCGGCGTCGGCGCGCTGCTGGTACCAGTCGATCGCCTCGAGCTCCTCCTGGAGCGAGACGAGCGCGCGGTGGAGGTCCTTGGTGCGGGGCGAGAGCCTGCTCTCGTCCTCGTGGTAGCCCTGGGAGGCGGAGGCCATGCCCAGGGTAGGTGTGCATCAAAACAGCTGCTTCCAGTACCCCTTCTCGGCCGTGCAGGAGTCGCCGTACTCGGGGCTGACGGAGGGGCTCCCGGTGGAGCGCAGGAGCCGCACCGTCCAGGGCAGGTTCGCGAGGGAGCCGAGCCCCTTCGCGCGCGCCGCCTGCTTCGCGCCGTCGATCGCGTTCACGAATTGGACCCCGCGCCCGGGCCCGCGCTTCACCCGGATCTCGCCCACGTAGACGACCCGGTCGCCGGGCGCGATGTCCACGGTGGCGGGGAGGTCGAACATCCGCCCGCCGGCGTTCGTGAGGTAGGTGAACCCGCGGAGGTGGAGGCGCGGCTTCCGCGGGACCTCGACGAAGAAGTGGCCGGAGAGCGGCATGTACGTCCAGTCGTACTGCGAGGGCGTCTTGTGGCTCGAGGCGTCGAACGGCGCGCGCGGGTCGGTGAAGAACGCCATCACGTTCCCGTCCGTCTCCTGGACGAACACGACCTTCCCGGGCGGCTCGTAGTAGCCCATGTTCCACCGGCCGCCGCA
This sequence comes from Anaeromyxobacter sp., assembly GCA_036390155.1. GTDB lineage: Bacteria > Myxococcota > Myxococcia > Myxococcales > Anaeromyxobacteraceae > Anaeromyxobacter. The sequence continues at coordinate 6,617 of DASWCJ010000137.1, forward strand.
GTCGCGCGGGACGTGGTGCTGGTCGATCGCCGGATCGGCCGTGAACGAGCCGACGAGGACGACCGTGCCCTGCCGGAGCGGGTGGCCGGGCTGGACCTTCGTGAAGGTCGGCGTGAAGCAGCCCGCGAGCGCGAGCGCGGCGAGCACGGCGGCGAAGCGGGGCATCGTCCCTCCCGGAGGCGCCTCCGCTCCCGGCGGAGCGGGACGGACGGAGGTCGTGCACTGCGGGGCGATAGTACCCTGAGCGAATCGGGCGTCGAGAACGCGCGCGTCCCACCCGCGCCTACAGCCAATGCCGGTCAGTTAGCAGTGCCGGCCTCTCGAGGTCGCGCACATCGTGGTGCGGCTCCATCGCGCCCGGACCGAACGCCGCCGAGGCGGGCCGGGGAAGGCGCCGTCCTCCTGCGCCGCCGCCAGAGTCGCGACCGGCGCCGGACTGTCGGAAGGACCCCGAAGCGCAGACGCCGGCGCACGCCCGGGCGCGCCAGCGGCCCACGGCACCGGCACCGGACTGCGACCGGCACGGCGGAACCAGTGAGGGCGCCATCGAGGACGAGCGGGTCTGGCGTGTGCCGCTGACACGCCGCGTGCACGCCGGCTCCGTCGATCGGAGCGGTCCGAACGCAGCGACGGCGGCGTGCTCGTCGGAGACGCCTCCCCCGCCCTTGGGTGGCGGCTGCCGAAGTGGCTGCGGCGATCTCCGATCACCGCGGACATCCGCACCATGCCGCCCGTGGTTCGGCCGAAGCCCCATCGGCGGCGCTCGCGGGCCCGGGCATGGCCCCCTCCGACGAGCACGCCGCCGTCGCTGCGTTCGGATACGGTGTCCGTACGCGAGCCGGCGTGCACGCGGCGTGACAGCTTCGCGCGTCAGATCCGGTGACCGTTCGGGGTCGCGCCCATGGCGCTCGCCGTGCCCGCCACCGTACGGGAACGCTCTCGCGGGGAGCTGGCGCGCCCGGGCGTGCGCCGGCGTCCACGTTTCTGGACCCGCTCGACCGTCCGTTGCCGGTTGCGACCCTGGCGGCGGCGCAGGAGGACCGGGGGCCATGCCCGAGGCCCCACGGGAGCGTTCGCCGAAGCTGAAGATGCGCAGCTACCCCGGAAGCGGCCGGCCGCTAAGTGACCGGCATTGCGCCTACGGCTTCCGCGCGCCCCCGGCGTCGCGCGGTGCGGGCGCGGGCCGCGGGGACGAGAGCGCCGGGTTCCGCTCCAGCTCCTCGATGGTGCGCGGCCAGTCCTCCTTGAGGAGCCGCGCCAGGGAGCGATCGGAGAGGATCTGCCCGCCAGTCTGGCAGCGCGGGCAGTAGTTCACCTCGTTCTCGGCGCGCACGATCCGCTGGACGAGCGTGCCGCAGACCGGGCAGGGCCGGCGGTGCTTGCCGTGGACCGCCATCTCCTCCCGGAACGCGGTCACGCCCTCCGGGAACCCGCCGGCGGCCTCCCGGCGGAGCCGCTCGGTCCACTCGAGGAGGACCTCGCGCGTCGCCGCGTGGAGCCGCGCCACCTCGTCCTCGTCGAGGCGCGAGGTGAGCTTCACCGGCGAGAGCCGCGCGCGGTGCAGGATCTCGTCGGAGTATGCGTTCCCGATCCCGGAGAAGAGCGAGGGGTCGGTGAGGGCGCGCTTCAGGGTGTGGCTCTCGCGCCGGAGCGCGGCCTCGAAGTCGGCGGGGCTCGCGGCGAGCGGCTCGAGCCCGCCGCGGTCGAGCGCGGCGAGCGCCGCCTCGCCACGGACGAGGTGGAGCGCAGCCCGCCGCTTCGTCCCGGCCTCCGTCAGCACGAGCGAGCCGTCGGGGAAGTCGAGGGCGGCGAGGCCGACCCGCCCCGGCAGCTTCGCGCCGCGCGCCTTCCAGTGGAGCCGGCCCGCGATCATGAGGTGGATCGCGAGGAAGAGGTCCCCCTCGAGCCCGAGGACGATCCGCTTCCCGAGCCGGCGGACCGAGCGGACGTCCTTTCCCTCCGCCTCGCGGAGGGGCGGCTCCACGGAGCGGAGCAGGAACGGCGACCCGAGCCGCACTGCGAGGAGCGGCCGCCCGACCGCGCGCGCCGCGACGGCCTCGACGTAGACCTCGATGTCCGGCAGCTCGGGCACCGGCCCGATCCTGTTCGGGTCGGGGCCGCCGCGCCACTCTCCCGCTCGGCGCGCCCGCGCCGTGCTAGACAGGTCGATATGCGAGGCGATCGAGACGGACCGCGCGGGACGTCACGCCGGGGGGTGCTCCGGCTGCTCGCGCTCGTGCCCGCCGCGCTCGCGGGGTGCGCGACCGCGGGCGCCGGGGCGGGGAAGCAGGGGGCGAGCTCCGGCGGCGCGCCGCCGAGGGCCCCCGCCGCGCCGCCGACCTCCGCGGCGACGGTCGCCGCGGTCCGGTCGTTCCGGGTCCCGGCCGAGACGGAGCCGGCGGCCGTGTTCCGCGCCACGCCCGGCCCGGGGGAGCCGCGGTGAGCGACCCCGCCGAGCTCGGCTTCGCGGGCGTCGCGGCGCTCTCCGCGCGGCTGCGCGCACGCGAGGTCTCGCCGGTCGAGCTCGTCGAGGCCTGCCTCGCGCGCGCCGACGCGCTCGCCGCCGGGCTCGGCTGCCTCGCGGCGGTCCTCCGCGAGCGCGCGCTCGCCGAGGCCCGCGTTGCCCAGGCCGAGATCGCGGATGGCCGCTGGCGTGGCCCGCTCCACGGGATCCCCTTCGCCCTCGCCGATGTCGTGGACACGCGCGGCGTCCCGACGGCGCTCGGCCTCGCGGCGCTCGCTTTACGGACGCCGGAGCGCGACGCGACGGTGGCGGCGCGGCTCGCCGAGCACGGCGCGATCCTCCTCGGGAAGGCGACGGTCGCGCCGCTCGCGGGGGCGCTCCCGCTCCAGTCTCCCGGGGAGCGCGCGGAGGAGGGCGCTCCGGGCCGGAGCTGTCGCTCGCCCTTCGAATCCTCGCGTCCGCTCCCTGGCGCTTCGCCCGGCGCGGCCGCTGCCGTGGCGGCCGGGCTCGTGCCCTTCGGGCTCGGCGCGCACGCCGCCGCGGCCGACGTCGCCGCCGCCGCATGCGGGGCGTCCTCGCTCCGCCCCACCTACGGCGTCCTCTCCCGGCGCGGGGTCACGCTCGCCTCCTACAGCCTCGCGACCCTCGGCGTCGTGGCGCGCTCCGCCGAGGACGCCGCCATCGTGCTCGACGCCCTCGTCGGCGTCGATCCGCGCGATGCGGCGTCCGTCGCCGCGCCGCCCGCGCTCGCCCGCGTGCAGGCGCGCCTGGCTCAGGGGCTCCGGGTGGGCGCGCTCGACGTCCCGCCCGCGCAGGGCGACTTCGGCGCGCACCTCCGCGCCGCGCAGGAGGTGCTCCAGGCCGCGGGCGCGATCCTCGCGCCGGCGACGTTGCCGGAGCTCCCCTGGGCCGAGGTGGCGCTGCTCCTCGAGGCGGCCGAGGGCGAGGTCGTCGCGGGCGCCGCGGCGCCGGACGCGGCTCCGGCGCCGTCCTTCGCCGGCGCCACCGCCGCGGATTACGTCCGCGCCGCGCGGGTCCGGGCCGAGGCGCAGCGGACGCTCGCCCGCCTCTTCGAGAAGGCCGACCTCCTCCTCGCGCCCGCCCCGGCGGACGGGGACGGGCGCGATCCCCTCTCCGCGGCGATCGCGCTCGGCGGCCTGCCGGCGCTCACGCTCCCGATCGGCCTCTCCGGCGGACGCCCCACCGCGGCGAGGCTCGTCGCGCCGCCGCTCGAGGAGGCCCGCCTCCTCTCCGCCGCGGCGCTCTTCCAGGCTCGCACCCCGCACCACCTCGAGCGCCCGCGCCCGGCGACACCGGCCGTGACGCTCCGGTGACCATCGAAGAGGAGCCTTCCCGCGTGTACGTCCTCATCGCGATCATCGGCTACCCCATCGCCATGCTGCTCATCGGGGTGGGGCTCCCGATCCAGGCGCTCCTGCTCGCGCTCACCTTCCCGTTCGACCGGAATCGCGTGGTGGCGGGCCGGTTCCTGCGGCTCGTGGGGGCGGCGATCTCTCGCTGCTTCCCGCCGTGGCGGCTCGAGATCCAGGGGCGCTGGCCGGCGGGGCGGCGCGCCTACGTCGTCGTCGCGAACCACCAGTCGGTCCTCGACATCCTCATGCTCTCCCGACTTCCCCGCGAGATGAAGTGGGTCGCGAAGGAGGAGCTGTTCCGGATCCCGTGGGCCGGCTGGATGATGCGGCTGGCCGGCGACATCTCGATCCGACGCGGCGATCCGGAGAGCGGCGGCGAGGCGCTCGCGAAGGCGAAGGAGTACCTCGCGCGCGGGATGAGCGTGATGATCTTCCCCGAGGGGACGCGCAGCGCGAAGGGGACCCTCCTGCCGTTCAAGTCCGGCGCCTTCCGGCTCGCGATCGACGCGCAGGTGCCGGTGCTGCCCATCGCGGTGCACGGGACCGCGCACGGGATGCCGAAGGGCGGGCCCTGGGTGCGGCCGTGCCGCGCGTTCGCGCGGATCCTCGCGCCCGTCGAGACGGCCGGGCGCGGGCCCGACGAGACGGTGCGTCTGCGGGACGAGGTGCGCCGGCTCATCGCCGCGGAGCTCCCGGCGGAGCAGGCGCGCGCGAAGGCGGGCCGCGAGGTGTGACGCGCCTGGCCCCGGTGCGAGAGGGCGTCGCGCGCCTCCTCGAGCCTCGCGTGGAAGCCGCGGTCCACCGTGAGGTGGATCCGGCTCCGCTCGGCATCGAGCGCCCGGACCTCGACGCGGGCGGGCGGCTCGACCCGACGCGACGGGGCGGGGCTCGAGGTGCCTACCGGTAGGCACTCTCGGGCGGGAGCGGCCGGCGCCGCGGCTTCGCGCCTCTCGAGGTCCAGGGCAGCGATTGCCGGGGCGGGGGCGGATTCGCGGACGGGCGTCACCACCGTGCGCTCGGGAATGGTCTCGGCGGGAACGATCGAGGCGGCGACTTCCATCGCCTCCCGCCGCGACAGCCCGAAGAAGCGGGGGAGGACCTCGTCGAGGTTCTCCGGGGTGAGCACGCGGGCGAGCTCGAAGGAGGTGGTGAGGCAAAGCCGGCCCGACCGGAAGGCCGCCTCCACCGGCGGGAACCGCTCGATCAGCTCGACCGCGGTCTTCCGGTAGTGGGCGGCGCTCCGGGAGAGGCCGAGCTCGCGGTGGAGGTAGGCGAAGAGGTTGGCGTAGCCGAGGTCG